>CAUWIT010000011.1:0-71094 GCA_963558965.1 uncultured Clostridia bacterium | reverse complement strand
TGGTAGTAGCACAAATAGCCGAAGTAACTGCTCTTTCAGTATCAGAAATCGAAGAACTATAATTTAATAAAAAAACAAAAATCGCATATTTTACTCAAGTTTAGAGTAATCTATGCGATTTTTTATTAACTTTAATTAGCTTATTTTAGCAATTCTTTTTCTACATTTTCAAAGCCTAGTCTTTCGATTGTTTCGGCAAATCTTTCTTTTATCTTGCCATTTGCTTTATAAAATTCTATTACTTTTTCGATAAAATCTAGGATTTCATCTTCTGATTTGAAGAAGTGATTTATCATTTTACCGTATGCAGTTTTTTTGCCCCATCTGCCTCCGATATAGACTTTGTATCCGTACTGTCCTTCGGATACACATCCAAACGGACACTTTGAAACGCATCTACCGCAGTTATTGCAAAGGTCTTCTTTATAATCTATACTGCCATTCTTAAGTGTTGCTGCTCCCATAGGGCAAGCGTTTTCGATTTGGCAAACGTTGCAGCCTTTGCATTTTTCTGGGCTATATGTTGGAGCGTATTGTCCTACGATGCCAAGGTCGTTTAGGTCTGGTTTTACGCAGTTATTTGGGCATCCGCCTACTGCGATTTTAAATTTGTGTGGTAGTTTTACGTCATTGTAGCCTAGGAAAAATCTTTCGTGGATTTTTTCTGATAGTCCAAATGTGTCTATGCGGCCATACTGGCATGTTGTTCCTTTGCATGAAACTACTGGTCTAACTTTGTCACCAGTGCCTCCTGTCATAAGACCTGCTGCAGCGATGTCTTCTCTAAATGCTTCGATGTTTTCGAAGTCGATACCAGGGCATTCCACTGTAAGTCTTGTTGTGAAACATACTGTGCCATCACCGTGTTTATTTGCAGCTTCGGCAATTTTGCTTAGCTGGTCTGCTGTGATTTTGCCGTTTCCTGTTATAACTCTACCGTTAAATTCGTTTGTTCCTTTGTTGTGTAAAAAGCCTAAGCCTTTGACTCTCTTAATTTCATCAGGTTTAATTGTGCAACTCATAACGCACCTCCAAAAATATATTATAACTAATTTTTTATGTTCATATTATATCACAGTGTGTTATGTATGACTAATAGCAATTTTTTATGGAGGTATAAAAAAAACAACTGCTTCAATTTGGTGAAGCAGTTATTTTTGAATTTGCTATTTTGTTGTGTTTTCGATTAGTTCTTTTTTTAGTTCCCACAAATCATGACTTAGGTCTACGTAGTATGTTTGTGGATTTTCAAATCTAAGCATCTCGTCCCAAAGAGCTTCAACTTGCTCTGCGCAGTAAGCTTTGATTTCCTCGATGCTAGGTTTTTTATAAACTAGTTTACCTTTTTCAAATAGCTGTACTCTTAAGTTTTTAGCAATAAAGTTACTTACTTTTTTACGTTTCCATACATTTTGTGGATCGAAAATTTCGTATTCGTTTCCTTCTGGTATAGTTTCATCATCTAGAGTAATAACATCTGCCATTGCTCTATGTGTGTCTTTGTCGTAAAGTCTATAAAGCGTTTTAAATCCTGGATTTGTTATTTTTTCAACGTTTTCTGATACTTTGATCTTTGGTATCATTTCGCCGTCTTTTTCTAGGGCTACTAGTTTGTATACGCCGCCAAATACAGGTTGTTCTTTGGCTGTGATAAGTCTTTCGCCAACACCAAATGAATCGATGCAAGCCCCTTCTGCTAGGACATCTTGGATTAGATATTCGTCTAGTGAGTTTGATACTACGATTTTACAATCCTGTAGTCCTGCATCGTCTAGCATTTTTCTAGCTTTTTTTGTTAGGTATGAAATGTCTCCGCTGTCGATACGGATACCCATTTTTTTAGGTTTCATTTCTTTGAATACTTTGATTGCTGCTGGAACTCCTGATTTTAGCACGTTGTATGTATCTACTAAAAATGCGCTGTCGTCTGGGTAGATTTCCGCATATTTTTTAAATGCTTCGTATTCATTTGGGAACATCTGCACCCAGCTGTGTGCCATTGTTCCAAGTGCTGTTATGCCCATGTCTCTATCTGCTATTGTACAAGCTGTACCTGCGCAGCCTCCAATATATGCAGCTCTTGCGCCGTATATTGCAGCTGAAGCACCTTGAGCTCTTCTGCTTCCAAATTCCATTACTGCTCTTCCTTTTGCAGCTCTTACTATTCTGTTTGCCTTTGTGGCAATTAGTGACTGATGGTTGATTAGAAGTAGTATCATTGTTTCTACGAACTGTGCTTGCACTACTGGTCCTCTAACTGTTACTAGAGGTTCTCCAGGGAATACTGCTGTTCCTTCGGGTACTGCCCATACGTCGCACTTAAATTCAAAGTTAAGAAGATACTGTAAAAACTCTTCGTCAAACATATTTTTGCTTCTTAGATATTCAATATCTTCCTCTGTAAATTCTAGATTGTCTAGGTAATCAATCATTTCGTTGATACCTGCAAGTATTGCAAATCCGCCGTTTTCAGGTATTTTTCTGAAAAACATATCAAAATAAGCAATATCTTCAGCCATGCCTGCTTTGAAATATCCATTTGCCATTGTGATTTCATAAAAATCTGTTAGCATGGTTAAGTTTAATTTTTCGTTCATTGTTTACTCCATTTACTATTGCAAAAATAACATCTATACATAAGTGTATAGACACCTTATTACTAGTATACAACAAAACAGAAAAAATTCAACCATATACTAATCTAATGAATAGTATAGCTGATGTAAATATAGCGATGCCTACAACGTAACAAAAAAAGGCGAGCCCTGAGGAACAGATAATGTCATTCCTAGAACTTGCCTTGATTGCTAAGCTATATGCTATTTAACGCATTTGATTTTTACTGCTTTGCTAAAGGAGCTCTTGTATCCTTTTTTAGCTACGGCTCTTACTTTATAGTAGTAAGTTTTGCCTTTTTTAGCTTTTGTGTCTGTATAGCTCTTGTTTTTTGTTGTGTGCATCTTTGTGTACTTACCAGATTTTGATGTTGCTCTGTAGATTTCGTACTTGTATGCTTTGTTTACTGCTGACCAAGTTATTCTTGGTTTTTTAGTGCTGCTCTTTGCGATTTTAACTTTTGTGTAAATTGCTTTAGTCTTGTTTTTAATCACTGAGCTGTAGCCGATGTATCTCTTTGATTTGTCGTAAGCTCTTACTTTGTAGTAATATGTCTTACCGTTTTTAGCAGCTGTGTTGATATATGCTGTGCCGCTGCCTTTTGCAGTGTAAACTTTTGAGTATTTACCTGATTTTGATGTTGCTCTGTAAATCACGTATTTACTTGCTGTTGGAACTTTTTTCCAAACTATCATAGGTTTGCCATCTACGCTACGGTTTGATGGTTTTACGCTCATGATTTCTTTGCCGCTTGTGATCTTAACAACTTTGCTTGCTTTGCTAGCTTTGTTGTTTTTGTCGTAAGCGTAAACTTTGTAGTAGTAAGCTTTGCATGGGTATGCTGACTTATCTACGTAATAAGTTCCTGTTGTTGTTCCAACTTTGCTGTATTTGCCTGATTTTGATGTTGAACGGTAAACTGTGTATTTTTCAGCGTATTCAACTTTGCTCCATGAAATCTTTGGCTTATTGCTCTTTAGTGAACCTTTTATTACAGGTATATCTAAAGGTCCGATTTCTACTGTGTACTGTGCATCTACTTTCCCTGTGTAGTTGCCCATACCTGTTACTGTTAGTGTGTATTTGCCTGGTTTAACTGCTTTGTTTCCTGATACTGTAAAGTCTGTGCCTTCTACTAAGTTTAAGTTGCCTAGTTTTACTGAAACTTTTTGTACCTGTTCTTTTTTGTTTGCTGTTAGCTTGTTAGCCATTCCAACAGTTGCTTTTGACATATCAGCTGCTGCTACTGTAAATTTAGCTGTTGCTGTACCTTCGAAGCTGCCGATACCTTTTACTGTTAGTTGGTATGTGCCAGCTTTTGTTGCTGTGTTGCCTGTTACTTCGTAGTCTAAGCCTTCTAGTAGTACTGCATCTCCTACTGTAACTTTAACTGGCTGCACCTGTGATGTTCCATCGTAAGTTAGGCTGCCAATTAGCTCTGCATCGCCATTTGCAATAGTGCCTTTTGCTACTGTAAACTTAACGATTTTGTCTCCATCGTAGTTGCCACGACCTAAAACTACTAGCTCATAGTCGCCTGCTTCTACAGCAGTATCGTTTGAGATTTCGTAGTCTTTGCCTTCTACCAATGTTACTCCGTCTAGAGTTACTTCTATTTTCTGAGTCTGTTCAGTTTTGTTAGCAACTAGCTTGTTTACTAATTTAACTTCAGCTTTTTCAATTTTGCCTGTTTCTTTTTTCAATGTAACAGTGACTTCTGTTTCATTTTTTGCCTTGTCTGTTGCCTTAATTGTAAACTGTTTGCTTGTTTCCCCTTGGCCTAATGAAACTTTGTAGTTGCCTTTTTCGTCAGCTTTTAGAGCTTCGTCACCAGAAACAACTGAAGCAACTCCGCTTTCATCGTTTACTGTAAATTCAAGGCTTCCACCGTAGTATGTTCCATTGTTTTTAATACTAAATACAGGTGCTTTGTCGTCTTTAACAACTTTGATTAGACCTGTTTTTTCGTCTAGTACAGCTGTTGTACCTTTTTCACATAAATCATTTACATCGTCGATGTTCTGTTCTTTTGCAGTAGAAAAAGCTCCGCCTGAGATAGCAACTTTTTCACTAGCATTTGTCCATTCTTCTTCTTTATTTTCATTTGAGAATGAGTATGCTTTCATTGCATCAACGCCTGATTTGGCCTTAAATGTTCCGTTTTCTACAGTTACTGTGCCGATGCCTTTGTAACCTTTACGGTTGATAATTGAGATTGCAGCTCCATCTGCAATAACTCCGTCTCCATCAAGTTTTTCTTCTGGATCAGCGTTTGTTGTAATCGCAGTCTTTTCGCCTGTGATTGTCAAGTCTCCTGCGCACATCTGTACGCCTACGTATTTTGCATTGATAACTGAGTTGTCAATAGTTACTGAACCTGCAGATGGGAAGTAAATACCGTAACCGTTTTCAATATTGATAGTTGAATTTTTTAGAACTATTTTGTTTCCTGTTTCTGTACCGTTAGTTACAATACCGTATTCACTGCCTGGCACTGTTAACTCTACGCCATCAAGTACCAAACCTCTGTTGTTCATTTGACTGCTATTTGGTGCGCCAACTAACATTGCACCGTTACAATCTTTTTCTGTACCTATAATTTTACCATTTTTGATTTCTAAAGTTACATTTGGATAATTAACATCTATTACGTAATTACCATTTGAAGCTTTACCTTTGTAAGTGTATGTATGTCCATCTAGATTTAAAGTACCTGACTCGCTGCCAGAATAAATCTTGCTAGTAGATGTAATATTATTTAGCAGTGTTATTTCTTTGTCTTTTGACGCTTTTAAAGCACCAGCATAAGTGCCGTAAACTCTTTCTTTACTTTCTGTATCTATGCACTTAAATCCGCCTTCTTTAAACAGATTTTTTGTATTTTCGTTGTAGTACATAAATGTATTTTTTAGTATTACTTTATTTGTGTCTTCGTTTAGAGTAGTTAATTTTACTCCTTCTCCAACTCTAAATTCAAGTTCATATCTACCATCACCATTAGTTGCAACTACAGGTTTGTATCCTTTAATTTCTCCACCTTCTGTTGGTATAGTATTTACAACTTCCATATAGGCTTTTTCGCCCTCTGCTGGTTTCCATCCATATTTTGCAAATAGACATACTACACCATCTGCGCTATTTTCACTTACTTTGCTTCCATCAATATTGTGTCCGTTTAAGTTTAATGTAATATTGTATGCCTTGCTACTAACCTTAGCTGTTGAATCTAAAGTAATATCTTTGTATAGGGTAATTGTGCTACCATTTTCAGTAACAGCATTCATTGCATCTTTAAAATGTCTATACTTTTTAGTATTGCCATTTGCATCTGTTACAGTTGCTTCTTTTAATTCATCTTTAAGTTCTATAATAACATTGCCTTTACCATCTGTTGTAGGTATAAATCCATCTTCAAAAACATCATTTGAATTTGAAACTCTATCTGCTGTTACTCCTTCAAATGTTCCGTTTTTAACTCCACCTTTGATAGTGCCCTTTGTTTTAAAGATGTATGCTTTATCTGATGATGTTTTAAAATGACCATCTGTTACAATTGTTTCTGTTCCGTTTTCAACAACAAATACAGAATCAGTTGCTTCAAATGTACCACCTGTAACTGTTAGTTTTCCAGTGTTAGCATCACCATCAAAATGTCTTGAATTAACAGCGCTTCCATTTGCACCTGTTGCCTTAAATGTACCACCGCTAATAGTTGCTACATGGTTATTAGCTACTACATATCTGTCAGCACTTGGTTGTTCAAATGTACCGCCACTAATAGTTAATTGACCGTAGTCATCATTTTTAACAGTTATCTGTCCACCAATAAATTCACCTGCACTGATTTTTAAGACAGCTTTGTTTTTGCCTTCGCTTGGTTTTGGTTCTCCATTTTTACCTGCTTCGGCACTTGCAAAATTCTGCCATCCATTTCCAATCAAACTTGAAAAATATCCAGGGTTTGCATCTGAAAACTTAACAGTTACACCTGAATTTCTAATGTTCATTGTACCAAAGTTTTTTAGTACATACCATGAATTGCCGTTGCCATTGTTTTCTGAACTACTTGCTTCAGCAGAACGTGTATATGTTCCACCTTCTAAATTTGCAGTTGCATTGATATTGTTGTAAACTGCACCTCTTCCATGTGTTTTGTTGTCTACAATACCACTGCCAACTACTGTAAGATAACCATTGTTTAAAATTGTGTGACTTTTTACATTTGTAATATTATGTCCATTTAATTCAATTTTAACTATTTTACTTGCTGGTATTACAATATCTTCTGTAATATCAGTATTTAAAGTAATGTAAATGGTTTCCTTTGTAATTTTTGTTTTTTCTAAAGCTTCTGCAACAGTATCAAAATCTTCTGTTATTGTATTTTTATAGTCATGTGCTGTTACAGCCTTTTTTGCTACTGGTTGAGTTGTATCATTTACAGTAGCCTGTTTTGTCGTTTGGTTTGTTTCTGTTTTTGCATAAGCATCGATGTTTCCTACTGGCAACAATGTAGAAAAAATCATAGCTATTGCAAGAACAAAACTAGTAATTTTTCTCATAAAAATTATAGCCCCCTTTTTATAAAATTATTACAACATGTAGTCAACTTAGTTTATCATTTTTTTAAAAATTAGTCTATAAAAAAATGACTGCCTGAAACAACCAAGACAGTCATTCTTAACCATACTAATTAATCTATTGATATAGCGCCAAAAGTACAAGCTCCAACGCACAACATACATCTTACGCATTTGTCTAAGTCTATTTTGGCAACGCCGCCTTCGACTCTAATAGCGCCTTTTTTGCAATAGCGCTGGCACATCTTGCAACCTCTGCATAAATTTTCATCAACTCTCATGTTATACTCCCGCTACTATTTAGCTACATTTTTAACGATTTCAACAATAATTTCACTTGCTTTTTCCATAGCTTCAACTGAAACGTATTCGGCTACAGAGTGGAAGTTGTTGCCACCTGTAAAGATATTTGGACAAGGCAATCCTCTAAATGAAAGTTTTGATCCATCTGTACCGCCTCTTACTGGTTTTAGCTCGTAACCTACTCCACAAGTTTCGTAAGCAGCCTTTGCGTATTCAATAATGTTTTCCTTGCCTTCAAATACTTCCTTCATATTTGAGTACTCGTCTTTTATAACTAGCTCAACAACGCCCTGACCGTATTTTTCGTTAACTTTGTCAGCGATCTGCTGGAATCTAACTTTTTTGTCTTCCAACTTGTCTTTGTAGAAGTCTCTTAAAATATATACAAGTTCGCTATGTTCAACATCTCCATTCATCTCGCACAAATGGAAAAATCCTTCGTATCCTTCTGTGTGTTCTGGTCTTTCTAGCGCTGGCATCATAGTTGCAAGTTCGCAAGCGATATCGCAGGCATTGATCATCTTGCCTTTTGCATTGCCTGGATGAACATTGTGTCCGTTTACAACTACAGTTACTTCTGCTGCGTTAAATGTTTCGCAGTTAAATTCGCCGATAGTTTCACCGTCAATTGTGTAAGCAAAATCAGCGCCAAATGCTTCAACATCGAAGTAGTCTCCACCTTCTCCGATTTCTTCGTCTGGAGTAAATGCGATGCAAATATCTCCATGTTTTACTTCTGGGTGGTTTACGAAGTATTCGGCTGCTGTCATAATTGCAGCAATACCAGCCTTGTCGTCAGCGCCTAAAAGTGTTGTGCCATCTGAAGTGATAATTGTGTGACCTTTGTATAGAGCCAAATCTGTTGAAACAGCTGGATCGATTTTTACGCTATCGCTTACATTTATAATGCCACCATCGTAGTTTTCGTGAATCTGTGGTTTTACATTTTCACCTGCTGCATCTGGAGCAGTATCTAGATGTGCAATAAATCCTACTTTTGCAATTTCCTCTGTTGTATTTGCAGGGATTTTAGCCATTAAAAATGATTTTTCATCGATTACAACATCTTTTATCCCCATGTCCTCTAGCTCAGCTTTTAAAACCTTAGCAAAATCTCTCTGTCTTTCGGTACTTGGGATAACTCCTGTGCTTCCATCTGAAGTTGTGTAGTGCTTTACATATTCGCAAAGTCTCTGTCCAATTTTTTTCATTTTTTGTCCTCCATCTTTTTTTTATGTTCTTTAAATTTTTTCTTTAAATCTTCTAGTGCATCTTCATGTTTCAAACTCTTTGCATTTGGGAATGCCTTTAGTAGTCTTTCTTGGCTGCGTGTCATAGTTCCAGCTAGTTGTTTTTTTGTACTGTCTGCTTTTAATTTTAGATTTTCAAGCTCAGTTTTCTTTTCTTCTATTTGACCGACTGCATCTACTGAACCATCGTAAAGCATCTCTGTTAATTCATCTGAAACAGCTTTTATCATATCTCCTATTTCATCTATATGAGTTAAATCTTTGTTTAGTCCTCTAACAGATATAATTGTTGCCCCTATATCAAATAGCAATATACCTCCTAGCACTGATACTGCCGTAATCACGCCCCACTGAGGTATAAGATCAACTAGTTTTTCAATAAGTGGATGTATACCATCTATCGCTATAACTCCAGCCACTCCCCAGTATACAGTAAATTCTAAACAAATGTATCCCCCAAGATTGAATTTTTCATTGGAATAATCCCACCATCGCTGTTTAAATATAACTTTTAAAAGAAATCCAGTTATTAACTCAAGTATTGTGCACAAAAGTGCTGCACCGATAAAGAGCTTAACTAGACTGTACTTAATAGGTTTTAACAAAACCACCAAAATGACCATTCCTAAACCGTATATAGGACAGATGCTGCCGTTTAAAAACCCACGATTTACAAGCTTTTGCTGGACTATCGCATGGAATACAACTTCAAGCACCCAGCCTAAAAATCCGTATATAAAAAAATAGGCTATTAAGTCTGTGTATGTTTCTGTCATGGTTTTCCTCCTTAATCATGACTACAATTATAGCACAAATCTATAGTATTAATCTTTAAGGTTACAAATTATTAATAATTAAATATAATTGGTTGTATTGACAACTTTTTATACTGAGAGTAAAATAGTTGCATATGCAACCATAGGAGGAGGTGTTTACAATAGAAAAGGATCAGCATTTGGGATACAATCTTTTTAAAGATTTTTCATGTATCCACAGACATTCGCAGATTTATCTTATGTCCCAGTTAAAAGAACATAATTTGGAAGATTGTCATCCGCCGGTGTTAGTAACTATTTATTTTAACGAAGGCCTAAGCCAAAATGAGCTTGCAAAAATCCTTCATTTCAATAAAGGTGCTATTGCCAAGCTAGTTAAAAACCTTGAAGGCAAAGGTTATATAAAAAGACTGGCAGATGAAAATGACAAAAGAGCCCATAAGCTATATCTAACTGAAAAGGGCCATACAACCATTCCTAAAATGTTTAACTTTGAACAACAATGGGCAAAAAAAGTAGTTGCAGGGCTTACAAAGGACGAACTTAAAACCCTAAGCTGCTTATTAAATAAAATTATAGAAAATGTAATAAGAAAGGAAGAGAGTGACTAATGAAAAAGGTTTTACACTATTTTAAGCCGTATTCACCTTATGTTGCCTTGGTTTTGGTAGTTTTGTTTTGTCATGCTATGTGCGAACTTGCGCTACCGGGCTACATGTCAGATATTATCAACAACGGCATAGTTAAAGGTGATATGAGCTACATCTACAAAACCGGCGGTATGATGCTTCTAATTGCCGGCGTTGGCGTAACTTGTTCAATTATCAACAGTTTACTTGCCTCACGAATAGCGTCATTTGCTTCTAGGGACACTCGTAGTGCACTTTTTAAAAAGATTTCATCTTTTGCATCTGCGGAGTTTGACCAGTTCCAGACATCATCATTGATAAACAGAGCAACTAACGATATTCAGACTGTACAGCAGACTACGATTTTGGTTATAAGAATGGCATTTTTTGCTCCTATCATGGGTATCGGTGCTTTGATTAAAGCGCTTAACACATCTGTTTCACTTACTTGGACAGTTGCCCTTGCATTACTTGCCATTATCGTAATTATGGTATTTCAATTTTTAATGGTTATGCCTAAGTTTTCTGTTTTACAGACTAAACTTGATAAGTTAAATCTAATTGTTGGTGAAAGATTATCAGGTCTTTTAGTTGTTAGAGCTTTTAATTCTGAAAAGTATGAGGAAAACCGTTTTGAAAAAGCCAATGATGAGTTAAATAAAATCGGTATTTTTGTAAATAGAGCAATGTCATTTATGTTCCCTGCTCTTATGCTTGTTATGAATCTTTCAAGTATTTTAATCGTTTGGGTTGGTGCTGGTATGATTGACTCAAGAAACTTGATGATCGGCGATATGCTTGCATTTTTACAGTACTCTATGCACGTTATTATGTCATTCCTAATTATAACTATGATGTTTATAATGGTGCCAAAGGCTGTTGTATCTGCAAACCGTATCGGTGAGATTTTAAGCGTTGAGCCATCTATCAACGATCCTGAAAACCCTGCAAAACTAGACGATGTTAAAGGTGTTTTAGAGTTTAAAAATGTTGATTTTGCTTATCCTGATGCCGAAGAAAAGACTCTTGAAAATTTAAGTTTCAAAGCTGAGCCAGGTAAGACTACTGCAATTATCGGAAGTACTGGTTCTGGTAAATCAAGTTTAGTTAACTTAATCCCTAGATTTTTCGATGTAACTGGCGGTGAAATTACTCTTGATGGCATCAATATTAAGGATATCAATCAGCATGAATTAAGAGAGCATATAGGTGTTGTACCTCAAAAAGGTTTGCTTTTCTCAGGTACTATTGCATCTAACTTGGCTTTTGGTAAGCCGGATGCTACTGAAGAAGAAATGTATGATGCTCTTGAAACTGCACAGGCCATAGACTTTGTAAATGAAATGCCTAACAAACTTGATACAGAAGTTTCACAAGGTGGTACATCTGTTTCTGGTGGACAAAAGCAGAGACTTTCAATTGCAAGAGCTTTAATTAAAAATCCACAAGTATATATTTTCGATGACAGTTTTTCAGCTTTGGACTTTAAGACTGATAACAATCTAAGAAAAGCTTTAAAAGAAAAAGTTGGAAACAGCACATTTATAATTGTAGCTCAGCGTATTAATACTATTATTGATGCGGATCAAATCGTTGTTTTAGACGAAGGTAAAATTGCTGGTGTGGGCACTCATCAGGAGCTACTTAAAAACAATAAAATTTATCAGGAAATAGCTTACTCTCAGTTAAGCGAAGAAGAACTTGCAAAAGGAGGTGCTATCAATGACTAATCAGAAAAAAGTTGCCGGCCCTAAAGGTCCAGGTGGTCATCATGGTCCTGCAATGTCAGGTGAAAAAGCTAAAGATTTTAACAAGACAATTAAAACTCTATTGTCTTACTTGGCACCTCACAAATTTAAAGTTACAGTAGTATTTATATTTGCTATTATCAGTACTATATTTTCTATTGTTTCTCCTACAATTTTAGGTGATGCAACTGATGTTATAGTTAAGGGGCTTATGAGTCCTCACGGCATAAACTTCGGTGATTTAAAAGATATAATCTTAATACTTATTGGCCTATATGCTATAAGTTTTGTATTTTCTTTTACTCAAGGGTTTATTATGTCAAAAGTTTCTCAGGATGTTACTTACGAAATGAGAGAAAAAATGTCTCTTAAAATGGATAGACTTCCTCTTAAATATTTTGACAGCAAAACTCACGGTGAAGTACAAAGTAGATTTATCAACGATATAGATACTGTTAACCAGACTCTTTCACAGAGTTTATCTCAGAGTATTACAAGTATTACTACTATCATCGGTATTTTGATTATGATGATTCGTATAAACTTAGTTATGACTATTACAGCTTTACTTGTACTACCTTTATCTATATTAGTTATTAAAGCAGTTGTTTCAAAATCACAGTTCCAGTTTAAGCGTCAGCAAAAACGCTTAGGAGAAATCAATGGTCACGTTGAAGAAATGTTTAGTGGCCACAATGTAATCAAAGCATTTAACAAGGAAGAAGATTCTATTGAAACATTTACAAGTATCAACGAAGAACTTTGTGAGGCTTCATGGAAATCTCAGTTCCTATCAGGTCTAATGCAGCCGATTACAAACTTTATCGGTAACTTAGGATATGTTGCAGTATGTATTTTAGGCGGCTACCTAGCTATCCATGGAAGAGTTTCCATAGGTGATATCCAGGCATTTATACAGTATGTTAGATCATTTAACCAGCCTATCTCTCAGGTTGCAAATATTACTAACTTACTTCAGTCAACTGCTGCCGCAGCAGAACGTATATTTGAATTTATAGATGAAGATGAAGAAGAAGATCCTTACGGTGAAGAAGATGACAACAAACTTGATGTTGATCTATCTACTCTAAAAGGTCAGGTTTCATTTAATCATGTTAAATTTGGATACAAAGAAAATGAAATGATTATAAATGATTTTTCATTTGATGCAAAACCTGGTGATAGAATTGCTATCGTAGGCCCTACAGGTGCAGGTAAAACTACAATTATCAAATTGCTTTTAAGATACTACGAACTAAACGGTGGTTCTATTACTATTGACGGTCACGATATAAAAGATTTTACTAGACATGATTTAAGAGATATGTTCGGTATGGTTTTACAGGACAGCTGGCTATTTAGCGGAACTGTAAAGGAAAACATCAAATACGGTAAGCAGGATGCAACTGATGAAGAAATGATAGCAGCTGCAAAAGATGCTCGTATCCATCACCATATTATGACTCAGCCAAAAGGCTACGATATGGAATTAAACGAAAATGCATCTAATATTTCACAAGGTCAAAAACAGCTGTTGACTATTGCCAGAGCCGAATTAGCCGACAATCCAATTTTAATATTGGATGAAGCTACAAGTTCTGTAGATACTCGTACAGAAAAACAGATACAAAAGGCTATGCTTAACCTAATGGAAGACAGAACATGTTTTATCATAGCTCATAGACTTTCAACTATTAAAGATGCTGACCATATCCTAGTTATGGACCACGGCGATATAGTAGAGCAAGGAACTCACGAAGAACTTATTGCAAAAGACGGATTCTATGCTAAACTATATAATAGTCAGTTTGAATAAAGAGGAATGATTTTATGGTTAAGACAGAAGTACTGAAAACTTTAGAAAATAACAAGGGCTGTCCTGTTTCAGGAGAAGCGATTGCCAATGAACTGGGAGTTTCAAGAACTGCCGTTTGGAAGGCTATTAACACTCTTAAAAAAAGCGGGTATGCCATAGAAACTATTAACGGCAAAGGATATGTGCTTTCAACGGAAAATGACAAGATTTCTCGCGAAGGCATCCTTGCCCATATAAAAGCGCCTATGGATATTTACGTATATGAAGAAGTCGCATCAACTAACAATACGGCCATTGGTATTGCCAATGCCACAGATCCACAATGCGCCTTAATCGTTGCAGAGAAACAAGTTCAAGGCAAAGGTCGTCGTGGCAGAGAGTTTTATTCACCTAAAGACGGTGGCATATATTTAAGCCTAGTAGTAAAACCAAAATTCGGTATGGACAAATCCATATTGATTACTACTGCCGCTTCTGTAGCAGTTATGCAAGCAGTTAAAACATTAACTGGACTTGATTTAAAAATCAAATGGGTTAACGATTTGTTTTTAGAGGGCAAAAAAGTCTGCGGTATTTTAACTGAAGCTATTACGGATTTTGAAAGTGGACAGATAAGCCATGTAGTTGTCGGTATAGGCATCAATTGTTTTGCTAAAGATGTGCCACCCCAGCTAAAAGATATAGTTGGCGCGCTAAATGTTAAAGGTTTAGACAGAAATAAGCTTATCGCTTTAATCTGCGATAACCTTTTGCAAATCCTAGACGATATAAGCGAGGATAACAAAGACTTTTTAGTTCAATACAGAGAGGCCTCTATGCTTATAGGTCAAGAAATCAATATTTTTAAATCCTACGATTTAGATATTGATAAAGCTATCCCCGCTACTGCTGTAGATATAGATGACAATGGCGGACTAGTTGTTAAACTAGAAGACGGCACTATAGATACGATTTCAACAGGTGAAGTTTCAGTACGACTAAAATAAATAATCACACAAAATATATAAGGCTTTTTTCATCAACTGTGAAAAAAGTCTTTTTTATTAGTCTTTTGAACCATTTTGCAACATGGAAATTGGAAATTATTGATATTATAAAACAGGAGATTTAGATGGAAAAACTAGCTAGTTTTTTAGAAAAGTACAATTTAAACCTTACAAACCAACAGCAGACAGCTATTTCAAATATAAATGGGCCGTCTCTAATTTTGGCTGTTCCCGGTTCTGGTAAAACTACTACCCTAGTAGCCCGCATCGGTTATATGATATACGGCTACCATATAAATCCAAAAAATATACTGGTTATGACTTATACCCTTGCTGCTAGCAATGATATGAAATCCAGATTTGTAAAAGTATTTGGTGATACTTACGCTGACAGCATTAAGTTTTCAACTATTAACAGCATTTGCGCAGGTATTATAAACTACTACAATCCAAATGCTTTCACTTTGGTGCCAAACAACAGGGATCTTATTCGCCAAAGTTTATTGGAAACCGGCATGTCATTCCCAGAGGATTACCATATAAAAAATATGCAGCAGGCTGTAACACACATTAAAAATATGCAGCTAACCGACGAGGAAATAGATGAAAATTTTGCGGCGGAGGACGGGTACAAAGTCAGCGAGGTTTACTCCATCTATCAGCGAAAATTAGTTGACAGTCGCCAGATGGATTTTGATGATCAGCTGGTTTACGCATGTCGCATATTGCAAAAGCGCCCAGATATTTTGGAGCATTACCAAAATCGCTACCCTTATATTTTGGTCGACGAGGCTCAGGACACCTCAAAAATACAGCACAGAATAATTAATTTGCTGGCTGGTAAAAATCAAAATATTTTTATGGTTGGGGATGAGGATCAGAGCATCTATCGCTTTCGCGGCGCCTACCCGCAAGGATTGCTAAATTTTAAGTCTATCTACCCCAATGCACAGATACACAAACTTGAGATAAACTTTAGGTCTACTCCTCAAATTGTAGTGGCTTCAAACAATTTTATCGATAAAAACCAAAATCGCTACAAAAAAAATATGACCACCTTAAATCCCAAGGGTGAAAATCCTAAGTACACTAAGGGTAAAGTGGCCGACCAGTATAAGCGCATAAAACAGATTGCAAATGATCCCCTACCTGGCCTGACGGCTATTTTGTACCGCAACAACGACAGCGCTGTGCCCATTATCTACAATTTTTTAAAGGACGATATTAAGTGTTACTGGAAGGAAAAAGAAAATGTATTTTTCAAAACTCCCACAACTTTGATGGTTCGAGATTTTATGAATTTGGTTATAAATCCCCAAAATACCGAGGCTTTTATGAAGTCATATTTTAAGTTTGGGCTTCGTATAAAAAAGGAAGTTGCCCTGGATATTGCTAAAAAATCTAGTGCAGGAATGACTGCTTCTGTGTTTGATGGCCTTGTTGATGTAGCGCCAAGTGGCAATCAGTTTAAAAAGTATTTACAGGTGCGCCGTGATTTTACCACTCCAAATACCAGTGCATCTCAGCTTTTGGATATTTTCCATAAAAGCTACAACTACTACAAAGACAGTGAACGATTTGAAATTTTAAAACAGCTAGTCGAGCCTCACGACTCACCTATGGATTTTTTAAATAGACTGGACTCTCTTGAAAAAACTATTAACAGTGGTTCTCCATACAAAGATAGCAATCTAGTTTTAAGCACTATCCACGGTAGCAAAGGCCTTGAGTACGACAATGTAGTTGTTATAGATGTTAAAGAAGGTATTTTTTCTATGGATGTTCGCAACAAGGATCCAAAATACAAAGAGGCTCTTGAGGAAGATAGACGACTTTTTTATGTTGCATGCACACGTGCTAAACATAATTTAGAATTAATTGAAACTACTAAATCTCCCTTTATCCAAGACTTTTTCGGTTTTGAGCCACGTAAATCCCCTAACAAAAAAATTGTTAACAAAATCGATGCTACAAGCAAATCGATTATACATGATTTTAAACCTGGACAAGTTGTAATTCACAAGTCTTTTGGAGAAGGAATAGTTGTGTCTATAGATGAGGACTGTATTAAAATTCGCTTTGGTTCAGCTTTAAAACAACTTTCTATTAAAACCTGTTTACAATTTAATCTTTTAAAATAATTTTTTTATATTTAAGTTAGTTTTAAGGTTTTGTGCCTATAATAATAACTGTAATAAGAAAGAAATTCCCCTCAAAAAACTCATTCATAAACAATTAATAAGCGAAACGACCACATTGATATCCCCCTATTGATGTGGTTATTTCGTTTTTTGGAGTAATTTGAATCCAAATAACTAGAAGTCAATAGTTAACGATTTTTGTTTGTTAATACAAAGTTCTTTTTCATTGCATAATTCACTTTTTCTGTGTCTACTATTTAATTTCGATACTAGTTTATAAAATAAAAACCACTAGTTCACTAGCGGTTTTGTCAAAATCTAAAAAAGTCAGTTCTTACCGACTCATCTTATATATTATTAAGATTTGTCATCGTATCACTTAAAAATCCAAAAAGCAAAAAATCAGTACAATTCTAACTGTACTGATTTTTTTCAAATATTATATCTAGAGACGGACACTGAGGGGGATTGCTATAACTTGTCCGCCTCTTATGATTTTGTGATAAATCTTTATAATCTATACAAAATACGAGACATTATAGCAATGTCATCATATAAGGCAATTTCTATTTCTAAGTTATTTTAAATTTTACTAGATAAGGGGTTTTGTAATAAAATTTATTTCTTACCTTACAATTTGACATTAATCTACATCTATATGATACCCCCCCTATCATCAATTGTCAATTAAATTTTATATTTTTTCATAGCTTACGCATTTGCCATCTTCAACGGTTATACTGTATCCGCGACCTGGATCTGGTATCCAGTTTATAAACTCACCAAGACCATCAGCTCCAAACTGACCAATCATAATACATGAGATAACACCTCCGTGACAAACGCATATAGTATCGGTATCTTTTTTGTTATGTCTGTGTTTTAGCTCTTCTCGTCTATGTAAATTTACAAGTTCTTCAAATCCATTTTGCACACGGTTGTAAAACTCACTTTTGCTTTCGCCACCTGGTATAGATGTTTGAAAAGTCTTATCGGTTATCCATTTTTGATAATCAGGATTATCCTTTAATTCATCATAAGTTTTTTTCTCAAAGTCGCCGAAATTCATCTCTTTTAATTTTGGTAAAACTTGATGAGGTACATCACCGTAGATTTCTTTAAAAGTCTGTTCTGTACGCACCATACCACTTGTGTAACACGCAGCCTCTTCAGGTCTTGGGTAAATATCCTCCTCACATAGCTGGCGCAAATTTTCTACGCCTTCTGCTGCCAATGGAATATCAGCCCACCCATAATGCCATCTTTTTAAGTTTCCTTCTGTTATACCATGTCTAATTAAATGTATTGTTGACTTCATAATTTTTTCTCCTATTTAAGTTGTTGCGGGATACCACAAAAAACTCTGTAAACTTCTTTTGATTTTAACGCCAAATCAGTCATAATCCTGCCGGATATTTCTCTAAAAGCTCTATCCTCTTTTTTTAGTGGAACTATCCCTTGAGAATGGTCAGTATATATTACAACCATTGCATTTGCTACTATATCGTTTATTTGCGTTTTTATTTCCTCTTCACTTTTACCATCGTAAACAAGCTTTAAAACCAATTTATCTATATTGTTTACAATCTTTTTATCAGTGTAAATTTCATCACATTGTTCGCTGCAATTAAATACATCGCCTTTTTCTAGATTAAACTTCTCTAAGGCGAAATCAAGCTTGCCTTGATATGCACCGCCAATAATAAAAATCATGTCATTCCTCCTTGTTAGCCTTATTAGCACATAAACCCAATTGCAATTGCGCCTATTAGCTCGCCCCAAACAATTGAGTAACCTGCAATATCTCCATTTATGCCACCTAGGTTTTTCACCGCAGTTTTCCTTGCAATCAGCTGACCAACCGCCCCACCTAAAATGGCTGCAATTATAAATCTCACCATACCAAAAGCGAAATATGAAACTAGTGCAAAACAAATACAAATTGTTATACCTAAAATTATACAAGTTCTTTCGTAAACTTTGCTCTGTTTTTCCTCTTCAATAGCCGCATACTGACTGATGCTCAAAGGCTTTAACCTAAGCACATCCCTAGATGCAAGAAAGCGAGCCACTACTGGCACCAATGCCAAAGCCACCATCGCCGGCCAAGCAAAATACGAATTCAGCATTTGAAACACTGCCGCAAAGTAAGTGATGAAAAGACAAATTGTCATAACAACTGCAAAGGCTCCCACGCGACTGTCTTTTAAAATACGCTGACGCTCTTCAAGGCTCCTTCTGGACATAATCGCATCGCAGCAATCCATAAATCCATCAACGTGGATAAATCCTGTAAGTAGGAATGGCATAACGGTTAGCAATCCAGTTGTTACTATAAACGGGCTGTCTAAGATGCCATACTGTGTTAACAAAAATACGAGTGCGAACAAAAGAAACTGAGCCATTCCCGCCAAAAGACCTGCAAACTGCATCAGTGCTAACATCCATTTTTTCGCTTTTTCATCCCACACTTTGTGAGGACATGGGATCCAGCTAAAGTTGCCCCACGCCATAAAAAATCCTGTAATAATATCTTTCATATGTTTTCCTTTTTTGTATTACTTTTATTTATAATCGATTGTATTACCTAAAACTACTTCCATAACTCTATCTGCTATCTGTGCAACTTTTCTATCGCATTTCGCCAAGGATTTTCTGTAAAACTCTGTGGTTTCATCGTATTTGATGCTGTCGCTGTAGATATAGTCTGAAACAAAAACTATGCTGCCTTTTCCTTGCTGGATTTTTTTTGCAAATTGGAGCAATTGATTTACGACTTTTGAAGGTGCATCTTTTATTAACTCGTAAGTCTTTGGATCAAACAAATTGTTTTCTAGAAATGCTGTAACACTATCGAATAGATAAGCACCATCCACATCCAAATTTTCTATTAGCTTATCCAAAGAATTTCCCACTTCGATTGTTTCAAATCCCCAGCCTTCACGCTCTTTTATATGTCTTTTAACCCTTTTTAAATCTTCATCATCTTTAGGTATCATCGTGGCCACGTAATAAAGTTTTCCATGATTTTCATCTGCCAGTGATTTGGCAATCTCCTGGGCTTTCATGGATTTTCCGTTTTTACATCCACCGCTAATAAATACTATCATAATTTACAATTTATCCTTTAAAATTTGGCATCTGCCATAAGTTCTAAGTAGTTTTCGTCTATTTGAGCTTCGTCATAAGTAGCCATGTCATTCATAACTCCCAAAGCTCCCTTGATAATTTCAAATGCAAGTACACATCCTGAGCCTTCACCTAGCCTCATGTTTAAGTCAAGCATAGAAGAAATGCCTATTTCATCTATGGCAACTTTGTATCCGTTTTCTTCTGAACAATGAGAACCAAACATGTACTCCTTAACTAAGGGCTGAATTTTGTACGCTGCAAGAGCTGCAACTGCTGATATATATCCGTCTACAACTACTGGCAATTTGTTTTTCGCTGCTCCCAAGAAAACTCCTGTCATAGCGCAAATATCAAATCCGCCAACGTTTGCTAAAATATCCAAAATATCATCGTACTCAGTTTCCAAACCTTTTTCTCTGACGATTTCCTGTTTACGTGCAAATCCAGCATCGTTTAATCCTCCGCCTCTGCCTACGGAAATCTCAACTGGGCACTTAGTTATAGCGCTTAAAACAGCAGCACTTGTAGTAGTATTGCCAATGCCCATTTCACCAACGCCGATAATATCATAATCTCGAGCCTTCATAAGCTCAGCTGCCTCTATGCCCACTGAAATAGCTAAAACCGCTTCCTCTCTAGTCATAGCTGGGCCTTTTGCCAAATTGGAAGTGCCGTATCTAATTTTTCTATCGATGATTTTATCATCAAGAAAATCGTACATTTCAGATGAGATCATCATATGTGGAAATTTAGTTTTCACTCCCATATCTATAACGCAAAGATCTACATCGAAATTTTTTGCAAGTGCTCCAACGCCAGTTTTGCGCATAGTAAAATTCATTGTCTGGGCCGCTGTTACTGACTGAGGTGTAGGCGTAACACCCTCTTCAACAACTCCGTTATCAGAGCTTAAAATCACCACAGCTTTTTTCTTTATATAGTTTTTAACTTTTCCCGTAATCGCCGCAAATCTCACAGAAATCTCTTCAAGTTTTCCCAACGCTCCAGGTGGTTTTGCCAATTGAGATTGTCTAACCTCCGCCTTTTCATAGGCTTTTTCATCTATATTTTCAATAGTGCTTACATACTGTTTTAGTTCACTCTCATTCATAAAATCAGACCTCCTTTAAGCGTCTACAAATCTAAAATCCTAGTATCTATGATACCACAAAAGCACGCTTTTTTATATACATCTATTAGCTCCTTATGGTATAATTGTGCTAATTGACTAAGACAATTTATCACTTATTACTTATTACTTATTTTGAAAAATCAGAGAGGAGTTAGCCATGAGCAAAAAACTACGAAGTGATTTAATGTTATTGTTGACTGCTTTCATTTGGGGCTCTGCATTTATAGCCCAAAGCAAAGGCGCCGATCTACTTGGCCCGTTTACTTTTAACGCATTTAGATACGCACTTGCAGTCATTTCCCTATTGCCAGTTATATACATTTTAGGCAAAAAAAACAGCGCTAAATCAGAATCAGAACCCCTTAGTGAGAATGACCGTAAGGCGCAGCGAAGCATACTTCTAAAAGGAGGCATCGCTACCGGTTTAGTACTTTTTGTATCAACTAGTCTACAACAGTATGCAATGGCATTTACTACTGCTGCAAAAGCTGGATTTATAACTACTTTGTATGTAATTTTAGTACCTATAGTCGGTATATTTCTAAAGAAAAAAGTACGTCCTCTAATTTGGGGCTGTGCTATTTTAGGAGTCGTTGGATTATATCTACTTTCAATTAAACCAGGTACTTTTTCAATAAGCCATGGAGACTTCTTCGTACTTCTATGTGCACTAGGATTTACTGCCCATATACTAGTAATCGACTATTTTTCACCGAAAACTGATGGTGTTAAACTTTCATGTATACAGTTTGCCGTTGTATCAGTTGCATCTTTTATCGCTATGATATTCACTGAGCATCTAGTAATGGCCGATGTAATCAGCGCAGTCATTCCTCTACTATATGCTGGCGTATTATCTTCAGCTGTTGCCTACACTTTACAGATTGTTGCACAAAAGGATGCAGACCCAACTGTAGCTTCTCTAATCTTAAGTTTAGAGTCTGTGTTTGCAGCTATTTGCGGAGCAATAATCCTAGGGGAAACTCTAACAGGCAGAGAAATCTCAGGTTGCGTAATTATGTTTATCGCAATTATACTTGCACAGCTACCATCTAAGGAAGAACGTTTACCAAACAAATAATTGAAAATCTATACCAAAAAAGAGGTCATCTTGTGATATGACCTCTTTTATTATGTCTTTTAATAGTAGTATCCAGTTAAAAATGCCGCTGCAATTGGTATTACAATTAGCGAAGTAACTGTAGTTACAGAGACAAGTTCAGCAAGTCGAGTAGGATCTAGCCCCTCTTTTTCAGCAATAGCTGAAGGCGCAACTGCTGTTGGGAATACTGACGCAAATATCAAAATAACTTTTACATCTGGTGATAAAAAGTCAAACTGGTCTACAATTAAAAATGTTACAATTGGTATAAATACCATAGTTACCACATTTGTAATATTTATATACTTGTTTTTTATCATCTCTCTAATGTTGCTTGAGCCTAGCTGCACCCCCACGATAATCATTGAAAGAGGTATTGTCGCCTCACTAAGCGATGTAACTACCTCGTCTAAAGCCTGTGGCGGCTTAATGCCTAAAACCAACATTACAACCCCGACGATTATACCTATTGTACAAGGATTTAAGATGGATTTCATAATTGCAAGGCCCCCTTTTGGCTTATCGTCTCTGCCCACATATAGCAAAATAGGCGATAGGCTGTAAAGGTAGACACACAATATAATATTTTCAATAACCATTAGGTAAAATAAATCATCGCCGAAAATCGCCTTAGTAATTGGGAAACCCATAAACCCTGTATTTATGCAGGTAATGGCAACTATATATATGCCCCATTCCTTTTTAGGCTTAAACTTTAGCCCTTTTACCATTACAAAAGCTAGTGCGGTAACGATTATAAAATACACTGCTGTTCCTACTAAAATCTGAATTGTGTCGGTTATAACCTCTTCTGATAATTCCTTTGAATAAAGAGATTGTGCTGCCATACACGGTGCAGTTATACATAACATCAAATTAGTTAGATGTTTCCTTGACGCATCTGGCAAAACCCCTATTTTATTGGCTATAAATCCGATTAAAATCAAAATAAAAATCGAAGCCACTCTACCGAAAACTACAAACATTTCTACTCCCTCCATATTTAAACTCACTAACTATAGTAAATACCAAAATCAGATAACTTGCAACCACAAAATACATTTTTTCATTACAATTTGTATTAATTAAACAACTTTTATTGAATTTCTTTGTGATATTTTTTATAATAACTATAAAACTAACAATGAAAGGACTGAAAAATATGACTATGAACTTAGAGCAAGGATTAGAACTACTAAAAAAATACAATACAGAAGATTTCCATATACAGCATGGACAGACTGTTTCAAGCGTTATGGGATATTTTGCAAAAGAACTTGGCTACGGGGATGAAGAAGATTTTTGGAGAATGGTCGGCTTGCTTCACGATATCGATTTCGAGATGTGGCCTGATGAGCATTGCATAAAAGCTCCAGAACTTCTAAAAGAAGCTGGACTTGACGATAATCTTATCCACGCAGTAGTTTCACACGGATACAATTTAGTTTGCGATGTAGAGCCAACACACGAAATGGAAAAAGTTTTATATACAGTCGACGAATTAACAGGCCTAATCGGTGCATACGCACTAATGCGTCCAGATAAAAATTGTCAGGGCATGGAAGTTAAATCATTGAAAAAGAAATTCAAAGATAAAAAATTCGCTGCTGGATGTAACAGAGATGTTATTAAAGCAGGAGCTGAAATGCTAGGCTGGGATATGAATGACGTATTTGAACGCACTATCAAAGCTATGCAACAGTACGAAACAGAATGGAACTAAAAACAACAATATATATATCTAAAATGACTTTGCCCCAAAAGGCAAAGTCATTTTTTTGCAACAAAAAAACAACCCTACAAAACTAGCAGGATTGTTAATAAGCGTCTCTTTAATAATATAATATAAATAAATAACCAATAACCAATTAATTTAATTTACAAAATTTGTATTAGAAATTTAAATCAAAAATTAATAATAGTTTAAATAAGCATTTTTAAAAGATTTGGAGCTACACTACCAAAGAGTGCAGCCCCACATGTTTAGAATATTTGAGTCTGAAGGACTAAATTATCTTTCTACTACCATAGCTGTTCCCTGTCCGCCACCGATACATAGAGTAGCTAGGCCCTTCTTTACATCTCTCTTTTCCATTTCATGTAATAGTGTTACTAGGATTCTGCAACCTGATGCTCCGATTGGATGTCCAAGTGCTAATGCTCCACCGTTTACGTTTAGGATATCTGTGTTGAATCCAAGTTCTCTACCTACTGCAATTGACTGAGCTGCGAAAGCTTCGTTTGCTTCGATTAGATCTAGGTCTTCCATTGTCCAACCAGCTTTTTCTAGAGCTTTTCTAGTTGAAGGAACTGGTCCAATACCCATAATCTGAGGATCAACACCTGCTGAAGCGTATCCCTTGATTGTTGCTAGAGGTTTAATTCCTAGTTCGTCTGCTTTTTCTTTTGACATTACTACTACTGCAGCACCTGAGTCATTGATACCTGATGCGTTAGCAGCTGTAACTCTACCATCTTTTTTGAATGCTGGTTTTAGTTTTACTAAACCTTCTGCAGTTGTTCCGAATTTAGGGAATTCATCTGTATCGAAGATGATTGGATCGCCTTTTCTCTGTGGAACTTCTACAGGTACTATTTCATCTTTGAATCTGCCTGATTTAATAGCTGCTTCAGCTTTCTGCTGTGATTTAGCTGCAAATTCGTCAAGTTCTTCTCTTGTAATACCCCACTGATCGCAAATGTTTTCAGCTGTAATACCCATATGTACTCCGCTAAATGCATCAGTAAGACCATCGTTTACCATCATGTCTACACTCTGGTAGTTACCCATACGAGCGCCCCATCTGCTCTTGTTGTCAACGAATCCTGCCATTGACATGTTTTCAGCACCACCTGCTACGATGATATCAGCATCGCCAGCTTTAATAATCTGTGCTGCTAGTTCTACTGCTCTAAGACCAGAACCGCAAACTTTGTTAATTGTCATTGCTGGGATTTCGATTGGCATACCTGCATCGATCATCATCTGTCTTGCAACGTTCTGTCCTAGTCCGCCCTGAAGAACGCATCCCATAATAACTTCGTCAACCTGTTCAGCTTTTACGCCAGCTCTTTCTAGAGCTGCTTTAATTGAGATAGCTCCTAGAGTTCTTGATGGAACTGTTTTTAGTGATCCACCGAAGTTACCGATAGGTGTTCTAACTGCGCTTACGATTACTACATCTCTCATAGTCTTAGTCCTCCTAAAAATAAATTATTCTAATCTTGAATGATAGTTTTTTGTTTTGTTTTGTTCCTCTTCGTAGCTTTATAGTAACACCCTGTAAACAGTTATTCAAGTACTTTTTGTTAAAAAAATAACGAAACATATTCAAGAAAACTTGACAATAGTCATACAATTCCGACAAAGCTCATAATTTCAACATTTTTCAGACAATTCTAAATTTACAAATTTTGGATTGTATTAAAAAAAGAACAATTTGGAGGTGGCTTTTCGCCCCTTTTTATCCCAAATTGCCCTTGTTTTTGGATTTTTTTATAACAATTTTTTCAGTTAGATAATTTAATCTATATCTAATATTAACATGAATTTTTATACATTATTTTTTAAATGTGGCTATATATTTCTCCACAAGTTTGACAGGTTTATAACTAAGTTTTGACTTACGCAATCCTGGCAAGCCCATATCCTCTTCTCTATTTACATACTTAATTGATGGAGGCAAGTGTTTACAAAACTCCATATTTATAATCTGATATAAACCTCTGTAGTCGGTATTTGCCTTTTCAATATGTACGCCCATAGTATTGTTATTTATTAAACCACCAACGCTAAGAGCCTCTATTTTGCCATTCATATATATAGCTCCTGCTGTATACTTAGCTTTTTCTAGATTTTCAAAAACGTCTCTCATAGCACGTTCTTCCATTTTCAAAAGCTCCATCTCGTGAGGTGGTATATCTTTTTTAGCATTGAACTCGTCGATAAACTGCATAGCATCGTCGGCCATATCGGATGTTAGCTCCTTGTATTCGTACTCGTAATTTTTCAAAAAGAAATTCATATGATTTTTCTTTTTGTGCAAACTACGGCCTTTTAGCTCTATCATATTTTGCTTTTCGTAAAGATAATCGAAGTTTGCTCTGTCATCAACGAACTTTAATTCACCTGGAAAAGCTTTTTCAAGCTCTTCTGTAAGATGAAATGGCACAAGTCTCATGCTAAAAGGATATCCAGCATCTTCTATTTTTTCTTTTGCTTTTAAAATTGTATATCTTAATTTTTCTGGCTCATATGTACCTGTTTTAGTTAGTGGCACTTCCATAAATGGCAAGATGATGCCTTCTTCTAGTTCAAGATGGCTCATACCTACTATACACAAATAATCTCCGATGATTTCCCACTGAAAATCATTTATATCGCGCCACATATATAGTGAAGAAAAAGATAGGCCTGATGTGCCGTATCTATATCCCCACAAATATTCCTGTAATTTCTCTCTGTCTTCTATAGTAACTTTGTTTTCAAAAATTCCCATACTACCTACTTCACTATCCTTGATATTGCTTTGAATTCGGGTTCCAAAGCGCTTCCTAACATTTCATATATTGCTGATTCGTAAGTAGTCACGTTGACACCACTATGAATCATACGTCTAATTGCATTTTCCTTGTCTGCAGCTGTTCTAGATGAACAACAATCAGCTATAAGCCACACATTGTACCCAAGCTCCTTAAGTTCTAGGGCAGTTTGCATCACGCAAATATGTGACTCAATACCGCATAAAATAACTGTTTTTTTGCCGCTTGCTTCTAGTCTTTTCATAAACTCAGGGTTTTTAACACAGCTAAATGTCATTTTTTCAACGTGTTCGAAGTCCCCGATGGCTTCTTTTATATCTTTGTCTGTATCCCCTAAACCTTTTGTGTACTGCTGGCTAACTAGGAATGGCACTCCCATTTCCTTTAGGCATTTGCACATGCGTACTGTTTTATCTTTCATCTCTTTTGCATTGCACACTGCATCTACCAAACTTGTCTGAAAATCTACACATACTGCAATTGCATCATTTCTATCGATTAAAAGTTTATTCATTGTAAATCCCCCAAATTTCTTTATCTAAAATATCATCATAAGTTAAATCGCTTTTTAGTGGAGTTACAGTTGCATAACCTAAATCCATAGCGATAACATCTGCTATTTCAGCTCTGTTAGAATCCTCTTCATCAAATGAAATCGGTTTACCTCCATAGCAAATTTCTATTTTGTTTTCGTCTATAACAACTGGTTCGAACCAATTGTCGTAATCTCTTATGCCCAATTTTGTAATTTTTAAACCTTTTATTTTTTCAGCAGGCAAATCAGGTATATTTATATTAAGCACACAAGGTTTGACTTCTGACCATTTTTCCTTTAGGCCTTTTACTGTATCTACTGCCAATTTGCAAGCATAATCAAATCCGTTTTCCACTTCGTGACTGTTGACAGAAACTGCAAGAGAAACTTTGTTATTTATATAACCTTCTCTAGCTGCTCCAACTGTTCCGCTGTAAAGTGTATCTGTTCCAAGGTTTCCTCCGTGGTTAATACCTGAAACGACACAGTCGATATTGATGCCGTCTCTTTCGAAAAGGGCAACGCCCATCTTTACGCAATCAGCAGGAGTACCTGTAAAGGCGTAAGCAAGTTTGGCACCAGAAACAGTCATTCTTGTAAAATACAATTTTTTATTCATAGTTATACTATGACTTGCTCCACTTCTCTGAGAGTCTGGAGCTACAACATAAACATCGCCTACTTTCGACAGGGATTCCACAAGTTCTTGCAGCCCCTGGGCTTTTATCCCATCGTCATTTGCTACTAATATGTTCATAGATTACTTCCTTTCTTATTGATTTTCATTTATTTAAACTCCAACAACATCTCCTAAAACCTTGCCGATAGAATCGTTAATAACAAGGTCTGCTTTGTTGTCGTACTGAGTTTTTGACTTATTGATTAAAACTAAATTTTTGCCTCTGAAATACTGGATCAGTCCAGCGGCAGGATATACAACTAATGAAGTGCCTCCAACAATCAATGTGTCCGCCTGAGAAATAGCGTTAACTGCGCCTACGATTTGGCTTTCGTCAAGAGCCTCTTCATACAAAACTACATCTGGTTTTACAATACCACCGCACTTGTCACACTTTGGCACCATATTTTCACAGTTGTTTTCATCTAAAAGATAATCAAGTTCAAAATGTTTACCGCACTTCATACAAGTATTTCTAAGAACTGAACCGTGAAGCTCGTAAACTGTTTTGCTTCCTGCAAGCTGATGAAGTCCATCGATATTCTGTGTAACTACAGCAGTTAGTTTTCCTTGTTTTTCTAACTCTGCAAGGGCCTTGTGAGCTCTGTTTGGCTGTGCATCTTTGTAAATTAAATTGTTTTTGTAATAGTCGAAAAAAGTCTCTGTGTTATTCATAAAAAAAGTGTGAGACAATAATTCTTCAGGTGATCTGCCGTAGCTTTGCTGAGCGTTATATAGACCAGTTTCAGATCTAAAATCCGGAATATTGCTTTCTGTTGATACTCCTGCTCCACCGAAAAAAACTATTTTTTTGCTATTTTCTATAATCTCTTTTAAAGCATCTATATTTTTATCTGTCATGGTTGATACCTCCAAATTTGTATAATTAATTCCATAATTTTATCCCTTTATTATACCACATGTGGTAAACTATTAGTTAATAATTAATGGGAAAACCTACAAGAAAGCAGAGGTAATTTAACTATGGCTTTTTTTAATAAACCTAAAACAGCATTTATCTTTAGCGGTGGCGGCAGTCGTGGCAGCTATCAAATAGGCGTTTGGAAGGGTCTTCGTGAAGTCGGTATTAAACCAAATATGATATTTGGAACTTCCGTAGGTGCTATAAATGCTACAATGGTAGTTTTAAATGACATAGAAAGCGCCGAAAAGCTTTGGACTGAGCTTGATACCGAAGAAATTTTCGATATTTCTCCTGACGATAAGTCCCTTGAAAAAGGCAGTGGCAATCTGTTTGGCATCTCTATGGAAGAAGCCTACGGCTACGCTCGTGAAGTCATTACTAAAGGCGGTGCTGGCAGCAATGGCATGTACAACATACTAAAAAAATATATAGATGAGGATAAATTTAGAAAATCAAAAGTTCAATACGGTATGGTAACTACGTCTCTACCTAATTTCGAGCCATACAAGCTGTACACTGAAGATATCCCAAAAGGTCAGTTGCACAAATACATCCAGGCGAGTGCATCTTGTTTCCCTGTGGCTCAAACTTGCCAGATTGGCGACAAGAAATTTGTGGATGGTGGATATACGGATAACCTTCCTATAGGAATGGCTCTTTCGAAGGGTGCAGAGCGTATCATAGCTGTAGACTTACAAGCTGTAGGCAGAGTTAACGAAGAAGAACTTAAATATGCACAAACCAATACAGATTTTAAACTGATACGAGCAGGTTTTGACCTTGGAAACTTTTTATCATTTAACCCGGAAGTGGCAAAAAACAACTTGCGATACGGTTACTTAGACGGTTTACGAGCTTTTGACAAAATCGATGGAGAAATATATTCATTTAAAAAAGGTTCTATCGAACATGAAATGTTACCATTTGCCGAAGCTGCTGCTTCAATATTTGCAGTTGATGGTCGTGAAATCTACACACCGAAAACTCTAGACCAAGAACTTAAAGTAAAAGTCCTAGATGCTCAAGTAAACTTACACCGCAACCCTCTTAAAATCAACGGTCCAATAGGAGTACCTAACTGGGAATTGATAAAGAGCAAATTTGCCGGTCTAAATAAAAAAGTGGACAGCAAAACTTTAGTTGCATTTATAGCTGAAGAACTTAGAGATAAAGGTGAAAATTCAAAATTTAATATAAAAGCAGTGCGTGATGTCCTTAGCAAAGAGATTTTAGCAGCTAGATATATCGTTATGAAAGGACTACTGGAAGATTAATTTAAAGGCCCCTTGGATTAAACTATCCAAGGGGTTTTTCAATGCCCATTTATTCTTTTAACTATTGATATTTTCTATACCCTATCACCTATAATAATTAATAATATGTATATAACGATTTTGTAAGATTGTTTTCGTTGACATTTGAAAAAAATGGGAGTAATTTATGTATGTAAAAAAAAGTAAAGAGGGTGATTTTACGGGAAACTTAACAGAAACATTGATGGAAGAGCTTAACTGTGAAACAGTATTTACCATACCTGTTTTCGGTGGGATCTCCGTAAATGAATCCACCGTTGTAACGTGGATTATCATGGCCGCTTTAGTCATCATTTCCATTTTGCTAACTCGTAATCTAAAAGTGGAAAACCCAGGCAAAATACAGTTGCTACTTGAAAGCGCTATAACTTGGGCATACAACTTTTTTGAGGACATCTTTGGCAAAGAAAATAGGCGCTATATACCTTATTTGATAACCGTTATACTCTATTTAGCCGTTTCAAATACATTTGTGGGTATGCTAGGTTTTAAACCTCCAACAAAAGACTTAAATGTAACTGCTGGACTTGCTATTATGAGTATGTTTTTAATCGAGTATTCGGGTATACACAAAAATGGGGTTAAGCATTGGGCCAAACATTTTGCTGAGCCAGTAGGTATAGTCGCACCGCTAAATGTACTTGAAATAGTGATTAGACCATTATCACTATGTATGCGACTATTTGGTAACATTTTAGGAGCTTTCGTAATTATGGAACTTATAAAATACATCGTTCCTCTAATACTACCAATACCATTTAGTTTTTATTTCGATATATTCGATGGTTTGCTACAGGCTTACATATTTGTATTTTTAACAGCCTTATTTATGAATGAAGAAATGGAATAATAAAAAGAAAAGGAGAAATTATTATGGGAACTATTATTGCAATTGGTGCAGGTATTGCTGTTTTAACTGGTCTTGGCGCTGGTATAGGTATAGGTATTGCAGCTGGTAAAGCTTCAGAAGCTATTGCTAGACAACCAGAAGCAGAAAAGAAAATTAATAAAACATTTATTTTAGGTGCTGCTCTTGCTGAAGCTACTGCTATTTACGGCTTCATCATCGCTATACTAATTATCTTATTCCTAAAATAGTAAACGAGAAAGGTGGTATCCAAATTGTTAAAATTGGATTTTAATCTTCTCTTCAATATTATAAATCTTTTAATACTATGTGTTTTATTAAAAAAGTTTTTACTAAAACCAGTACTAAATGTTATGAAAAAACGTGAAGACATGATTAACGAAAGCCTTGAAAATGCGCGAACAAGTCATTCCCAGGCCGATGCTCTAAAAAAGGAGTACGACGAAAAACTTGCTAACGCTCAAAATGAAGCTAAAAATATTGTAGAAACTTCAAAGAAAAATGCTGATCTACAATATAACGAAACTGTGGCTCAAGCTAATCATGAGGCTCAAAAAATAATTGAAGATGCTCACAAAACTGCTAAACTTGAACAAGAGAAAGCTCTTCGAGAAGCAAAATCTCAAATTATTGAACTTGCTTGCGATATGGCTACAAAACTTGCAATTGAAAACAGCGACAATGCTAATGACAAATCTGCATACGACAAGTTTATAGAGGAAGCAGGTGATAGTGATGATATCAAATGATAGAAAAATATATAGCTCTGCAGCTTTAAGATACGCCCAGGCTCTAATGGAACTTGGTATAACAAAAGAAAATCTCCATGAAACGAGAGATGTATTTTTAAACACTCCTGAGCTTATGGCTATTTTAAACAATCCAGCTGCACCTTTTGATCAAAAGGAAAATGTGATAAATAAAATCTTTAACGACAAGATTATACAAAACTTTTTAAAGATTGTTATTTCTCACGATGACCTTGATATGTTATTTGAAATTTTCAATGCTTGCGAACATCTTATATTGCTTCAAAATAAAACTCTTGAAGCTGTTATTTACTGTGTTAATCCTCCTACAAAAGAGCAACTTGCTAAGATGGAGGCAATTATCACGAAAAAACATAACTGCAAAGATATTTTATGGCAAATTATTGAAGACAAGACATTAATTTCAGGTTTTATACTCCATGTAGATGGCGTGGAGTACGACTACAGTATGAAAAGTCGTATAAACAGGTTAAAAACAGATTTAACCAGGAGGTAGTAAATCAAAATGATTAACTCAGAAAAAATTATTTCAATTATAAAAGAAGAGATTAAAAATTACGACCAAATAAGTGAACACAACGAAACTGGCACTGTTATTTCAGTTGGAGACGGCATCGCCACAATCTACGGACTAGACAATGCCATGTACGGCGAAATCCTAACTTTTGAGAATGGCCTTAAGGGTATGGTTCAAAACATCAAGGAGACAGAAGTTGGTTGCATCTTATTTGGTGATGATAGAGATATAAAAGAAGGAACTAAAGTTTCTAGAACTAAAAAAAGAGCTGGCTTACCTGTCGGTTCTCAGTTTATAGGTCGAATTATAGATCCTCTAGGCTCACCTATTGATGGCAAAGGTGAAATAGAAGCAGAAGATTACAGACCTATTGAAAACGAAGCTCCTGGCATCATAGACAGAAAATCAGTTTCTGTGCCACTTGAAACAGGTATCCTATCTATCGATTCTATGTTCCCTATTGGACGTGGACAAAGAGAATTGATTATAGGTGACAGACAGACTGGTAAAACATCTATCGCTATTGATACTATTATCAACCAAAGAGATAAAGATGTTATTTGTATCTATGTTGCTATTGGACAAAAGGCTTCAACTGTTGCCCAGCTTGTTAACAATTTAACTAAAGCTGGTGCTATGGATTACACTACTATTGTTTGCGCTACTGCAAGCGATTGTGCACCACTTCAGTACATCGCACCATACTCTGCAACAGCCCTTGGTGAACATTTTATGTATCATGGCAAAGATGTGCTTATCGTTTACGATGACCTTTCAAAGCACGCTGTTGCATATCGTGCAATCTCACTATTGTTGGGCCGAAGCCCTGGACGTGAAGCGTACCCTGGCGATGTATTTTACTTGCATTCTCGTCTACTTGAAAGAAGTAGCAGACTAAGTGAAGAAGCAGGTGGTGGATCTATTACTGCACTTCCAATTATTGAAACGCAAGCAGGAGATGTGTCTGCATATATACCAACAAATGTCATTTCTATTACAGATGGTCAGATATTTTTGGAGTCTTCCCTTTTCAATGCAGGTATGAGACCTGCTGTAAATGTTGGACTTTCTGTTTCTCGTGTAGGTGGTGCAGCACAAAGTAAAGCTATGAAAAAAGCTGCTGGTAGCATCCGTATCGATTTGGCTCAGGCTAGAGAACTTGAATCATTTACACAATTTAGTTCTGACTTAGACGATAGCACAAAGGCGCAGTTGAATTATGGTGCTTGCTTAACTGAGCTGTTAAAACAGCCTCTTGGCAATCCATTGTCATTGCACAAGCAAGTTATCACATTGTGCGCAGCTACTCACAAAGTATTTGATGGCATCGAAACTAAAAACGTTAAAAAATTCCAAAACGACATGCTTGAACATTTCCAAGTTGCTCATAGAGATATTGTTGATGAAATCAATGAAAAACAGGAACTAAACGACGATTTAATAAAAGCTATTATAGATGCTGCCAATGCTTTTAAAGAAACATATATTTAAGATAGGCGGGTGTTTTTATGGCAAACGCAAAAGAAATAAAAGAACGTATAGCCAGTATTGAAGAAACTCGTAAAATTACTAACGCTATGTATCTAATTTCATCATCAAAGATGAAACAAGCAAAGGAAAAACTAGCGAAAACTGAACCTTTTTTCTTTGCTGTACAAGAGGAAATTTCACGAATACTATGTTACTGGCCTGAAATAGAAAACAAGTTTTTTGATCAGCGCAAAGCTATTCCAAAGGATCAGAGAAAAATTGGTATTATCGCCATCACTTCCGATAAAGGTCTTGCTGGAGCTTACAACCACAATATTATCAAAGAGGTTGAAAACTTAATTAGCCAAGGAGGTATCGACAAATTGTTTATGATTGGCGAATCAGGTAGATACCATTTTTCAAAGTCTCACAAAGACGAACTTGATTTGGATTTTCACTACACTGTTCAAAATCCAACACTTCACCGTTCTCGTTTAATTACAAATGAAATAATAAATTTGTTTTTATCAGGAGAACTTGATGAAGTCCATGTTATATATACAAAAGTAAAAAATGCAGTTTCCTCTGAAACTGATCATATAAAATTATTGCCTCTTCAAAAGGGAGCTTTCAATCAATATTGCGATGTGCATTTTGCCAAAGGCAGTGTAAGCTTTTACCCTTCTCCTGGGGCAGTTATGGATAGTATCGTACCAAGTTATATAAATGGCATCATATACGGTGCTTTGGTAGAGTCCTATTGTAGTGAGCACAGTTCTCGTATGATGGCTATGCAAAATGCCACAGATAGTGCCGACGATATGCTATCCCAATTAAATATGACTTACAACAGAGTAAGGCAGGCTAACATCACTCAGGAATTAACCGAAGTTGTTGCCGGTGCCAACGCTCAGCAAAGGAAGTGAAATATGATAAGCAAAGGAAAAATCCTACAGGTTATGGGCCCTGTAGTAGATGTACAATTTGAAAATAATGAGCAACTACCTTATATCAAAGACGCTCTTACAGTTGACAATGACGGAAAAAAATGTGTAATGGAAGTTGCGCAGCACATGGGCAATAATATTGCTCGTTGCATCATGCTTCAATCTAGCGATGGTCTATATAAAGGAATGACTGTTACTGCTACTGGAGACGGTATCAAAGTGCCAGTTGGTGAGCAAACCCTAGGCAGACTTTTCAATGTACTAGGAGAGACTATAGACCACCAAGAAGCCATTCCTGAAAATACAGAACACTGGAGTATACATAGAAATCCCCCTTCATTTGAAGAGCAAAATCCTGCAGTTGAAATCCTTGAAACTGGTATCAAAGTAATCGACCTTTTAACTCCATACGCAAAAGGCGGTAAAATTGGTCTATTTGGTGGTGCTGGTGTAGGTAAAACTGTACTTATACAAGAATTAATACACAATATTGCAACTGAGCACGGTGGATACTCAATTTTCACCGGTGTCGGCGAACGTTCAAGAGAAGGTAATGACCTTTGGACAGAAATGGGCGAGTCTGGTGTTATCAACAAAACTGCTCTAGTTTTCGGACAGATGAATGAACCACCTGGTGCTCGTATGAGAGTTGCCGAAACTGGTTTAACAATGGCCGAATACTTTAGAGATGAAATGAATCAAAACGTACTACTATTTATAGACAATATCTTTCGTTTTGTTCAGGCTGGTTCAGAAGTATCTGCCCTACTTGGCCGTATGCCTTCTGCCGTTGGATATCAGCCAACACTTGCAAACGAAATGGGCGCACTTCAGGAGCGTATCGCATCAACTAAAAATGGCTCTGTAACTTCTGTACAAGCCGTTTACGTACCTGCTGATGACTTAACTGACCCAGCTCCTGCTACAACATTTTCACATCTTGATGCAACTACTGTTTTATCAAGAAAAATCGTTGAGCAAGGTATATATCCAGCAGTTGATCCTCTTGAATCAACATCTCGAATTTTGGAGCCGGATATTGTTGGCCAGGAGCATTATCAAGTAGCTCGTAAAGTACAAGAATTACTTCAAAAGTACAAAGAGCTTCAAGATATTATAGCTATCTTGGGTATGGAAGAATTATCTGAAGAAGATAAACAGACTGTAGCCAGAGCTCGTAAGATACAGAGATTTTTATCTCAGCCATTTTCTGTTGCCGAACAGTTTACAGGTGTTAGTGGCAAATACGTGCCTTTGAAGGAAACTATAAAAGGCTTCAAAGCAATTGTCGATGGGGAAATGGACCAGTATCCAGAGCAAGCCTTTTTCAATGTTGGTACAATTGAAGAAGTAATCGAAAAATCAAAAAACAATTAGCGAGGTGTTTTTAATGAAGACTTTTAAATTGAAAATATTTTGCAGCGATAAAATTTTTTACAATGATCAATGTAGTAGCTTGATTATCCCAACTCCCGATGGAGAAATTGGCATACTAGCAGGCCACGAAAATATGGTTGTAGCTATTGCCGCAGGTGAGATGCATATTAAACCTGCATCAGATGAAACACCAGACAAATGGTATACAGCCGCTGTTTCTCCTGGATTTGCCGAAGTTACGGACAATGTTGTTTCTGTTATCGTAGATACAGCTGAGCGTCCTGAAGATATAGATATAAAACGTGCTGAAGAAGCTAAAGAACGTGCCGAAGAAAAGCTAAGACAGCAACAAAGCATCCGTGAATTTTATTCAAGTCAAGCTTCATTGGCTAGAGCTATGTCTCGTCTAAAAACTTCTCGCGACAAAGACTGGACAATTTAAAAAAATAAAATTTATTGTTTATATCCCCTGTTTTAGGGTAAAGATAAGACATAGCTAAATTTTATAATTTGAAAATTTAAGAAAAGAGGTAACTAATATGAAATATGTATGTGAAGTATGCGGATACGTTTATGATGAAGAAGTTGAAGGCGTAAAATGGGAAGACCTAGCAGATGACTACGAATGTCCACTTTGCAGTGTAGGTAAAGACCAGTTTGCACCAGAAGAAGAGTAATTTAGAATATTTAAATTTTATTATATCAAATACCAAAATATCTAAAAAAGGGACTGTCCCCAGTGGGATCGTCCCTTTTTTGTATGAGTTAGATCATTTCGTTATAAGTTTCTCTTGCTATCTTGTCCATAAGTTTGATAGTTTCCACAATATCCTCTTCAGTCGCTTCAGGATGAAGTGAACACATGCGAAGCACTGTCATATCGTGTAATACAGTTGTAAATACTGCTGCATATCCAGTATCAAGCAACTTAGCTGAAATAGTTTCATTTAGCTGGTCAGTCTGCTCCTTACTCAAACCTGCTGGAGCGAAACGAATGTTAACCATAGCAAGCTGTGATGGAGAAATAACCTGCCATTCCGGTAGTTTTTCCACTGTAGCCTGAGCGCAATCAGCCATTTCAAAACCATGTTCAATGGCGCTGCTAATTAGGTCTGTGCCTAAGATTTGCATAGTTAGCCAAAGTTTTAGTCCACGAGCTGGTCGAGTTAGCTCCATGCCTATATCCCATGTGTTAATGTTGTCTCTGTCTCCCTCAACTTCAACGTCTTTTAAGTATTCGGCGCTAACGTGGAAGCTGTTGTAAAGTGTGCTGATGTCCTTTACTAAAACCATTGCGCAGCCGTAAGTTTGATATAGCCATTTGTGAGCGTCCCAGCTTAAGCTGTCTGCAAGTTCAACCCCATCTAGCAAATGACGGTATTTGTCGCTTACTAAAATTGATGCACCGTAAGCCCCATCGATGTGGAACCACATGTCATTGGCTTTGCAAATGCGATTGATTTCGTGGAACGGATCGATGCTGCCTGTGTTTGTTGTGCCCGCTGTTCCGATTACTACAAATGGACGCATGCCTTTGGCTTTGTCTTCAAGAATGGCTTTTTCTAGCAACTCTGTGTTCATTGTAAAGTCATCATTTGTCGGTATCTTACGGATGCGTGTGTTTGGAATACCTATAATTCGCAATCCTTTTGGCACTGAACTGTGGGTCTGATCTGAAATATATGCAACTCCCTTGCAAAGTGTTTCTTCTGTTAATTTACTATCTCTTGCGGCTATTAGGGCTGTAATATTTGCCATTGAGCCGCCGCTTACAAATACTCCACCCCCGCGTTTTGAAAATCCCGCCTTTTGACAGAACCATTTTAAAAGTTCTTGCTCTATGCAATTTACCATAGGTGCAAGTTTGCTGCCGCCGGCGTGAATATTATATGCTGAAGTCATAATATCTCCTAGCCAAGAGATATTGGAAGCTGGTCCTGGTACAAATCCGAAAAATCTTGGGTGGTTTGGATCTCCTCTGTACTGGTAAACTTCGCTTACCATTTCTTCTATTACTTCTCTTGCAGGTCTACCGTCCTTTGAAATGCCTATTTTTCTAATAACATCAGCTTGTCCTGCTGGTGCTTCAAACATAACTTTATCTGTATGAATATTGTGTTTTTCTTGACAAAAGTCATGAACAAATTTTTCTATTTCTTTTTCTAATTTTTCACTGCTTAAAACATTTTCGCTATTTTTAATTTCCTTAGCCATCTTGTTCTCCTTCTTCCCTATAGTTTCGTTGACTTCCCTGTAACTCTAGTTTACACTAAAAATATCAATTTGTTAAATTCATAGATTTTATAATATATATTAAAATTATTAATATATGATAGGGAGGATTTTACATGGAAATACGAAGCATTATTACATTTTTACAGGTTGCTAGCACCCAAAATTTTTCTCTTGCTGCAAAACAACTTGGCTACTCACAATCTGCCATTACTGTACAGATAAAAAAACTGGAAAAAGAGCTTGATACTCAGCTATTTGAACGTATGGGTAAGAGGGTGTACCTTACAGAAAAGGGAGAGCAATTTATACCTTATGCGGAAAATATACTAAAAGTTACTAATGAAGCTGCTAATTTTTCTAAAGCCCAAACGGCTCTGAAGGGTGTATTGAAAATTGGAGGTGTTGAATCTATTTGCACTGCCCTTTTACCTGATTTGCTTTTACAGTTTCACAAACAATATCCAAATGTTCATGTGGTTATTAAATCTGGCACTACAGACCAGCTGCTGCAAATGGCCCGCTCCAATGAGATAGATATGATTTTTACTTTGGATGATAAATTGTATTTAGACGATTTTACTTGTGACTTTAATAGAGAAGAAGAAATTTGTTTTGTTACTAAAGCTGATAAAAAATACAAAAAACATATAAAACATATGAAAATAGATGAGATTATAAAAGAGCCACTAATTTTAACTGAACTTTGGGGCGCTTACCAATACCAACTTTTAAAGCTCCTTGCCGCCAGAGATGTTAAAATTTCCCCTATATTGGAAATAGGCAATACAGAAACCATCATCAATCTTTTGAAAAATGGCATGGGTATTTCTTTTTTACCTAAATACACTGTTTCAAATGATATAGAGCGAGGACAGCTTATGAAGATTTCCTCTGACCTAGAGCAAGTGAACATGTATAGTCAGTTGCTCTATCACAAAAACAAATTTATAACACCTCAGATGAACAGATTTATAAATCTTATAAAGGACAAACTATAAAATAAAAAAGTCGATTTTTTTCTAATCGGCTTTTTTCGGCTTTTTGAAACTTGATTAAATATTTTGTTGTTGGGCTGATTGTTCTCTCATGCCTTTTAATAGCTTTTTAAAACTGTAGGCAAACATTAGGCAAGTTGTTGCTACTGCAATTGTATCTGCAATTGGCTCTGCCCAAAATACTGCTGCAACTTTGTCGCCTCCATCTGCAAACATAGGCAATATGTAAATTAGAGGTATCAATACGATTATTTTTCTAAATACCGCTAAAAATACTGATACTTTGGCATTTCCAAAAGCGATAAATGTCTGCTGACAAGCGATTTGCGCACCCATCAATACCAATGCGCCTAAGTAAATGCGTATTGCCCAAACTGAAAGTTTTCTAAGCTCTGGATCATTTGTAAAGATGTTAACCATTACACTTGGTGCAAACTCTGCAATTAACCACAGTGCTGCCGCATAAACCAAGCAAGCTATCATCATTAATTTAAATCCCTTTTTAACTCTCTCAGGTTTGCCTGCTCCATAGTTAAAACTTACTATAGGCTGTCCACCTTGTGTTAAGCCTTGCAATGGCAACAATGCAAACTGCATAACACTAGATAAAATAGTCATAGCCCCAACAGCCATATCGCCACCAAATTTTAACAACTGACTGTTGAAACATAGAACCAAAATACTTTCTGTTGATTGCATTACAAATGGTGCAATACCAAGAGCAATACAAGGCATTAAAACCTTTGGATCTATTTTCATATTTTCCTTACGCAACTTTAAAATAGTATTTTTACCAGTTAAAAATCTAAAAGCCCAAAGGCAACTAACAGCCTGAGAAATAACAGTCGCTAGTGCAGCGCCCTTAACACCCATTCCTAATAAAAATATAAAAATCGGATCAAGTATAATATTGATAACTGCACCTATTACAACAGTCATCATACTGATTTTTGAAAAACCTTGGGCTGAGATATATGCGTTTAGCCCTAGTGTCAACTGGACGAAAATCGTACCTATCGCATATATGCTAATATAGCTTTGCGCATACTGTATGGTTACATCAGTTGCCTTGAAAAAATAAAGCAAAGTCGTTTTAAAAGCCAAAACTAAAACTGTCAAAACTACAGAAATAATTATCAAGGCCATAAAACAGTTACCCATAATTTTTTCTGCGCCTTTGTTATCACCTTTACCCATTAAAATACTGGCACGAGGCGAGCCGCCTATACCCATAAGAAACGCAAACGCCGATACTATCATAATTATTGGGAAACAAATCCCAACACCTGTAAGCGCCTCTGCACCTACTTCTGGTATATGGCCGATATACATACGATCAACCATATTGTAAAGGGCATTTACAAGTTGTGACAAAATGGCAGGTACCGCCAAAGTCCACAGCAATTTGCCTATTGGCTCATTACCTAAATCCACTTCTTTTGACATAGCTGATTTCATAATTAGTTAAACTCCTTTCGAATTGCACATTTCAAAACCCAATTGCTATATCATTTTTTATCTTTGTATTTACATGTGCATGCCGCCGTTTACTTCAATAACCTGTCCTGTTATGTATCCAGCGCCATCATCTGCTAAAAATGCTACAGTTGCAGCGATTTCTTCACCTTTGCCAGGTCTGCCTAGTGGGATGCTAGGTATCAATCTCTGCATAAGTTTTTCTGGTATCTGAGCTGACATACCAACTTCAATAACTCCAGGTGCAACTGCATTTACACGAACACCTTTTGAAGCTGTTTCAAGAGCAACTGTTTTAGTTAAACCAATAACTGCCGCTTTTGAAGTCGCATATCCTGACTGGCCGATATTTCCCTGAGTTCCAGCCACTGATGAAATATTGATAATTGAACCTGAACCCTGCTCCATCATAAATGGCACAACGTGCTGTGATGTATTCCAAACGCCTTTTACATTTATTGCCATTGTGTCGTCAAAGTACTGCTCCGGCATTTTATGAATACGAGCATCCAAAGCAACTCCTGCATTGTTTACTAAAATATCAATCTTGCCGTATCTTTCGTGAACATCTGTTATCATTTTTTCAACAGCTTTGTTATCTCTAATATCACACTGATAAATTTCAGTTCTTAAACCTTCTTTGTCTAGTTCCGCCTTTAAATCTTCGGCTGCTTTTGGAGAATTGTTATAATGTATAACTACTATAGCCCCTTCTCCTGCTAATTTTTTTACTATGCATTGTCCGATGCCACCTGAGCCACCAGTTACAATTGCCACCTTATCTTTTAACATGATTTTTCTCCTTTTAATGTATTATTCACTTGAAAAATTTTACAATATTAAGGGTTTGCTGTCAACATCACTTAAGCTTAGAATAATAATTTACATACTTTTGGTGCATTTCCTTTAAATATTGTTTAGGAATGGCTTGTGCGTTCATCATACTTGCTATTTGCCATGCCAAAGCATTTTTGCCAGCAATCTCGTACATAGCTTCCAAATCCTCCAGATTATCTGCTTCAAGTTTTACAGCCCCATCTTTTTCAATTTGGATAGATTCACCTACGATTTGACCAAAATCGTCTATGTATCCTGCCAAGCTATCTGCTTTTACCGCTTTTACCTCTGGCTGATCTGCAAAACAAATATACTTATTGCCTACCTTTTTATATTTAAAATCTACAAATTCCTTTCCTTTTATATATACACATCCTAGTTCATCTAAAAACCTTTGACATTTATTTTCTAAATTAAGCGCAACTTCTATGGCTTCATCCATTGATTTACCCCAACATATGGCACCATGATTAGCTAATATGATAAAAGAATTTTCCATTTTTACAGTTCTACCAATAGCTCGTCCTATATTTTCTGCTAATTGCTCGCTGCCAGCCATACCATATAATGCAAAGGATTCCCCTATATCTTGTGGTACTGTATTTATTAGTTTTTCGCTGATTTTATCTGATTTTTGGCATTTTTTCGCCTGTAAATAACTATTGGCTAAGACCGATACAGCAGTTACAAATCTCTGATGTGTATGGACACATGCCTTTGCATCTTCGATGCCATTATATATAACCTTGTGAGCTGCCATCTCCGATGAGGGCTTTGAATTTCCGTGAAATTTCAACGTTTCAAGCTCTACCTCTGCAATGTCTTTAGCCTGGGTTTCCATGTAACTCTTACCGCTTGGACTAATGATAAAAGTGTCATCGTCAACTAAAATAGATAGATTGCCCCAAGTTCGTGAAACAAGCTGATTTTCCAATAAAAACCTACCAGCCTGACAAATTTCTAACTTTTCTGATACCCATTCCATAGTATACCTCACAAAAATATTAAAAAATAACTGTTTTTCAACACTAAGTATAAACTTTTTTTCACAATAAATGTAGCTTTTATTTGAAAAAAGTGATATTATGATAATGTTCGGTTTGATACAAATTTTCACGAAAGGAAGGTTTTATAAATGAGTCAACAGAGAAAGCATTTACACAGCATCCACGTTGCCCATCATAAAAACACTGCACAGTGTGAAACACAGGTAATGCCTGTACCTTCAGAAGTTTGCATTCCAATGTCTATGCACATTGGTGCTCCATGTAAACCTCTTGTAGCAAAAGGCGACACTGTTAAAGTTGGACAGCTTATTGGAGACACTGATGCATTCGTAAGTGCACCAATTCACTCAAGCGTTTCAGGTACTGTTAAAGCAATCGAAGAACAGAGAAATGCAATGGGTGGCTATGATCAAGTTATCGTTATTGAAACAGACGGTAAACAGGAAGCTTTTGAAGGACTAGAAGTTCCAAAAGCAGAAACAATGGAAGAGTTCGTTGCTGCAATCAGAAAGAGCGGACTTGTAGGATTGGGAGGTGCGTCATTCCCGACTCACATCAAATTCAATCCACAGAACATCGACGAAGTTGATACTTTAATCGTAAACGCTGCAGAATGTGAACCATATATCACTTCTGACCACAGACTTATGCTTGAAGATACTCAGGATATCATCGATGGTATGAAACTGGTTATGAAACACCTTAACCTTGCAAAAGGATACATCGGTGTTGAAGGAAACAAACCAGATGCAATTGAAAAATTGAAAGCTACACTTGCTGAGCAAGGACTTTCAGACAAAATCGAAGTTGTTACTCTTCAGACAACATACCCACAGGGTGCTGAACGTGTAATGATTTACGAAATCACAGGTAAGCATATGGCTGCTGGAGTTCTTCCTGCTGCACTAGGAGTTATCCTATCTAACGTAACTTCTATCGCATTTGTAGGTAAGTATTTCAGAACTGGTATGCCACTAGTTGAAAAGAGAATGACAATTGACGGTTCAGCAGTTGCTAACCCAGGAAATGTTATCGCTCCTTTAGGTACTCGTATCGCAGACATTATCGAATTCTGTGGTGGTTACAAAGAAGCACCTAAGAAGATCTTAATGGGTGGTCCTATGATGGGAAGAGCAATTTTCTCAGATGCACTACCAGTTGTAAAAAACAACAATGCAATTCTTGCATTCTCAGGTCCTCAGGCTATGGTTCCTGAAGAAACAAATTGTATTAACTGCGGAAGATGCCACAACGCATGTCCATTTAACCTACTTCCAACAGCTCTAACAGAAGCTATGGAACAGAAAGATGCTGTTATGCTTGAAAAACTTCAGGTAATGCAGTGTATGGAATGCGGAAGTTGTGCTTATGTATGCCCAGCTAGAAGACCTCTAGGCTTCAACAACAAATTGGGTAAAGCTATTTTAAAGGAGGCACAGAGTAAATAATGGAAAAGAAGTATTACAATAATCTTATAGTATCTTCTTCACCACATGCGGTTAATAACGAAGATACTCAGAGAATTATGGGAATGGTTATCTTAGCCCTTATCCCTTCTCTATGCGTAAGTACATACGTTTTCGGCCCAAGGGTTCTTATCCTTTCAGCTGTTTGCGTATTGTCAGCAGTACTGTTTGAATATCTTTGGAACATGTTGATGAAGAAACCTCAGACAGTTGGCGATCTATCAGCTGCTTTAACAGGTCTTTTGATCGCATTCAATGTCCCAGCTAACCTACCATACTACATTGCTATTATCGGTTCAGCAATCGCTATCCTAGTAGTAAAACAGTTATTTGGTGGACTAGGGCACAACTTATTTAACCCTGCTATTACAGCAAGAATCGTATTGTTCATCTCATTTGCAACTCAGATGACAACATGGCCAGTTCCAAGAACAGCTTCTGTAGATGCTACTACAGGCCCTACTCCTCTTGGACTTCTAAAAGAAAGTGGAGCAAGTGCTGATCTACCTTCTAACATGGACATGTTCCTAGGAACAATCGGTGGTTCTATGGGTGAAGTAAGTGCTATCGCACTAATTATCGGTGGATTATTCCTAATCTGGAAAAAGGTTATCTCACCTATCACTCCAGTTTGCTTCATCGGTACAGTATTTATTATTGCACTAATCGCTACTGGCGATATCCACATGGCTGTATTCCACATCCTAGCAGGTGGTGTTATGTTAGGTGCATTCTTCATGGCAACTGACTATGTAACTACTCCTCTATTACCTCTAGGTAAAGTTATCTTCGGTGTAGGTTGTGGTATTATGACTATGCTAATCAGACTATTTGGTGCATATCCAGAAGGTGTTTCATTTGGTATCCTACTAATGAACGTACTAACACCTCACATTGAAAACTTCTGTGTTAACAGACTATATAAAAAAAAGAAGGAGGGCGCTAAAAATGAAAAATAAGAATTTCCAGGAAAATATCGCCCCTACTCTTGTACTTGTAGTTATCTGTCTAGTAATTACTGTAGCTCTAGTATTCTCAAACAGCGCTACAAAACCTCAGATTGAAAAGATTGCTAAGGAAAATGCAGATAAAACAAGAGCTGAAGTATTAGCTGATGCTGATTCATTCACAGAATACACAGGCAAATTAAACGATGGCGTTACAGAATACTATGTTGCTAACAACAAATGCGGAGTTGTAGTTACTTCAACTTCAAAATCATTTGGTGGACAGATGACTGTAATGACAGGTATTGATAAAAATGGTGCTATCACTGGAGTTAAGGTAACTAGCCATGCTGACACACCAGGTCTAGGTACAAAAGCTATGACTCCTGAATATCTAAAAGGATACGAAGGTGTAACAGAACTTACTGCTGACAAAGTTAAAGATGAAAAAAATGTTGACTACGTAGTAGGTGCATCAGTTTCATCTGGCGGTGTATATGATGCTGTTAAAGGCGCTCTTCAGCAATACAAAGACTGTGGAGGTGTTAAATAATGGAAAAACTAAAAATCTTAACTAAAGGTATTATAAAAGAAAACCCTACACTAGTACTACTACTAGGTACATGTCCTACACTTGCTACAACAACAAGTGCTATCAACGGTGCAGGTATGGGTGTTGCAGCTATGGCTGTATTGATTTGTTCAAATATTGCTATTTCACTATTAAAGAACATCATTCCAGATAAAGTAAGAATCCCTTGCTATATCGTAGTAATCGCTGGTTTCGTAACAGTAGTACAGATGTTACTAAAAGCTTACCTACCAGCACTTGATGCTTCCCTTGGATTGTTTATACCACTTATCGTAGTAAACTGTATCATCCTAGGAAGAGCCGAAATGTTCGCTAACAAAAACTCAGTTATCGATTCTGCTTTAGATGGTATCGGTATGGGTCTTGGATTTACATTGACTCTAACTTGCATGGGTCTAATCCGTGAATTCTTCGGAAGTGGTACTCTATTTGATATCGCTATCTACGGTGGCGGATCAATCTCACCTATGACAATATTTATGCTAGCTCCTGGTGGATTCTTTGTTTTCGGTTGCTTAGTAGCAGCAGTTAACAAGTTCTCAGGTGGAAAAGCTATTAAGAAAAAGGAATTTGGTTGTGGCGCTTGCCCAATGGCAGATCAGTGCTCACAGATTTCATGTGAAGAACAGGGGGATAAAGCATAATGAAAGAACTATTAATGATCATGATGAGCGTTATCCTTGTTGATAACTTCGTACTATCAAAGTTCTTAGGTATTTGTCCTTTCCTAGGCGTATCTAAGAAACTTGACTCAGCTGTTGGTATGGGTGCTGCTGTAACATTCGTTATGGTACTTGCTACTGCAGTAACTTGGCCAATTCAGACATTTGTACTTGATGCATACGGCATTGGATACCTACAGACAGTAGTATTCATCCTAGTAATCGCATCACTTGTACAGTTACTAGAAATGATACTTAAAAAGTACATGCCACCTCTATATCAGTCTCTAGGTGTTTACCTACCACTGATTACAACAAACTGTGCTGTACTTGGTGTAACTGTATTAAACATTGACGAAGGATACACATTTGTACAGTCAATCTTTAACTCTCTTGGTGCTGGCGTTGGTTTCCTACTAGCTATGGTATTATTTGCTGGTCTAAGAGGAAAATTAGAAAAGAATACTCTAATCCCAGAATCATTTAAGGGTATTCCTATCACACTAGTTACTGCTTCAATTCTTTCTCTATCATTCATGGGATTCTCAGGAATGGTAGACGGAATATTTGCATAATATAAGGAGGAATAGATATGAACGCATTACCAATTATCTTGGTTGTAGGCTTAGGTCTAGTATTTGGTATCGTACTTACTGTTGCTGCTAAAATTATGTACGTTCCTGTAGATGAAACAGTAGCAAAAGTAAGAGAAGTACTACCGGGTGCAAACTGCGGTGCTTGCGGTTTCTCAGGTTGTGACGGCTATGCTGCAGCATTCGGTGAAGATAAAAACACACCTGTTAACAAGTGTCCAGTAGGTGGCGCTGATGTAGCTGCACAGATCGGTGAAATCCTAGGTGTTGCTGCAGAAGAAACTGCTCCACCAGTTGCAGTAGTTATGTGTCAGGGTAACAAATCAGTTGCTACAGACATTATGAAATACGGCAGCAAGATGACTTGTAAAGGTGCTGTACAGTTATTCGGAGGCGGCAAAGGATGTTCATACGGATGTCTTGGCCTTGGTGACTGTGTAAGAGCTTGTGACTTCGGTGCTCTATCAATCGTAAACGGCGTTGCTGTAGTAGACAGAGACGTTTGCGTAGGCTGCGGAGTTTGTGCTAAAACTTGTCCAAAATCTGTTATCGAAATCCTAACTAAGGACGACAGAGTATCACCTAGATGTAAATCTCAGGACAAGGGTGCTAAAGTTATGAAAAACTGTAAGAGCGGTTGTATCGGCTGCATGAAGTGCGAAAAAACTTGTAAGTTCGATGCTATCCACGTTGAAAACGGTCTTGCAAAAATCGATTACGATAAATGTAAGAACTGCGGTATGTGCGCTAAGGAATGTCCAACTGGTGCTATCGTAGTTGTTCCTAAGGAAAAGAAGGTTGTTGTTGCACAGCCTGCAGAAGAAAAAGCTGAAGCTTAATCCTTTCGGGAAATTTAAATAAACGGGAAACGGAACATCCATTTGGATGTTCCGTTTTTCTATTGACATTTGAAAGATTATTCAAGTATAATAAGAATGTTGACAACTAATAAAATTCAATGCTTTTAAGGAGGCAATTTAATGCTTGAGATAAAAAATCTATCACTTACCGCTTTGGATACAAACGGTAAAAAGGAAATATTAAAGGATGTAAGTTTCCAAGTTGAAGATGGTGAAACACTAGTTATCACTGGGCCTAACGGCGGTGGTAAATCTTCACTTGCAAAAACTATTATGGGTATTATGGATGCGACTTCTGGTCAAGTTATACTAGATGGCCAAGATATTTCAGACTATGATATTAACCACAGAGCAAACGCAGGTATCGGCTTTGCTTTTCAGCAGCCACCACGTTTCAAAGGTATGACAGTTAAACGTCTACTTTCACTTGCAGCAGAACACGAATTATCAAGAGAACAGTGTTGTGATATGCTTGCAAATGTAGGTCTATGTACTAACGATTATGTAGATAGAGAAATCGACAATACTCTATCAGGTGGTGAAATGAAACGTATTGAAATTGCATCAGTACTTGCAAAACCACATAGAGTTTGTATTTTCGACGAACCTGAAGCTGGTATTGACTTGTGGAGTTTCTCAATGTTAGTAAAACAGTTTGAAAAAATCCATGACGAAAAGAAACAGAGCTTGATTATTATCTCCCACCAGGAACGTATTATCCAGATTGCTGATAAAATCATGGTAATTGACAACGGTGAAGTTTCTGCTTTTGGCACAAAAGAAGAAGTATTACCAAAACTTATGGAACCTTCAGAAGAATGTTGCCAGGCGAAAAATCATTGTTGCTATAAGGAGGATTAGTAAATGGATTTCAATAAGATTACAAAAGAAATATTAGAAGTTTTAGATAACTCAGATTTAGCTAAAGACGGTGGTGCTTTTAACTTAAGATACAATGGTTCTGCTCTATGTCATGGCAACTCTGAAAACGTTACAATTACACCAAAAGAAGGAAAAAGTGGTATCGATATCCGTATTAGTGGCGATGCACAAGGCGAAACAGTACATATCCCTGTAGTTATGGACCAGTCTGGTATGACTGATGTTGTATACAACGATTTTTATATAGCTCCAGGTGCTGATGTTACTATTGTAGCAGGATGCGGTATTCACAACGGTGGATGCCACGATAGCCGTCACGACGGTATCCATACATTTCATGTTGACGAAGGTGCCACAGTTCGTTATGAAGAAAAACATTATGGCGAAGGCGAAGGAACTGGCGCACGTATTTTAAATCCTAAAACTAATATTATTTTAGGTAAAGACAGCACATTTATTATGGATACTGCTCAGATTAAAGGTGTTGACTCAACAGAAAGAGAAACAGATATTGTACTAGGCGAAAACGCTAAACTACAAGTTATTGAAAAACTTATGACACATAATGACCAAACAGCTATCTCAAATATGGAAGTACAGATGAATGGCGATGGTAGCTCTGCACAGATTATTTCACGTTCTGTTGCTAAAGGCACATCTAAGCAGACATTCCATCCTAAAGCTGTTGGAAATGCTGCATGTCACGCACATATTCAGTGTGACTCTATCATTATGGATGATGCGCAAGTTCGTTCAATTCCAGAAATCAATGCTAAACATCTAGATGCTGCTATTATTCACGAAGCTGCAATTGGACGTATTAACGATGAACAGTTAGTAAAACTTCGTACTCTAGGTATGACAGCTGAAGAAGCTGAAAATATTATCGTAGATAATTTCCTAGGTGAATAAAATTTAATAAGATACAACAAAAGGGTTAACCTATTAACAAAAATTATCTGTTAATATGCCAACCCTTTTTTAATTGCTATATATTTATATTTTTGCGTGTTCTAGCTTTGTCAATATTAGACCTGCGACAATGCCTATGACAATACCACTTGCCATTCCTGAAAAAATCAATACAGGGAAATATACGAAAAGCTTAATGTTACTTACTATCAATGTTGCGGTAATAAGCTGTCCAAGGTTGTGAGCTACTCCACCTGCTAAACTTACGCCTACTACTGAAAAGATTTTTGCATTTTTTACAATTACCATAACAAATAGACTTAAGAGCCCACCTGCCAGTGAGTACAAAATCCCAAATGCACCGGTAAACAAAAATCCCACTGCGAAAATTCGTATTAGATTTATTAAAAATGCATATTTAAAATTAAGTTTATACAAAGCGACTACTACGACCAAATTGGCAATTCCAAGTTTAACCCCTGGTATGCCTATGGAAAAAGGAATAATCGCTTCTATGTATGAAAAAATCATGGCCAGCGCCGCCAATATAGCTGCATATGCCACTTTATGTGCTGATGTGTTTGTGTTCATATGCCTCTCCTATCTTGATACAGAGTCAAACTCGCTTTCGTCTGACTTGATTTCAACTACAACTTTATGTGGCAGACAAACGATGCTTTTTGAACTGTCATCAATAGTTCCCTGCTTAACGCAATCTTGATTTTTACAATTGGAAAAAGTCATTTGTACATTGCCGTTTTTTATGGTAATCTTATTTATGTGGTCATCATCTTTGACCGTTATTACCCTGTCTTCATACAGGGAATACTCGCCATAAACTTTGTTGTTTTGGTGTATAACAACTTTTCCGTTTTTAACCGGTACATCTGAAAATGTAAGGTAAAGGGAAGCTGCAATCCCAACGATTGCAATTACTATAGCGAGGATTATATCTGCTTTTTTTATTTTCATAATCTTTGCTCCAAAATATATTTTATGAGGTAATAAATCAAATGAAAAAAAAATTAACCCCAATTATTATATGCTTAGTTATTATTTGCATAGTCTTAATTATAACACAGTCAGATAAGCTTTTTAAAGAACCAGTTTCAAAAACTGACTTCTATCTGAATACTACTTGTACTATTGAAATCCACGATATGAGCAAAAAAGATGCTGAGGAACTTATCGACAAAGCCTTCGGTAAATGTGGATATTACGAAGGTCTATTTAGCCGTACAATTAAAACATCTGATATCTACAAAATCAATCACGCCAATGGCGAAGCTGTAACTGTAGATCCTGAAACAGCAGATGTTATAAAAGAAGGTCTAAAAAAATCTAAAGAAAGCAATGGTAGTTTCGATATTACTGTTGGCAAACTAACAGATTTATGGAACTTCTCAGGGGAAAATCCAAAAGTTCCAGATAAAGAAGATATTGAAAAAGCCTTAGCTACTGTGGGATACGAAAAAGTACATATCCACGAAAATCAAGTACAGCTTACTGATAAAAACACTTGGCTAGATTTAGGAGCGATTGCCAAAGGTTATATCGCCGATAGAGTTTCCGAATATTTAATATCTCAAGGCGTTACTTCAGGTATAGTAAACTTAGGTGGCAACATCGTTACTATTGGCAACAAAGAAGGGGATACTCCTTGGAATATAGGTCTTGAAACACCTTACACAGATCAAAATGAAATACTAGGTTCAATTAAGTTAAAAGACAAAACCCTTGTAACCTCTGGTATTTATGAAAGACATTTTGAGGAAAATGGCAAAGATTATCACCATGTTTTAAACCCAAAAACTGGCTATCCTTATAAAACAGATATTGTCTCTGTAAGTATTTTAAGTAAATTAGGAAATTCATCTGACTGCGATGGGTATTCTACTGTTTGTCTAACACTAGGCAAAGAAAAAGCCATCCAGTTTATGAAGGACAAAAAGGACTTTGAATACTGTATTGTGGATACAGATGGCAATATTACTAAAAGCGATGGCTTCGATTTGATAGAGGAGAAATAGTTTATGAAATTTAAAGAATTACTAGGGAAAAAGTTATTGTTTTTTGATGGTGGCATGGGCACAATGCTTCAAGCTGCTGGACTAACTGGTGGAGAAATCCCCGAATACTGGAATATGGAAAAACCGGATTTAGTCGAAGATGTTCACTATCAATATTTAATGGCAGGTGCTAACATTGTAGAAACTAACGCCTTTGGTGCAAATCCAGTTAAGTTTCCACAGGACAAATACACATCCTACGACGTTCTGTACCAAGCTGTTAAACTTGCACAAAACGCAGTTAAACGTTGTAAAGAAGAAACTGGCAGAGAAGATTTATTTGTAGCAGCAGGTCTAGGCCCTATTGGTAAATTGCTAGAGCCAATGGGTGAAGTTTCTTTTGATGAAGCCTACGAAGGATTTAAAGTCCTTGTAACTGCTGCAAAAGATGCTGGCGCAGATTTGATTTTGCTTGAAACTATGACAGATATATACGAAATGAAAGCTGGCGTACTTGCAGCAAAGGAAAACAGCGATTTACCTGTTATCGCCTCAGCTATGTTAGATGAAAATGGCAAATTGCTTACTGGCGCTGACATCAAAGTTTTAACTTCTGTTCTCGAAGGTCTAAGAGTAGACGCTCTTGGTTTAAACTGCGGTTTTGGACCAGATCAAATAGGCAAATTTGTGCCTAAATACTTGGCAGAAACTTCTTTACCTCTTATGATAAATCCAAATGCAGGTATGCCTGAAACAGACGAAGAAGGCAATACAGTTTGGGGACTTGGCCCAGTAGAGTTTGCCGAAAAAGTAGCACCATTTGCAAAAAAAGGTGTATTTATGCTAGGTGGATGCTGTGGTACGACACCAGCTCATATAAAAGAACTAGTGGAAAAAGCCAAAGATGTCATTCCGCCACCTGTAGAGAAGAAAACCCATACAACAGTTTCTTCTTATACAACAACCACATATATCGGCAGAGACTTTGCAATTGTTGGGGAAAAAATCAACCCAACTGGCAACAAGATTTTCAAGGAAGCCTTAAAAGAGCAAGATATGGGAGCTATTATTAAACTTGCAATGGATCAGAAAAACGCAGGTGCTCACATTATAGACGTAAATGTTGGTCTACCTGAAATCGACGAACCGGCTATGCTTTTATCACTGATCAAGGAAATTCAGGGAGTTGTAGATACTCCTCTTATGATAGATACTGCAGATGCAGAAGCCATGGAACTAGCCGCTAGATACTACAACGGCAAACCTTTTATAAATTCGGTTTCTGGCAAGCAAGAGTCGCTAGATAAGATTTTGCCTATCGCTGCAAAATACGGTGGCGTTCTAATCGCTTTAACATTGGACGACAACGGCATCCCTAAAACTGCCGAAGGACGTGTTGAAATTGCTAAAAAAATCATCGATGAAGCTGCTAAATACGGCATTGAAAAACACGATATCGTATTGGATCCCCTTACTTTAACTGTAAGTGCCGATAAAACTGCACCTATGACTACCCTTCAAACTATTTGGGACCTAGGGCAGATGGGCATTAAAACTTCTATTGGAGTTTCAAATGTTTCATTTGGATTGCCTGGCAGAGAAAAACTTACTTCAACTTTTTTAGCTATGGCATTGTCAGCCGGCCTAAAAGCCGCAATTATGAACCCATTTTCTGATGAAATGATGTATGTTTACCACAGTTACCGAGCTTTAGCTGGCAAAGACAAAAATTGCCGCGACTACATAAAGGTTTTCGAAGCTCATCAGGAAAAACATGCACCTCAAAAGAAAAAGGTCTACTCTCTAAAAGAAAGCATTGTAAAGGGCCTTAAAAAAGATGCAAAAGCAGCCGCAGATACATTGGCATTGGACACTGCCCCACTTGATATTGTCAACAACCACGTTATCCCTGCTCTAGATGAGGTAGGTAAGAAATATGAGAATGGCAGTATTTATTTGCCACAGTTGCTTATGAGTGCTGAAGCTGCTCAAGAGGCCTTCGCTGTTATCAAAGAGCTGATTGCAAAAAGCGGAGATCAGTCTACAGTTTCAAAAGGAAAAATAGTTATCGCTACTGTAAAAGGCGATGTTCATGATATCGGTAAAAATATTGTAAAAGTTCTTTTGGAAAACTACGGTTACGATGTAATCGACTTAGGCAAAGATGTGCCTCCAGAAGTAATTGTAGAAACAGCAGTAAAAGAAAATGTCCGCATGGTTGGATTAAGTGCTCTTATGACTACAACTGTACCAAATATGGCAGAAACAATTAAAAAGCTACATGCAGCAGATATTCAGTGCAAAGTCATCGTAGGAGGCGCAGTTCTAAATGAAAACTACGCCCAGATGATAGGTGCTGACAGCTATTGCAAAGATGCTATGGCAACTGTAAAATATGCTGAGCAGCTGCATAACCAGTAGAAAAAGCGAATTGGATATTATATCCACCTGTATCGCCATCAACATCCAGGATTTCACCTATAAAGTAAAGTCCTGGGTGTTTTTTTGATTGTAAATTGCTTGTAGAAACTTCCTTTAGACTAATGCCTCCAGAAGTTACCATGGCTTTGTCAAAACCAGCTTTGCCATTTACAATAAACTCCTCTCCCCTTAAAGTCTTTTCTATTTCCTTGATTTCACGCCCCTTTAAAGTTGAAGCCTTTTGTTTGCAATCGATACCTTGCTCCAAAACTATCCCTTCAATAAAAGCCTTTGGCAAACCCGTTTCATCTAACAGGTAATTTACGATGGATCTTTTTTCACCATCTATTTTTAAGTGTTCTCCACTTTTAAAGCCCTTAGGCAAATAGTCGATTTCAAATTTATCTCCTTGGTTTAAGTATCTTGAAAAGTTTAAAATAAGCGGGCCTGATAAGTTTTTATGTGTAAATAACAAGTCCCCTGTTCCTTTGATTTTGCCTTTTGATATGGTTGCATCTTGTATTGAAACGCCTGATAAACCTTGATATTTGTACCCTTCCACATATATTGGCACAAGTGCAGCTCTTTGAGGAATGACATCTATATCTGTAAAAGTTTTTTCTATAGTCTCAAGTAGTACGCCATCTGAACCTGTTTTAGGATATGATTTGCCGCCTGTTGCAATTACAAGATTTTTACATCTATAAGTTGTATCCTCAGTTTCAACTAAGTACCCAACATCTTGAACAATAGAAAGAGCCTGACAGCTACATCTAACCATTCCGCCATTTTTCTCAATTTCCCTCAAAAGACACTGCCTTATTTCCTCTGCACTAAAAGAAGCAGGAAAAACCTTGCCATCTTCCCTAGTAACAGTTTTAACACCTCGCTTCTCGAAGAAATCTATGGACATCTCGTTGTTATATCTAAATAATATTCCTCTGATTTTTTTGCCATTTGGGCCGTAGTAATTTACAAAGTCCCTAATATCCCCTCCATGAGTAAAATTACACTGACCACTTCCTGACGCTAAAAGCTTCAATCCCGTTTTTGGCGATTTTTCTATAATTAAAAAACTCTTATTTTGCTTGCTATATTCACTTAGACTAGCGCCACAAAAAAGCCCTGCAGCACCACCGCCTAAAATTATCGTATCAAAATATTTTTCCATAAAATAAATCCTCCTATGTACTGTATTATACACTATTTCTAACCTGTAAGTTGTTAACAAATGCACATCATTTGTGTTATAATTATCTCTAGTTAAAAATAAGGAGGAAAACCCGTATGTTAGACACCATTATGAATTTTTTAAAAACACTAATGGGCAATGTCGGTAACTTATTTAGCGGTGTTCCAACTGCTGGAGCAATTTTTACTACAGTAGTTAGATGGGTATTTGTACTCTTAGCCATATACATATTGGTAAGAGCAATTAGATCACTGCTTTCCACAAAAATACCGACAGAGATTTGGGCTTATCTGTCTTTACCAGATGGTGAAACTAAAGCATTGTCTCACTGGGAAAATGTCATCGGGCGCCACAAAAGCGTCGATGTGCCAATAGATATTATGACTGTTTCACGAAATCACGGCACCCTTGTTCGTGATGGAGAAGGCAATTGGTTTTACAACGATCTCGGCTCAAAAGGTGGCTCAAAAGTAAACGGAAATATAGTATATAAATCCACTCCTGTAAAAATCGGCGATACAATTTCACTTGGGGGCGCAGATTGCGTACTTGTACCTGCCAGCTTAGAAGAGCAGCGCTACAACCAAGAAGCACGAACTCGCATGACCAAAAAATTTACGCCATGGCGCTCTCTAGTAGCCCTAACAATTTTGCAGGTACTTTTGGTAATCCAGTTTATGATTGCCGAAGGAGACGAATTGCCTATGTCAGTTCCAATTGCATTTGGGATTTTCACTGCACTTATGTGGACATACTCCATAGTAATACGCACTATGGGCACAACATCATTTGAAATCGAAAGCATCGCTTTTTTCTTGTCCACCTTAGGACTTGCAGTCACCGCCACATCGGCGCCAAATGAAATGATTAAACAGCTGATAACAGTTATTTTAGGAATGGCACTGTTTTTAGGCTTATGTTGGTATCTACGCGACCTTGATCGCACTATGAAAACACGTAAATTCCTAGTTATAGCAAGTGTAATTTTGCTACTTATAAATATATTTTTAGGTACAAATAAATACGGTGCAACCAACTGGGTATCCATAGGTGGATTTACATTTCAGCCATCTGAACTAGTTAAAATCGCCTATATACTAGTCGGCTCTGCTACACTAGACGAACTTTACGAAAAGAAAAACTTAACACTATTTTTAGGTTTCTCAATATTTTGTATAGGATGCCTTGGCATTATGGGAGACTTTGGTACAGCCGCAATATTCTTTATAACATTTTTAGCTATTTCATTTTTGCGAAGCGGCGATTTCTCAAAGCTATTTTTGCTAATCGGTGCCGCAGGCGCAGGTGCACTTTTAATTTTGCGATTTAAGCCATATATCTTAAACCGTATTAATACGTGGACGCATGCTTGGGATTTCCCTGATGCTGGCGGTTTCCAGCAGGTTAGAACTATGTCAGCAGGTGCAAGCGGCGGTCTTGTAGGCCTTGGACCTGGAGAAGGTTGGCTACATAAAATCGGTGCTGCCGACACAGACTTAGTCTTCGGTATTTTATCAGAGGAATGGGGACTAATCATAGCAGTGCTTGCAGTTTTATCTATAGTTACTCTAGGTATATTTGCTGTTCGTTCAATTAGAGCTGGACGTTCTTCATTTTATACAATTGCAGCTTGTGCCGCTACAACACTATTTATATTCCAGACAATATTAAATGTATTCGGTGCAGTTGACTTATTGCCACTAACTGGTGTAACTTTTCCATTTGTCTCAAACGGTGGTACTTCAATGATCGTATCATGGGGCATGTTAGCATTTTTGAAAGCTGCTGATACACGACAAAATGCTAGTATAGCAGTACAAAAAGTTCGCATGAAAGGAGATGAATGGTAAATGAAAAAGATGCAGAAAAGAGCTATTATCTGTCTATTTTTTGCCGCAATCTTAGTCATCGGAACAGGTATTTACGTAGGTAAGTATATCGCCCACGGAGATGAATGGGTTACATACCCAGCCAATAGCCATATATATACAAAGGGTAAATTGACAACAGGAGTAATCATTGACAAAGATGGAAATACACTAATTGCCAACAGCAAAAATGGTGAAACTAAATACAACGAAGATTACACGACTCGCTGTGCTCTTGTACATACAACAGGTGATTCACTTGGCAATATAGCTACTGGTGCCAATGTAGCTTTTAGCGATGAAATGGTAGGCTACAATCCAATAACAGGAGTCTACTCCGCTAGTGGAACTGGGCGAACTATTAAATTAACAATATCTTCAGAAATATCTAAAGCAGCCAAAGAAGCTTTGGGAGATAGACGAGGTACTGTTGGTATATACAATTACAAAACAGGTGATATTATTTGTATGGTCAGCTCACCAAACTACGATCCATATGATCCACCAACCCTAAGCTCAGATGATACTTCAGGTACATACTTAAATAGATTTACATCTTCAACTGTAGTACCTGGCTCCATATTTAAAGTAATCACTGCTACAGCAGCTATTGAAGAGCTTCCAAATCTTGATGATTGGACATACACTTGTCACGGTACTGAGCAGTATGGTTCATATGAAAAAGACAAAATAACTTGTGTTTACACTCATGGCACAGTAGACTTCGAAGAAGCCCTAGCAAAATCATGTAACTGTGCATTTGGTAAACTTGCTACAGAAATAGGAGCAGATAAGCTAGAAGAATACACTAAAAAAGCTGGTCTAATGGACAGCTACAACATAAACGGCATAAAAACAAAAGCTAGTTCATTTGAATTCAACGACAATAAACTTAGCCTTGCATGGACTGGCATAGGCCAGAGCAAAGACCTTGTAAATCCTTGTGCTATGATGGTTTACATGGGTGCTATAGCCAACGGCGGTAAAACAGCAAGTCCAAAAATCATAGATAGCATTGAGTTTTCAAATGGTCTACCAGCAAGCATACAGTCTAAATCAAAAACAAAAGAATTAGTTAACTCAGATACAGCTTCTAAGCTATCTGATATGCTAAGAAATAATGTAGAAAGCAACTACGGTACATTTAATTTCCCTGGTCTTGATATATGTGCAAAATCAGGTACAGCACAGACTGCAGGAGAAAACCCACACGCGTGGTTTACTGGATTTTTAAGAGATAAAGATCATCCTTACGCATTTATCGTGCTAGTTGAAAACAGTGGCTTTGGTCAAGAAGTTGCCGGTAAAGTTGCAAATCAAGTTTTACAAAAAGCTGTAAACAACGACTAAACACAAAAGGAGCTTTTCGTTAACAAACAACAATCGTTAACGGAACAGCTCCTTAATTTTATATATTTTACTTTATCCAAAAACTTTAAACTTTACGTAGATTCTACCTTTTCTCGATAAGCCTCCACTCTCAACAAGATAAGCCTTGCCTTTTCCCCTAAAAACAATCTTATCCCCAATATGAGCTTCCTTATCCACCTTGAAACACTCAACATTGTTAACAAAAACAATGCCACGCTTTATAGCCTCCGAAGCCTTAGACCTAGATACACCAAAGGCAGATGAAACAATATTATCCATACGCAAAGAAGCAACAGTATCCTCTTTTTCCTTAAAATCATGTTGAACGACACGAATTTGAGAAATCGGTAAAACCTCAACAGTTATTAAAGTTCTGCCCACTTTATCGTAGTTTAACGATATAAAGTCGGTAAGATCGCTTACAACAACTATATCCGCTCCACCTTGGTAAACGATAATATCTCCAGTTTTTTCTCTTTTAATACCAAGCCCCAAAAGAGATCCTAGATAATCTCTATGAGTTAGCTCCTTGCCTCCCGGCAACGCCTTTACACGAACAACAGCTAATTGAGCAGTCTGTTCTGCATCTGTATAATCAGGTACAAAACAACATACACATCGTTCCGCATCATCGTATCCGCCATAAAACTCAACTTTGCATTGAGGTTTCAAATCCTTTAGTGCATTTTCAACAATACTTCGTTGGTGCAAATCCAAAAAATCCGTAGCCACAGGCATGTAATTGTCTTCGCACTGTCTCAACTTATCTTCAACTAAAGCTAAAAGTAATTTGTCATCTTTTGTCATAAACAAACTCCTACATCTATTAATACTCAAACTTAACAGTAGTATCTATAAGCTGTATAGCAGTAACACCAGGAGTCATCTTAAACTCATTGCCATCCTTGTCCTTGAAAATAGTTGGACTATCCTTGTCAGCCCTTTCCCAAGTGCCTTCAACTACCTTGCCTTGAGTAAACATAGTAGCCTCTCCACCCTTGTACATATCTATTTCAAGTCTCTCATCTTCACCATCGTAAAGGTTAAATGGCACCTTTTGAACTAAGATATTTGCACAAGTAAATTCCTTGTTGTTGTTTTCATCAACTAAAACTTCATCTCTAACGTACTTAGTATATAGCTTTGTTTTTTCATCATACTTAAAAGTATTATACGCACCATCAGCATAATTTACTTTTATTTCAGTGGCCTTGTCTCCGTCGACTTTATCCTCATCGCCTAACCAACTAAAAGTACGAACGTCCTTTTTCTCATCGTATCCCAAAGATTCCGTAGCCGCTAAAACATCTTCACCTGAAGTATATTGGTTGCCAGGCAATCTGCCGCTGTTTTTTTCCTCAGTGTGAAAAGCCTTGTAATATTCAAAGGAAGATACTCTATCAACACCGCTTTCCTCAAAATATGCTTTAGCCTGAGGACTCTGTCCATTGTGTACAAAAACTGCATTGTACTCCCTTGCAATATCCAAAATATAAGGTCTTACACTTCTAACAGCACCTAATAACTCTAAATCAGGTATTTGGCTGTAGTAAATTGGTTCATATCTGCTGCCGCCACCTTCAATAGGTACTTCTACAAGAATGTCAGCCTTGGAAATGCCAGCTTGTGGGCGAGATTTAGCACTGTCATTATCCGTAGATACCATAATAGGTCTATCTGGCAACTTTTCCCCATCTTTTAACTCAATACCAGTTAGGGGATTTACATTTGCCGCAACCTCCTTAGTTGACTCATCCTTTTTTTTGCAACCAGTTAAAGCAAAAGTTCCAACTCCAAGAGTTAAAACTAGTGCCGACACTACTGCCATTTTTACAAACCTTCTTTTATTCATTTTTTAATTCCTCCTCAAAAAATTCAGAAATAAATTTATATCCTCCCTCAGTTGGGTGAACGCCATCGCAATATTGATTAAATGATTTGTACTTTTGCTGTAAATCGATAACTTTATATCCACTATCCTTACCAAGCTTACAAATCATATCTCTTAAAATCCCCAATTGCCTATTAACCTCTGGATAGTTTGTTCCACAATTCCACTGATTTTCAGCCTGACTTGGAATAGTTAAAATAGGAGTAACCAACACAGGTTTAGCTCCATTTGTCACAGCAATATCCAAAATCTCCAATATATTATTAAAAGTTTTTTCAATACTATTTGTACTAAAAATCATATCGTTGCTTCCACACATGATTATAGCCATATCAATCTCCTCATCAAAATACTGACACTGCTTTACCCTATTTAATATTTCAAGTGAAGTTTCTCCGCTAACACCTGCATTTACAAGATGCCAACCCTTTGAAACGGCCAAGTGCCTGACCCAACTGTATGTCATTCCATAAGGATAACCATATGTAATACTATCGCCTATACAAATTATTTTCATTTTATAAACCTCTTCAATTGTGTTATACTATAACGGTATTATACTATTTTTTAGTTTACAAGGAAAGGTGAATTAGATGAAACATAGCATGAAACCAGAAAAGGTTTGCTCTAGCAAAATCGATTTTGAGCTAGATGGCAACATAGTTAAAAATGTAAAATTTACAGGCGGCTGCAATGGCAACTTAAAAGCGATCTCAGCCCTTGTCGAAGGTAAAACCGTTGAAGAAATAACCGACACACTTCAGGGAATCACTTGTGGATTTAAAAACACATCTTGTTCCGACCAGCTTTGCAGGCTGCTAAATATAGCCTACGCTGAGGAACAGGAGGCGGCTAGCAAATGAATGAGCTCTTATTTAAACTAGCTATTAAAAACCATGACGATGTAAAAAATCCGCAAGTTCGTGAAGCTTACGGAAAACTGGCTGGGATAGTTGGAGTTATTTCCAATATAATCTTATGCGCTATAAAGGTTATTGCCGGGATTTTATCATCCAGTATCTCCATTATAGCCGACGGGATAAACAACTTATCCGACGCCACATCATCCATTATTACTTTAGTTGGGTTTAAACTTTCGGCACTGCCCGAAGACGAAGACCACCCATATGGTCACGCTCGTAGCGAATACTTAGCTGGACTTATCGTTTCCATAATTATAATATTCGTTGGATTTAGTCTTGGCAAAAGCTCTATAAGCAAGATACTACATCCTCAAACGCTGGCATTTACTTATGTAACTATCAGTATCTTAGTAGTATCTATCGTAATCAAGATATGGCAGGCTTTTTTCAATTACAAAGCAGGCACAAAAATCGATTCGACTACTTTAAAAGCAACAGCTACTGACAGCAGGAATGACGTTATCGCTACTTCTATGGTACTTCTAAGCGTAGTAATTACTAAGTTTACAGGCATCAATCTAGATGGATACCTTGGAGTTTTAGTAGCCCTATTTATAATTTGGTCAGGTATCGGTTTGATAAAAGAAACAGCAAGTCCACTTCTTGGAGAAGCTCCAGACGAAGAACTTGTAAAACAAATTGAAGAAATGGCCCTATCTACCGAAGGGGTTTTAGGTATTCACGACCTAGTAGTGCACAACTACGGCCCTAGCAAAATTTTTGCTACTATGCATATAGAAGTAGATGCGGCTGTCGATTGTCTAGTAAGTCACGATATGGTTGACAATATTGAAAAAAACATAAGCACAAACCTAGGCATTCACTTTGTAGCCCATATGGATCCAGTAAAATTAGACGATCCAGTAATATCACAAGTAAAAGGACCTATATCAAAATGTTTGTTACAATATAAGGGAATACACACAATTCACGATATGCGATGTGTTCCTGGACAAACCCACACAAATATAATTTTTGATGTAGTTGTAGACCACGATTGTATCATTTCCCAAAGCGAAATAATCGATACAGTCAATCGTGTAGTCAAAGAAATCAATCCTAACTACTATGTAGTTATAACATTTGATAAAGCTTATACAAACCTATAGATAATTAAAAAGGAGAATTTTAAAATGGTAAATTTTGATGTAATCGCAAAAAACGATCCAGAAATCGCTGAACTAGTAGAAAAAGAACTACGTCGTCAGCAGCATCACCTAGAACTAATCGCAAGTGAAAACATGGTTTCCGAATCAGTAATGGAAGCAGTTGGAAGCCATCTAACAAACAAATATGCAGAAGGCTATCCAGGTAAAAGATACTACGGCGGATGTCAGTTTGTAGACGAAGTTGAAACTCTTGCAATCGAAAGAGCAAAAAAATTATTTGGAGCAGAACATGCCAATGTACAGCCACACAGTGGAGCACAGGCAAATGCTGCAGTATACTTAGCATTTTTAAAACCAGGAGACAAAATCCTAGGTCTTGACTTATCACACGGTGGACATTTAACACACGGTGCAAAAGTTAACTCTTCAGGTAAACTATACGAATCACATTTCTATGGTCTAAACCCTGAAACTGAACTTATCGACTACAATCAGCTAAGAGAAAAAGCTCTAGAAATCAAACCTCAGATTATCGTTTCAGGTGCAAGTGCTTACCCTCGTATTATCGACTTTGCTCGCATTAGAGAAATCTGTGACGAAGTAGGCGCTATTATGTTTGTAGATATGGCTCATATTGCAGGTCTTGTTGCTGCTGGACTTCACCCAAGCCCAGTACCATATGCTGATGTTGTTACAACTACAACTCATAAAACTCTAAGAGGCCCAAGAGGCGGACTAATCCTTTGCAAAGAACAGTATGCTAAAAAAATCAACAGCGCTGTTTTCCCAGGTATGCAAGGTGGCCCACTAATGCACGTTATCGCAGGTAAAGCAGTTTGTCTAAAAGAAGCTTTAGATCCTTCATTTAAAGAATACCAGACACAGGTAGTTAAAAACGCTGCTGCTATGGCAAATAGATTTGTTGAGAATGGCTTTAAGGTTATTTCAGGTGGTACTGACAATCACCTAATGCTTGTTGATGTTACACCATTTGGCGTAAATGGCAGAGATGTTCAGAACTTACTTGACGAAGCTAACATCACACTAAACAAAAATACTATTCCAAATGAAACACTTAGCCCAGCTCTAACAAGTGGTGTACGTATTGGTACTCCTGCTGTTACAACTCGTGGTATGAAAGAAGAAGAATGTATCTACATCGCAGATCTTATCACTGAGCTAATCAAAGGCGGCGAAGCTAAAGTTAAGGAAGTACAGTCTAAAGTTATTGAACTATGTGACAAATTCCCACTATACGCAAACAACTAATATATAGACATTAAAAATAGGCTGTCGTACTAACAGAGAAACTAATGCTAGTACGTCAGCCTTTTTAGTAGATTTATTTCATTTACCTATTGTTTTTATTTCTCCATCTTTTAATAAAGAAATACACCCCTATACCAACTGCTAAAGCTATTAATATTTCTAGTACTAATGGCGCAAGTGCGTAAAACAATTTATTATCTAACATTTTATCTACCTCCGTATATCTATAAATACATAATGATTTCTACAGTAAAGCAACGGTCATCATAGTTGATATTCATTTTTCCATCTGTTTTTTCTACAACATCTTTTATATTGGTTAGTCCAAACCCATGCATAATATTATTATCTTTTGTACTTGTAAAAACTGGACCATCCTTAAGCACTTCACCATTGAAAGAGTTTTTCATTTTAATAAAAAGCATATTGGATTTTTCTTTCATCTCAAATGAGAACTCCCTTTTGCCAGTGCACTTTTGAAGAGCCTCTATAGCATTGTCAAATAAATTACCTAAGATAATGCAGATGTCCATTTCATTTACTTTCATATCTGATGGTATTGCTAGATTTATCTCCATATCTTTATCCAACATATTTGAAATTGCTTTGCACTTTAAATTGATTATGCTATCGATAACCAAATTGCCTGTGTTTACAAATTTATCTTTAGGTTTAACCCTCTCTTCGAGATTATCCATATATTTTTGCAATTCATCATATTTTTTGTTTTCTAATAATTTTTCCATAACAAATAGATGATTTTTAAAATCGTGCCTTATAGAAGATATTTTATTGTTAGATTCCATATATACATCTAGCTGGTTTCTAATAGCTTCATTTTTTTCTTCTAGCATAGTAACCTTCATTTTATTTAAATGCATTTGAGTAAATCTATCCAACAAATAGAATGTTAAAATATTTATAATTAATAATACAAGTCCACCTATTACGCATAAAATATAATCAGAATAACTTATTAGTAAATAAACTCCCACAATTACACTTACTATTGAAACAGTTGTAAATATAATTGTTTCAGAATTATTCATACTGCTAATTTGCTTTAGTGTATATATCTTTATCAATCCCGCAACAATAAATGTAATTACTAGTCCAAATATCACTAAAAGAACTAGACCATATCTATCCAACTTATTGTAAAATATACTTTCATCTGCAAGATTAAAGCTAATGCTACAGATTGCAACTGCCAATACAACCATTCCTACAATTTGTTTTAACTTCAACTTATAGGCCAACGATAAGATGATTATAAATAAGCAATTAACAAGCAATATATCATCGAGATACCAACGCAATGCCATTTCTGCCACTGTTATTACAGGTAAACTTACAATATACCCTACTGTTCTAAACCATTGGTATTTTTTTCTTTGCTTTTCAGTTGCAATATACTCAATTGGTTTAGTAACAAGTATCACACAAATAAAATTTGCAATTATCAATAAAAAATTTATAATTTCTACGTACATCTATTAACTCCACATCGAATTTAGTAGAAAACCTTATCCAACATTATTGGATAAAAACAGTTTACTTAAACTCTACCCCTACTAAAAAATGATCATCTAATAACTGTTTTACTTTATCTGGATTTTCATACATAGTCTTTACACCAGAAGGATCTTCCTTGTTTTCAAATGCTTTATCTATTTTGCTAGAATTTTTGTCATCGTAGCTATAATACATAAACAAAGGTATTATTTCCCCTTTTTCTATATTTTCTTTTCCTGAAAAATCAGCACTTGATATAACTTTATCACTTCTTTTTAGAGGAATATCGTATGCTCCTGATAATTCATTTTCATCTTTGCTAAAACCAAGATACATTTTTGAATTTTTTATACTAGTAGCAATTAAAAAAGTTCTTTCTTTTGGTAAAATAGTTTCTTTTGCAATCTCCTTTTTTACCCATTTTCCATTATCATCAACTTCCATTAGATATATACTCATCTCTTTAACTGAGTCATCTGTTTTATAGTCATAATATTTTTGCTGCTCCAAGCCAAGAGCCTCATTTACTAAATTTTCTCTTGATGACATACCAGTTTGCTCGCCTATTTGCATTTTTTCTATCTGTGGTTTTGTTATTTCTATATTTATATCCTCTTCAGTTGTACCAAGTTTTGCATGTCCACAAGAAACACTAAACATTAAAACAAATACTGTTAATATCATAATAATTTTTTTCTTTTGCATTTAAGTTACCTCTTATTAATATTTCATAGTTGCATATATATGTTGTTTAACTTTCGCTCTTTTTTTTGACTTATCAAGAGCCTCTAACTTAACTCTTACATCTGCCTTTAGTGAATATGCTCTACCTGTTGGTACTTGATATCCATCAACAACATAAGCTTTAGCATATCCTTCAACATTAATATCATATCCAACTTTTTCAGCCCTTTTATCAATTATTTTCTGATACCACCCTTTTGCAAGTCGTAATGTAGGTGATGTTACTAATGGAACACCACCATCCGCATATCTAACAGTCAATCCATCGTTTGCAATTTTATAATGATTATGAGTTGATAAAATTAATCTTCCATCAACAAGAGATTTTACAAAAATTGTTGTTTCATATTTTCTAGCACCATAGTCCTTATAACCTGTATAATGTACTTCATGTCCTGTTTCAGTTTTATAAGAAGACATTTCCATTTCTTCAGACTTATCTTCCATTTCGATTGTCACTTTATCCCCATTAGATAACTCAAAACTTTCTTTAAAATAATTTCTATCTTCTGGTAAATAAATTCCTTCTTCCAATAAAGAATTTATTTCTTCAACCATTTTTTCTCTATATACTTCTTTAACTTTATAACTTGTTCTACTATTTATTTCATTAAGTTTTTTGATATCTTTTTGTTTTTCAAGATTTAAATTTTTGGTGGCAGAAACATATTGTTCATATGAACTTATTTTACTCCCTGCTTCTTTTGCTTCAACAATGCTAAAACCTCCTAATAACATAAATACCACTAACCCACTACATAACAACTTATAGATTTTCTTTTTTTTCAATTTTACATACCTCTCATTCTTTTTACTAAGTAATAAACTATATTCATATTATGCCAAAAGAATTTGATTTGTATACACACATGTAAAAATTGGACTATGTAATTGATAAAATTAAACCTAAAACTTCTACGTACATACATCTAACTCCACATTGATTTCAACAAATAGTCTCTTATCTTATTTCTATTGCTCTTACTTATATTTAGCCTTATGTCATTTGCTAACAACACACTATCATATTTATACTCTTTTATAGCATCCATATTTACTAAATACGATTTGTGAATACGCAAAAAAGTACCTTGATATTTGTTTTCTATTTCATCTAACTTTGAATACACACTGTAGTCACTATCCCAAGTATGAACTGTAATTTTTCGTCCATTGCTTTCAAAGTAAGTTATATCCCTTAGCAAAATTTTGTAATAAGTTTGATTGTTTTTAAACTCAAAAAAATCCTTTCGCTTATTCGCTAATTTAATAGCATACTCCATCACATCTACTATCTGTTGTTTTGTGAATGGCTTCACTATAAAGTCTAAAGGTCTAGCTTTAAAAAGCTTCATAGCATATTCTTCCTTAGCTGAAATATATACAATAGACGTGGCTTCATTTTTAAACTCATTTCTAATTTTATCAGCAACAGCTATGCCATTCATCTCAGCTAACTCAATATCCAAAAATATAACATCAAAATAGTCTCCCTTACTCATAGCCTCATATAATTTTTCCCCACTAAAAAATACGTCTACAACTATGTCGTAAGCGTCTTCAAGTATTTTTTCAATTTCTCTACATATTAGTTCATTGTCATCACAAACTGCTACATGAAACATCTAATTTCTCCCCTACGTTTTTTTCAATTATATCATATTTTCATACATAAATACCCTATAAGCAATTAAATTTATAACAAATAAAAAAAGACTATTACACCTACCAGAGATGTAATAGCCATCTAATACAATTTATCTATGCTTTTAAGTTTCCCAAATACACATCAAATACTCTCATCTTTTTCATAGTAGTTACAAGTATGATTCCAAGTATTGTTCCGCCTAAACTTGAAATAAAAAATGGAATAACAAAAGCAAATACTGCACTTTGCTTACCCATAACAAGTGCTGCAATAGGGTAGCTTAGGATGCCTCCAATAATTGAAGTTCCAAACAATTCTCCTGCATAAGCAAATGGTAATTTTTTACCATACTTATATAGCAACCCGCATAAAAGTGCGCCACACATAGAACCTGGAAAAGCGAGAAGAGTACCCATTCCCATAAAATTTCTCAAAAGACTTATAGTAAAAGCTGTACCTACAGCGTAGCCTGGCCCTAAAAATACACCGCCTAAAATATTTATAAAATGCTGCATAGGTGCACATTTTGCAGCCCCAATCGGGATAGATAGTGGAGCTGTTACAACTCCAACGGCAACTAAAATACCAGCCAAAGCAAGTTTCCTAACATTAACGTTTTTCATTTTTGCATACCTCCAGTACAAAACAGCCATCTGCTGCAATAGCGGTCGATACTCACTAGTATCCTCTCACTCCGAAACACGGATTCCCTCGCAAATACTTTTTTTGTACTTATAATAAGTACGGTAAAAACTCTAACGACGCTCCTCGCCGAGAAAACCTACTATTAACTTAACATCAGTATTTTATCACAATTCTCTATTTTTTTAAAGCTCTCATAGAGTTTAATATAGCCAAAAATGCCACTCCTACATCTGCAAAAACCGCCATCCACAAGTTGATCATACCTAAAGCACCAAGTATCAAAAACAATATTTTTACGCCCAAAGCGAAAATGATATTTTCCTTTACAATTGAAATAGTCTTTTTGGAAATTTTAATAGCATCTGCAATTTTAGAAGGCTTGTCGTTCATAATTACCACATCTGCCACCTCAATGGCTGCATCGCTTCCCATAGCTCCCATTGCAAAACCTATATCTGCACGAGTTAATACAGGCGCATCATTGATGCCATCGCCTACAAAAGCCAAGCTGCCTTTTCCCTGTTTTGCCAAAAGGAGTTCTTCGACTTTGCTAACCTTCTCCTGAGGAAGTAGCTCTGTGCATACCTTATCTATACCTAAAAAGTCTGCAACTTTTTCTGCTATTTCCCTTTTATCTCCAGTTAGCATTACAGTGCTTTTCACACCCTGAGCTTTTAACGCTTCCACTAGCTCTTTTGCATCCTGCTTAACTTCATCTGCAATAATTATATAACCTAAACATGCAGATTCTTTTGCTACGTAGACTATAGTTCCAATTTCATCTACTACAGGAATGACTATTTCATTTTCTTTAAGCAGTTTATCGTTGCCCACATGTATTTTTTGTCCATCAATCTTGCAACTAATTCCTTTACCTTTTGACTCGCTAACATCTTCAAGACGGCTGGCGTCTATGTCTTTTCCATATGCCATTCTCAATGAAACAGCCACAGGATGGTTGGAATACAACTCAGCAATCGCCGCAAGCTCCAGGATTTTGTCATTATCCTCTGATAGTGCCACGACCTTATTTACCTTAAAAGTCCCCTCAGTAAGAGTGCCCGTTTTGTCGAAAACCACAGTTTTAAGATTTGCTAAAGTTTCCATATAATTGCTGCCCTTAATAAGTATGCCCTCCTTGGCAGCTCCGCCTATGCCACCGAAAAACCCAAGAGGCACAGAGATAACAAGAGCACATGGACATGAGATAACTAAAAATGTACACGCCCTTATAATCCACTGATCCAGGCCTAAAGTGCTACCCAAAATTGTAGGCACAAATGCAAGCAATAGGGCGCCGATTACAACTATAGGAGTGTAGTACTTTGCAAATTTAGTAATGAAGTTTTCTGATTTGGCCTTGCGACTGCTAGCATTTTCAACTAGCTCCAAGATTTTAGAAACAGTAGACTCGTCAAATTCCTTGGTAGTCTCGATTTCCAAAAGTCCGTTATCATTGATAAATCCGCTTAAAATCTCATCCCCCTTGGCCACCCTTTTAGGAATGGCTTCTCCGGTTAGCGCTGAGGTGTCTACATAGCTTTCGCCTTTTTTCACCATACCATCTATTGGCACTTTTTCCCCTGGCTTAACTAAAATAGTCTCTCCGATTTCAACTTCATCTGGATCCACTGTTTCCACTTCACCATCTCGCACAACATTGGCATAATCCGGCCTTATGTCCATAAGTTCTGTAATTGATTTTCTAGATTTGCCTACTGCATACTGCTGGAACCATTCTCCTATTTGGTACAAAACCATAACCATTACGCCTTCGGCAATTTCTCCTGTTACAAATGCTCCTATTGTGGCAATTGTCATAAGGAAGTTTTCATCGAATACTTGTCCATGGCCAATGTTTCTCACTGCTTTTTTCACAACATCATATCCTGAAATCAGATATGCTGCTATTAGAAATCCCAAAGCGATTTTCCCTGATAAAAGCATACCAACTACAAATAAACTGGCTGCAATAATTATGCGTATTAACAGTTTTTTTAATTTCTTACTCACAAAATATACCTCTTTTATCTAACAATCTGACAATCTGGCTCTACTTTTTTGCAAATCTTAGCAATTTCATCTACTATTTCGTCAAATCTTCCGTCCTCTGCATCTAGTTTCATCTTTTGTGTCATAAAGCTAAATGTAACAGAATTTACGCCATCTAATTTAGCTGCTTCTCTTTCCATCTTTGCTGCACAATTTGCACAATCTAGATCTATTAATTTAAATGTCTTTTTCATAATTTTATCCTCCTGTATAAATACTTGAATACCTATTCATATTTTCTAGCCTTATTATACTTGAACAGTTGCTCATATGTCAATATGTAAATTTATTTTTGATTTTATTTTGTTAATAAAGTATAATATTTGTTGAGGTGATTTAATTATGAAAGAAAACAAATGCGATTGTAAGCCTATAAATCAGGAGTTATCTGATAAAGCTAGAGATACAATGCCAAATATAGACGATATTTTAGATTTAGCTGATTTTTTCAAAGTTATGGGCGATAGCACTCGCCTTCAAATACTTATGGCACTAATACAAGATGAGTTTTGTGTTAGCGATTTTTCGTATATGTTAAATATGAGTCAATCTGCTATTTCTCACCAATTAAAAGCCCTAAAAAATGCTAAACTTATTAGAGGTAGGAGAGAAGGACGCGTTATTTATTATTCCCTTGATGATGGTCATATTAAGGATATCCTAGCCGAAGCCCTAGTGCATGTGCTGGATTGCTAAAAAAAGCTGTTTTCATTTTGCAGATGAAAACAGCTTTTGTTTTGAAATATCTTTTTCTCATTAAAACAAAAAAGAGACTGTGAAGTTTTTTCTGTAAATTAACCTTCTGTGGTTTAGTATTAA
>CAUWIT010000010.1:0-73018 GCA_963558965.1 uncultured Clostridia bacterium | reverse complement strand
TATCAGTTACTACTAAACCACAGAAGGTTAATTTACAGAAAAAACTTCACAGTCTTAATGCAATAGTAAAAGGGTCTGATAACAGACCCTTTTATTGTATGTATTTGCAGTTTAGTTTTTCTTTGATGGAAACTCTATAACATTATCTAAATCAGCTTCTTCAATAAAATCCATAGCATTATCCATATCGCTAAAAATATCGTTAGGAGTATGTCCTTTAAAAATTGCAATATGAGTGCTATTTACAAGAGCATCATATTTATTTAAAAAACCATCGCTTTCAATAAGGCGATTAAAAGTTTCTTCTTCCATAAAGTTTGAAAAAACTTCTGGTAAGATATCTGCTGGATCAGCTCCTGTAGTTAATAAGGACTGAAGTGTAGCAACAGCAATAGTAGCTAAAAATTCTTCCTCTACATAACCTTTACGCAATAAGAAATCCTTAAGAGCGTTAGCGTTAATATTAAAAGGCATATAGTTAAAATTAGTTATATGAGTTAATTCATCTAAAGTAGGCATGTAGTAATTTTCAGTTTTATCTTGAATTTCCAAAAATTCTGTGTAACCTTGCTTAAACAGATTCAAGTCACATACATATTCATATGTAGCAATAAAATCAGACAAATTAGGGTAGGCTTTTAACTCATCGCAATAATCAACTACAAAATCAGCATCCACATCTAAACCGGTAAGCTCTTTTACAAGTTTACAAAAATGATCCATAGTGCACATACCATAAATATGAGTAGCACCAGCAAGGCAAATACGTAGCAGTGAATAGATATTATCTTCATCAGCAAGCAAACCTTGTTCAATAGCTTCTCTATAAGTTTCTTTTATTTCTTCTGGTATCAATAAAAACCAGTTTTCTTCATCAGTGACAGGTGATAAATAAAGACGAAAAGCAAATTGTTCATAAGGATCCTTAGCAAAGTTAAAAGCAACATTACTTTTTTCACTAGCAAATACACGTCTAGTTTCATAAGGGAAATATTTTAAATAATCAGCAAATCTGTGAACATCAGTAAGAGCGTCGTAAAGAGCATCTCTTAAGCCTTCATCATTTAATTTTTTGTATCCTTTGATATCTAAAACTTCTGCAAGCATCTGTAAATCAGATTTGTCCTGTGCAAATAAAATTTCGTTTAAATAGTGCTTATCATTTACAAATTCTAAAAAATCCATATCTATCATATCTTTTTCTCCTATACACATCCAAATAATATATTTAGATAAATTAAAAATAGCTTTATTTAGAGTATACAAAAACATATACAAGTGTGCAAGGCTAAGCGTTGAAATACTTAATTGGACAATAACAGTCTTCTAATATATTAGAATTAATGATAAAATAAAACCAAAAGGAGGCGTAAAGATGTTACATGAAGTAAATTTTAAATCATCAAATGAAAGAGATAGAGTATATGGTTGGATTTATGTTCCAGCTTGTGAGCCAAAAGGTATTGTGCAGCTTGTTCACGGATTTGGCGAACACAGTAGAAGATATCTTCATATGATTGTAAGATATCTTGAAGCAGGTTATATTGTGGCAGCAGATGACCACGTAGGTCATGGCAAAACTGCTATGGAAAATGATACTTGGGGTAATTGGGGAGATAAAGGTCCTCATACTATGATGGAAGACGAACATTTGCTTAAGGAAATAGTACAAGAAAAATACCCAAATCTACCATATTTCATGTTTGGACACAGCATGGGCTCTATGATTACACGAGATTTTGCAGCTAAATACGGAGATGAACTAACAGGTGCAATTATATGCGGCACACCGGGAGTATTCCCAATTGCGCAAGAAACAATCGCCGAAATGGATAAACTAATTGCTGATGGCAAGGGCGACGAAAGCGATCCCGAATTAACTGTTAAATTAATGGGCTGGATGTGTGATCGTTGTGGCGATATTACTTTAGGTAATGAATGGATTTGTGCAGATCCTTACGTGCAGCAGGACCACGCAGCTGATCCTTTCGACGCATTTACAAAACCAACTACAAACCGTGCTCTAAGAGATTTTGTAGATATGTTTTTACAGATTAACGGTGAGGAATGGGCTAATAAAGTGCCAAGGTCATTACCAATTTATAACATTGCTGGCGATCAGGATCCTGTTGGTATGTACGGAGAAGGAGTTTATCAGGTTGCTAATTGGCTTGCTAACACTGGCCATGATGTTACAACAAAACTTTACTCTGGCTATAGACATGAAATCCACAACTATAAGGAAATAAAAGACAGCGTATGTGATGGTATCATCGAATTTTTAGATGCACATGTAGCCGAGTAGTATTTATTGATAAAATCTGAATTTATAGTATAATTTATATGTGAGTTGTTTTTTAATGAGAAGTGAGGGGAATTATGAAAAAATTAAAAAAATTTATCTGTTCGACTTTGGTAGCAACGTTGATTGCAACAAGTTTTTCCTTTGCAGGAATTGCTTCAGCAGCGACTGTGCCAACAGAGTCTGAACCAAATGACACAGCTGCAAATGCAGACACTATTGTGTTAAATAGTGAGATTAAAGGTTCTGTTGAGGATTATGATGATGAGAAGGATTACTATAAGTTTACATTAGCTGAATCAGGTGTTGTAGATATCTCTTTTTTACATAAGGAAAACGAGATGGATTCTGTAGAACTTTATGTTTATGATGCAGGTTTAAATAATGTATTAGATAAAATAAATGTTGAGAATAAAATAGAAGATAGTAACAATTCTCTTGGTTTAGATAAAGGCACATATTATATTTTAGTAAAGAATTTATGGAATACAGGAGATTATTCAATAAAACTTAACTTTACTCCAAAAAGCAATTGGGAAACTGAGCTAAATGATAATGTAGCTGATGCAGAGGCTATAAGCACAAATAAGACGTATTATGGATCTGCTACGGGAGTATATAGGATTGATACAGATTACTACAAGTTTACTCTTCCAAAAGATGGTAAAATAAATATTAGTTTAATTCATGATTATTTAGATTCATATATTGAATGGGACGTTGAGTTGTTAAATTCCAATTATAATACTGTAGATGAATATTCAATCAGTGCAGATGAAGGAACTTTAAATACAAGTAATCTTGGATTAGCAGCAGGAACTTACTATATTAAAATTGATTCAGAAGAGGCTGAATATAATTTTAGAGTAAACTATACTGCAAGTAGCTATTGGGAAAAGGAGCTTAATAACAATTATAAAACTGCTACACCTATTAGTATGAATACATCATACAATGGTAATGTTAGTAATTATAATCCTATCGATTTTTATAAATTCACAAAATCTAAAGCAGGATATGCAAGCATATATACTAATGCCCCAAGTGGAATAGGAGGTATAAGTTTAGCTGTTTATGACAGTAATATGAATGAACTAACAAGCCAAGAATATCCTTGGTATAATTATGAAGGAGTAGCAAGCATGCGCTTAGATACACCTTATTTAAAACCAGGTACATATTATGTAAAATATGACCATGGGTATAGTAGTGGAATTAGAGATTATACTATCTCAGTGAGAGATGTAAAACCGGTTGGATCAACAAAGATAAACGCATATGGCTATGGTGTAGGTGCAAATAAAATAACTTGGAACAAAGCTACAAATGCAACAGGTTATAAAATCTACAGAGCTACAAGCAAAAACGGTAAGTACACATATATAAAAGTCACAAAATCAAAATACTATATTGATAAAAAAGTTAAAAAAGGTAAAACATATTACTATAAAGTTAAGCCGTATAGAAGTTTAACTAGCGCTAATGTAAATGGTCCTATTTCTAGTGCCAATGCTGCAAAGGTAAATTCAAAAGTAAACAAAGCTAGTCTTACTTTGAAGAAATACGGAAAGAAACAGGTAAAAGTTACTATTAAATCAACAAAAGGTGCAACAGGTTACAAAATCTACAGAAGCACAAGTAAAAATGGTAAGTACAAGTGTATAAAAACAACTACTGCTAAAACATATATTGATAAAAAAGTTAAAAAGGGTAAGAGATACTACTACAAAGTAAAAGCTTATTCAAACTCAAATAAAACTTATTACGGTAAGTTAAGTGCAGTAAAATCAATAAAACGTTAACCGTTTGGTGCGCTTTAGGAGTTCAATCATCCAAAGCGCACTTTTTTTGCCTATAACAAATGTGACGAAATTGTGATGAAAAAAATAATCGTGTACTATTGATACTAGAACACTATTATGGTACTATTAAGTGACATTGGGGAAATGTTTGAGTTTAATACTTAATAGTTAATTATGAAGGGTTGAAGGGAAAAATGGCGTTTAATACATTTGCATTTTTAGTATTTTTTGCAGTAGTTTTGATTATGTATTATCTTGTACCCAAAAAATATCAATGGGTATTCCTTTTACTATCAAGCTACTTTTTTTATTTGTATGCCAGCGTAAAATTCGCGGCATTTATAATATTAACAACAGTTACATCTTACTATGCAGCCATTCGCATAGACGATGATCACAAACGAGAAAAGGCCGTGTTGGCTCAAGGCAAGGAGACTCTCGCAAAAGAGGAGAAAAAGGCGATTAAGGAGCAGGGAAAAAAACGCAGGAAGCGTATGCTTGTTATATTGTTAGTTCTAAACTTTGGCATACTGGTATTTTTGAAATATTTTAATTTCTTTGCTGATAATTTAAATCTCATAGTTAGACCGATTACTAGAGGCGGGGAGATACCTACGTTAAATTTAATTTTGCCACTGGGTATTTCGTTTTACACATTTCAGACTATGTCTTATGTTATCGATGTGTATTGGCAAAAGGTGGAGGCGGAGCGCAATATAGCTAAGGTTGCTCTCTTTGTTTCATTTTTCCCGCAGATTATCGAGGGGCCTATTGGCAGATACAAGGAGCTTGGTCACCAGCTTTATGCACAGCGCAAGGCTGATGCGCAGACAATTAAGTATGGCTTGCAGTTAATGGCTTGGGGATATTTTAAAAAGCTTGTAATTGCTGACAGGGTTGGCATCGTTGCAGACCATGTTTTCGGCGGATATGATCAGATGTCTGGGTCGGTTGTTGCTATAGGTGTATTTTTATATGCTATTCAGGATTATACTGATTTTTCAGGTTGTATAGATATTGCCAGAGGTGTGGCTCAGACTATGGGCATAAATATGGCAGAAAACTTCAGAAGACCGTATTTTTCAAAGACTATACCTGAGTTTTGGAGAAGATGGCACATGAGCTTAGGGGCGTGGATGAAGGATTATGTTTTTTATCCGTTTTCTCTTACTAAAAAAATGCGTAACTTAAGCAAGAGTGCTAAAAACAAGTTTGGCAGACATTTTGGTGCTACACTACCTATCGCAGTTGGAAATATTTTAGTATTTTTCCTAGTTGGGGTATGGCACGGTGCTAGTTGGAATTACATTGTTTGGGGTATTTACTACGGCGTGCTTATTGCAATTAGCGGCATGATTAAACCGGTATACGATTACTTAAACGAAAAGCTTCATGTAAATGTTAAGTCAAAGGGCTGGCAGCTTTGGCAGATTGTTAGAACATTTTGGCTAACTTGCGTAGGCTGTATAATTTTCAGAGCCGACGGCTTGGCAGATGCATGGCATGTATTTACTAAAAGTATGCACATTTTCGATTTGCCGGCTAACTATGCAAAAGAGTTTTTGATGCTAGGTATCAAACCTGAGGATCTTTATATAATTCCAGTTATATTGATTATTTTACTTGTGGTGGATATTATGCAGGAATGTATGTCTGTTCGCAGTTGGCTTGAAAATCGCAGCGTAGTTGTTCGCGTGTTAATCTATTTCGTAGGATTTTTATTTATAATTGGACTTGGTATTTACGGACCTGGATTTGACCAGAGCCAGTTTGTATATATGCAGTTTTAAAGTTGGGGAGAGATAGTTATGAAAAAAAGACATAAAATAGAAATATTGATAATGGCATTCATGCTGCTCTGCTCAGTGCTATTAGTTTCCCTCTTATCTACTCATCAGTTTAGTTCTCATGAGGTGAGGGTTAAAAACTTTTTCGCAGAGGAAAAGGATACAATAGATGTTGTACATGTAGGTGCCAGTGAGATGTATGCAGGTTTTTCACCGGAATACATCTGGAAAAATTATGGTATTACAAGTTACAATTTGGCTACTGCTGGGGCGCCTATGGGCCTTGCAAAGTCAGAGGTTGAGGCGGCTATTGAAAACCAGCACCCTAAGCTGATTGTAATTTCGCTAAATGGAGCAGTATATGGCAACAAAAGAGCCATTCATGAAGGATACACTCGTATGTGGCTAGACAATATGCCATCTTCTAAAATTCACGATGGTGCTATTGATGATTTAATCAAGGATCACAAGCTTACTTACAAGTTTAAGATGCTTAAGTACCACGACAATATTGCTAGATTGCCCGAATGTATAAGTTTGACTAATCGTGAGTTAAAGGCGAAAAAGGACAAGGAGCTTTTAACTATTAGCGGCATACAGGGGCAGGCTTGTACCGATGACAGGGATTTGTCTAAAATCGTTGACGGGAAAAACTATACTCAGGAGGAAAAGCTAGGTAAGATTACAAATATGCAGCTTTACGATTTGCTTGTATACTTAAAGGAAAACAAGGTCGACAATGTTATTTTTGTAAATATGCCGAGATTTTACGAGGAGCGTATGTTTGAGTCAAAGAGACGTATCAATACTGCGGCTAAGATTGTTAAGGCGTACGGATATCCAGTTTATGATTTTGACAATGATGTAGATAAAATCGGCCTTGATCCGAAAAATGATTTTTACAATTTTTCTCATCTAAATGCTTATGGACAGCAAAAGATGTCAAAGTATTTTTACGAACAGGTTGTGCCAAAGTATGTGACTGGTGTAAACAGAAATAGTTACAGCGAGGATGTTCAAAAGAGATGGGATGAAAATTACGATGCATATACTAAGGTGTATCAGTGGATAAGTAAGACTATTGATGAAAAGAGTCAGTATAAAATCCAGTATGATTACAAAGTGGTTGATCATATTTTGGCTGGGACAATTGATAAATACGAAAAGGTGGCTATTAAAAAGGCTGAGGTTCGTATAGAAAAGGATAAGAAAAAAGAGGCTAAGCGTCAAAAAGAGTGGGAAAAACGCAAAAAAGAGGAAGAACAAAATCCATTGCCAAAGCCAGAACCTAAGAGAAAGGCTAAGACAGTACCACCAGCTCAGGATATTAAAAAGCCTCCTAAACCGCCAGTGGATGATACAAATAAGGAGTAGATTATGTACAATGTATTACAATATTTAGAGAGAAGCGCAGCGAAGTTTCCAGATAAGGTTGCATTTGCAGATGTTAATAAGGAGATAACTTACAGTGAACTTGAAGTGCGTGCAAAGAAAATAGGTTCAGCTATAGGAAAAACTTTTGCAAAAAACACACCCATTCCTGTATTTATGGAAAAAGGGGTGGATGCTATAAGTTTGTTTTTCGGCATAGTTTACGGCGGTTGCTTCTATGTGATGATGGACACAAAGCAGCCTAAAACAAGGTTGGATCATATATTGGAAACTTTGGAAGTTGATATGATTATTTCTTCAGAAGCTAGCGATAGGGATTTAAAGAAACTTGATTTTGCTGGAACAACTTTGATTTTAGAGGAGCTAGAGGAAAAGGCTGAAATCGATGAAGAAATCCTTGCACAAAAGAGAAGTGAGCATATTGATGTTGATCCTCTTTACGGTATTTTTACATCTGGTTCAACTGGCGTGCCAAAGGGTGTTGTTGTAAATCACCGCAGCCTAATCGACTTTATCGACGTATTTACTGAGACTTTTGGTATCGATGAAAATGATATTATCGGTAACCAAGCTCCTTGGGATTTTGATGTTTCAGTTAAGGATATTTACAGCACTATTAGCACTGGGGCAACTATGCAGATTATACCGAAGCAGTATTTTTCAATGCCTGCAAAGCTTTTAGATTTTTTATGCGAAAGACATGTAAGCACTATTATCTGGGCGGTGTCAGCTGTGTGCATTATAAGCACCCTTAAGGGATTTGAGTACAAAGTGCCTACTGATATTAAAAAAGTTATGTTTAGCGGCGAGGTTATGCCTGTTAAACACTTAAATATTTGGAAGAGCTACTTGCCAGACGCTATGTACGTAAACTTGTACGGGCCAACAGAAATTACTTGTAACTGTACATACCATATTATCAACGAGGAGTATGAGCCGGGAGATGTTATCCCAATGGGTACACCTTTTAGAAACGAAAGGGTATTTTTGTTAGATGAGAATGACTCTTTGGTTGTGCCAGAGCCTAACAGCAGGCTTGGGGAGATTTGCGTTAGCGGTACTTCTGTTGTTCTTGGATATTACAACAACTGGGAGCAGACAAACAAGGCATTTTGCCAAAACCCATTGAACAATAAATATATGGAAACTATTTATAGAACTGGTGATTTAGGTGCATATAACAAGGACGGACAGCTTTGCTTTGCTTCAAGAAAAGATTTTCAAATCAAGCATATGGGACACCGTATTGAGCTTGGTGAAATTGAAAATGCTATGGATAAAATAGATGAGATTGTTCGTGTATGTTGTATTTTTGAAAACAACAAGATTGTTGCTTTTTATGAGGGAGATATTGAGCGCAAGCCATTGCACAAAAAGTTAAAGGAAACTTTGCCAGTGTTTATGTTGCCAAATGTTTACAAGCAAATCGATGCTTTTCCACTTAATAAAAATGGCAAAATCGACAGAGGTCAGCTAAAGGCAATGCTGGCAGATGGGGAGGAAAACTAATGGATAGATATAGACCAACCTACAATGAAATCCTTGAAAATACAGGTACTCCAGCTTATGTTTTCGATATGGATGTGTTTAAGAGACGTATAGGTTTTTTACGTGAAAACCTTGGAGAAGATATTGGTATTTGCTACGCTATGAAGGCTAACCCATTTGTTGTTGGGGCTATTGGTGAAACTGTTGATCGTTTTGAAGTTTGTTCACCTGGTGAGTTTAAAATATGTGAGCGTGGTGCTGTGCCTATGGACAAGGTTGTTTTATCTGGTGTTTACAAGGAGCCTGTTGATACAAAGCGTATAGTTGCAAGTTACAAGGACAGCATACTTTATACAGCTGAGTCAGTTGCACAATTTCATTTGGTAAATGATGCAGCTTGCGAAAATGGCCTTGTTGTAAATATTATTTTGCGTATTACTACTGGCAATCAGTTTGGACTAGATGAGTCAGAGTTGCGTAAGATTATTGCTAACCGCCATATGTACAAAGGTGTTAATATAGTTGGCATACAGCATTTTTCTGGAACTCAGCGTCACAATTTAAAAATATATGCTCAGGAATTAGCATATTGTGATGACTTAATTGACTCACTTAGAGATGATTACGGATATGAGGCAAAAGAATTAGAATTTGGTACAGGGTTCTATTTTGAATACTTCCAGCCTAAAGCTAAAAAAAGTGAAGAGGCTGTAGATGAAAAAACTGCTAGAAAAATGGCAGATGAAGATGAGAAAAATCTTCTTGTGGAATTTTCTAACCTGCTTCACAATATGAGATTTAAAGGCAAGAAAACTTTGGAAATAGGCCGTTTTATAGCTGCTTCATGCGGTACCTACTACACTAAAATCGTAGACAGCAAGCACAATTGTGGCACTCAGTTTTGTATCGTAGATGGAGGTATCCATCAGGTAAATTACTTCGGTCAGATGATGGCTATGAAACTACCTTGGTACAGACAGCTAAAAAATGATGGCACAGAGTTTGCGGGTTCTACAGCGAGTGTGACTCATGGAGAGGGTATAACTCAGGTTGATGGTGTAACTCAGGCAAATGTGTGCGGATCACTTTGCACTATAAATGACAATTTAGTTAAAAATATGCCTTTAATTTCACCAGCAGTTGATGATATAATTGAATTTGTTAACACTGGCGCATACTCTATGACAGAAACACCAGCTTTGTTTTTAAGTAGAGATTTACCAAAAGTATATCTGTATACAAAAGCAGAAGGTTTAAAACTAATGCGCGATAGAGTGGAAACAAACGAGTTTAACTATTTATAATTTGGAGGGAATTAGAAATGGAAAAGTTATTAGAAATCTTAGAAGAAGTTAATCCAGATGTGGATTTTAGAAATTGCACAACTCTAATCGATGATGGTCTATTAGATTCATTTGCAATTTTAGAAATCGTAGGTGAAATCAACGACGAATTTGATGTTGAAATCAATGCACCTGATATTATCCCAGAAAACTTCAACAGCGCTGAAGCTCTATGGGCTCTAATCGAAAGCCTACAGTAACTTGTAATAACACTTGTATTTATATTTATAAATATTGCAAAACAATTGTCCCATTGACATGCTAGATATAATGTCGGTGGGACAACTTTATTTGTTGTTATTATAAGTAATACTGTAAATTCTTGCAAAACTATGTTAAAATATAAGTCAGACAATAAAATAAAAAGAGGAATAAGATATGGTAAAAGACAAAAAAGTTATTTTGGCAGAGATCGGTATTTTGTTTGTAGCAATGTTTTGGGGAATGGGATTTGTATCCGCAAAATATGTACTTGCAGACATGGGACCATTTGATTTAATGGCATATCGATACGGACTTGCATTTGTAGTTATGTTTTTTTGTGCAATTAGACATTTAAAGGTTTTAAACAAGGCGACTTTGAAGGCGGGAGCTCTAATTGGCAGCATGATGTTTTTTGGCAATATGCTTCAAACCATAGGACTTCAGTATACAACACCTGGTAAACAGACATTTATCATCTGTATGTACACTGTGTTAGTACCCCTTCTTTCATGGGTATTCTTTAAAGAAAAAGCGCCGAAAAACATGATAATTGCAGCTATTATAGCCTTTATAGGTATTGGACTTTTGACTCTAAAAGATGATTTAACCATAGGGCTTGGCGATGGACTAACATTTATATTTGCAATTAGTTTTTCATTGCATGTAATACTTGTAGGCAGATTTATGAAGGACGATATGGATCCTATGGCATTTGCTTTGGTGCAAATAGGAATGTGTGCAATTTGGTCTATACTCGCTGGTTTTATTTTTGGCGATGGTGCTAAGCTTACCGATTTAAGTTTTGGCGGAGTGCTTGGTATGTTGCAGCTTGTATTTTTAAACACAACTTTTGCATTTATATTGCAAAACACTTGTCAAAAGATAGCACCGGCAAACCATACAGCCATTCTTATGTCTACAGAGACAGTATTTGGTACTTTTTTTGCAGTTACACTTGCAGGGGAAGTTTTTGAGGGCCGCATGATTATCGGTTGTGTATTGATGTTTGTGGCGATAATTGTAAGCAATATCCCTATGGGGAAAAAAGAGAAATAAATGGAGATGAAAATTATGAATTATCAGAGCACTAGAGGAAGTAAGATTTTTAAGACAGCGCCTGAAGCTATTATTCAGGGATTAGCAGAAGATAAGGGACTTTATGTTCCTGATGAAATACCGGCACTACCTTTTAAAGTTGAGGATATGGTTGGTAAGTCATACCAGGAAATTGCTTTTAAAATTTTAAAGGCTTTTTTCCCAGATTATACAGATGAAGAAATGCAGCACTGCGTTGATGGGGCTTATGATAGCAAGTTTGAAGCTGAGGAAATCGTACCAGTTGTTCACAGCGCTGGAGTTGATTTTTTAGAACTTTATCATGGAAAAACTGCGGCATTTAAAGATATGGCTCTTTCAATTTTGCCTTATCTTTTGACTACAGCTATGAAAAAAGAAAATGAAGATAAAAAGATTTGCATTTTAACTGCAACTTCTGGAGATACTGGTAAGGCTGCTTTAGAGGGATTTGCTGATGTTGAAGGTACTGAGATAATCGTATTTTATCCAAATCAGGGTGTATCTGAAGTGCAAGAGCGTCAGATGGTTACTCAAGAAGGAGACAACACTCATGTCTTTGCTATTAATGGTAACTTTGACAATGCCCAAAGCGGTGTAAAACAGATTTTCAATGATGATGAAATGGCTGATGAGCTTGCTGCTAAAGGTGTTAAGCTTTCAAGTGCAAACTCTATTAACATCGGTAGACTTGTACCACAGGTTGCATATTATGTTTACGCATATATCAAGCTAGTTGAAAAAGGAACACTTGAAAATGGACAGTCTATGAATGTTGTAGTGCCTACAGGTAACTTTGGAAATATCCTTGCAGCTTACTACGCTGGTAAAATGGGTATTCCAATGGGCAAATTTATTTGCGCTTCTAACGAAAACAAGGTTTTAACAGATTTTATAAATACTGGTATCTATGATATAAGAAGAGATTTTCATTTAACTAACTCACCATCTATGGATATTTTGATTTCAAGTAACCTTGAAAGATTGCTTTACCACTTAAGCGGTAACAACGGTGCTGAAATCAAGGGACTTATGGATGCTTTGGAAAATGAAAAAGTATATAGCGTAAGCGACAAGATTAAAGCTGGACTAAGTGATTTCTATGGTGGTTATGCTACAGTTGAAGAAACTAACGAAACTATTGGTAAGGTTTATGCTGAGCACAATTACCTAATGGATACACATACTGCTGTTGCATACAAAGTTTACGAAAACTATGTAGCAGAGACTGGTGATAAAACTCCAACTGTAATTGCATCAACAGCAAGTCCATACAAGTTTGCAGATAGTGTAGCATTGGCAATTGGACTAGATAAGTGTGCTAACGGTTTTGAATACGTTAAGGCTGTTAATGAAAAAACTGGTGTAAAAATCCCAGCTGGTCTAAAAGACTTGGAAAACAAGGAAATCAGACATACTGGAGTTTTAGATATTGATCAGATGCCACAATCAGTAAAAGATAGTTTATAAAAATCAAATCGATATAAATACCTTGTGTGAAATTTACGCAAGGTATTTTTATGTTGTAATAGCAACTAATATTAACATAAATTTAACATGAAATTGATAGTTTCCATAATACCAAAAGTATAAGATAAAATAGATAAAAGATGTAAAGAAATAAAAGAGAAAAGCGTTGGAAGTAGAAACGCTAAGGAGGAAAAAATGGGAAAAGTGGAAAAAATCAATTTTAAATCAATAGTAAAAAATAAAGAGATAAATATGCTTATAGACGAAGGTAACAACGTGCTAAAAGCAATGGGATATACAGAGCATTCTAAGACACACGCCGTAATGGTAGCGCAGAGAGCTGGTTGGATTTTAAAAAATCTAGAATACAGCAAACACGATATAGAACTAGGTAAAATTGCGGGATATATGCACGATATTGGAAACAGTGTAAACAGAAGTGATCACGCTCACAGTGGAGCAATTCTTGCATACGGCATTTTAAAGGGATTAGGTATGCCACTTAAAGATGCTATGAAGATTATGACAGCAATAGGCCATCACGATGAAAGTACAGGTACATCAGTAAATCCAATATCAGCAGCTCTTATACTTGCAGATAAAACAGATGTACGAAGAAATCGTGTGCAAAATCCAGTAGAAGCAAGATTTGATATACACGATAGAGTAAACTATGCTGCATTGTCATCAATGCTTGAAATCGACAAAGAGAAAAAAATCATCCAGCTAAATTTAGAGCTAGACGATAATATTTGTAGCTTGATGGATTATTTTGAAATATTTTTAGATCGTATGATTATGTGCAAAAGAGCTTCAGAAGTTTTAGGATATAAGTTTAAACTTATTGCAAACGGAAGTAAATTATGTTAAAAATAAAATAAAATAACTTTTATAACAGAGAGAATGGTGAGAAATATGCCAAAGCAACATTTAAAACTTAAACAGATAAAGCCCAACCAAGCGATTTATCATTATACAAAAAGCAACGGTGTCCAAGGGATTTTAGGAGATATGGCATTTTATGCAACAAAGAGTGATTTTCTAAATGACACAAAGGAAATGTACTACACTCTTTACGTTGTGGATCAGGTAATCAAGGAAATCAAAGATTTGAAGATGCGCAAACTTTTAAAAAACAAATTGGATCAGCACTTGGATATTCTTGAAAAGCAGTGGTTCTTTATAACTTCATTTTCAGATGATCCAGATAGCATAACTCTTTGGGCGGAGTTTGGTGACAAAACAGGTTACAACTTAGAGTTTAACAGCACAGAGTTGCTAGAGCGTATTCGTGACAATCGCCGCATAGTTCATCACGGTTATCTAATTTATTCGTGGGAGGAGCAAAAGGCCATAATAAGAGATTTGCTCTTTGAAAAAGTACCCCAGCGAATAGGTATGCCATTTAAGCAGATTATGTACTGTGCAGAGAATGACGTAGATGCTATTTGTTTTAACAGTTTTTGCAAAGAATTTCTAGAAGTTATCTCGATCTATTCTCTATTTTTCAAGCAGGAAGAGTTTGCAGCAGAGAGAGAATACCGTATGGTTTTTATTGAAAGTGATCCAGAGAAAATCGAGTTTCGTGCAAAAGATGGATTTTTGATGCCATATATTAAAATCGATGTAAAGGGAGAAAAAAGCTTTATCAAAAAGATTACAGTTGCGCCTAAAAACCATGTAGACCTTGCAAAAGCTGGCATGGAGCTGTTTAGTCAGCACTATGGATACGATGTTGAAGTAATGCTATCCAAAATACATCTTAGATATTAGTTAAAAGGAGACAATGTTATGGAGTATGCAAAATTGGCTTTGGACTTTGCAACAAAGGCTCATAAAGGTCAAAAGGATAAAGGTGGAATGCCTTACTTGGTTCATCCATGCTATGTTGCTGACCATGTAGACGGTGACGTAGCAAAAGCTGTTGCATATTTACATGATGTAATTGAAGACACTTGGGCAACAACAGGTGATTTAAAAAACGCTGGATTTTCAGATGAAATTATCGAAGCTGTAAAACTTTTAACTAGGGATAAAGATATGGATTATGAAAAATATATTGAAAATCTTTGTAAAAATCCAGTTGCCAAAACAGTAAAACTTGCAGATTTGGAGCATAATTCTCAAATTGATAGGATAAAAAATCCTACGGAAAAAGATTATAAAAGGCAAGCTAAGTATTTGAAAATGATTGACAAAATAAAAAAAGCGGGGAATAACCATAGAGTCATTCCCGCATAAAAGGAGAGAAAAAATGAAAAAAACGGATATTAAGTATGATGCATATGTAAAGATTTTAGGTGAGGAGCTGGTGCCGGCTATGGGATGTACAGAGCCAATCGCTCTAGCTTATGCAGCGGCTAAAGCAAGAGAAGTCCTAGGAGCAATGCCAGAAAAAGTTGAAATCGAGGTTAGCGGCAGTATTATTAAAAATGTAAAAAGCGTAATCGTACCAAATACAAATCATTTAAAGGGTATACCGGCAGCGGCAACAGCAGGTATAGTTGCAGGTAAAGCTGAAAAGGAACTTGAAGTAATTGCTGAAGTTTCACCTGAAGAGGTAGAAGCTATGGCTAAATTTATGGAAACTGTTCCAATTGAAGTTAAACATGTGGACAGCGGTATAACTTTTGAGATTATAGTAACTGTGTTTAATGGGGAAGATTACGCAAAAGTTAGAATAGCAAACTATCATACAAACATTGTATTAGTTGAAAAAAATGGGGAAAAACTAGTTGATATCCCAGTTGAAGGGGAAAATGAAGAAGGTCTAACAGATAGAAGTTTACTAGATGTTGAAAGCATTTGGGACTTTGTAAATACAATGGATGTAAACGATGTTAAGGAAATTTTGGACAGACAGATTGAGTACAATACAGCGATTGCTCAGGAAGGTCTAAAAGGAGATTACGGTGCAAATATCGGTTCTGTTTTGTTAGATACTTACGGAGATGATGTTAGAACTCGTGCAAAAGCTATGGCTGCGGCAGGTTCAGATGCTCGTATGAATGGCTGTGAGCTTCCAGTTATTATTAATGCAGGTAGTGGTAACCAGGGAATGACTTGTTCTCTTCCTGTTTTGGAGTATGCAAAAGAGTTTGGTGCTGATGAAGACAAAACTTACAGAGCGTTGGCCCTTTCAAATCTAATTGCTATTCACCAAAAAACTGGTATCGGTAGACTGTCAGCATACTGCGGTGCAGTAAGTGCAGGGGCAGCTGCTGGAGCAGGTATTGCATATCTATGTGGCGGCGGATACAAGGAAGTTATACATACTGTTGTAAATGCTCTTGCGATTACATCAGGTATTGTTTGCGACGGGGCTAAAGCTTCATGTGCTGCTAAGATTGCTTCATCTGTTGATGCTGGTATTTTAGGATACAATATGTACAAACGCGGTCAGCAGTTCTATGCTGGTGATGGTCTTGTAAGTAAGGGTGTAGAACCTACTATTGAAAATATCGGCCGTCTAGGTAGAGAAGGTATGAGAGAAACAAACGAAGATATTATTAAAATTATGATGGGCGAATAATATTTATATGAGAAAATGGACTCTTCCGTTGGTGATAAGGTTTACTGATGGGGAGTCCTATTTTTGTATAAAACTTTGTAAGATTATTGACATATACCAATAAAGTATTATAATAGTAGTTGTAAGTGGCATATGCCGAAAATAAAAGCTAGGTAAATATCTAGCAGAATGGAGAAAAAAATGAAGATTATTATACCTGTAGAAGAAAAAACAGAAGATACTAAAGTATGTGTATCATTTGGAAGAACACCATATTTTGGCATCTACAATACAGAAGACAATTCTTTTAATTTTATAGAAAATAATGCTGCCGAAGCTAGCGGCGGTGCAGGCATCAAAGCAGCACAGCAGATAGCTGACGAAGAAGTAGAAATCCTACTAACACCTCGTTGCGGAGAAAACGCAGTAGAAGTGCTAAAGGCAGCAGAAATCAAATTATATAAAACAACAGACAAAACTGCTATGGAAAATATCAAAATGTATTTAGACGGAGAACTAAATGAACTAACTGAATTCCACGGCGGTTTCCAGGGAAGAGGAGCAAACTAAAATGAAAATTGCAGTGCTAAGTGGCAAAGGTGGAACAGGTAAAACATTTTTATCAGTAAACCTTGCTTGTACTGAAGGCAATTCAGTTTATGTAGATTGCGACATAGAAGAGCCAAACGGACATTTGTTTTTAAAGCCAGATTGGCAAAATGAAAAATCAATCAATGTATCATTGCCAGACTTTAATATGGAAGCCTGCACAGGTTGTAGAAAATGTGTGGATTTCTGTAAGTTCAACGCGCTAGTATACATAAAGAACAAGATATTCTTGTTTGACGAAGTATGTCATTCCTGTGGCGGATGCCAAATCCTATGTCCTGCAGAGGCTGTAGGCGAAAAGGAAAAAGAAGTGGGCATCGTTAGGGAAGGCCAGAGTGGCGATGTGAAAATTATTTCCGGCATGCTAAATGTGGGCGAGATGACAGGAACGCCGATTATCGGTCAGATGATGGAGGATATCAAAGACGAGGACAAGACGGTGATTATAGACTGTCCGCCGGGAAGTGCGTGCATCGTTATGGACAGCATAAAAGACGCGGATTATTGTATTTTGGTGGGCGAGCCAACTATTTTTGGAAGTCACAATCTAGGAATGGTATATGATCTTGTCAAACTTATGGGTAAGCCTTTTGGTGTGGTGCTTAACAAGTGTCTAGATGGGGAAAATCCTTCGGAAAAGTTTTGCCAGGAAAAAGGCATCGACATAATCGGTAAAATACCTTTCGACAGCAAAATTGGAAAAATGAATTCCGACGGGGAAATCTTATCTTTGGCATCTGATGAATACAGAAGACATTTTGAGGAAATTTTGGCAAAGGCAAAGGAGGCAGTTAGATGAAGCAGCTACTTGTTTTAAGTGGAAAAGGCGGAACAGGGAAAACTACTGTAGCAAGCAGTTTAATAAAACTTGAAGCTGCCAAAGCATTTGCAGATTGCGATGTAGATGCGCCAAATTTGCATTTGATTATGGGCATGGACCATGAGCCGCAAAAAAGTTATTACTACGGCATGCCAAAAGCTACTATAAATCAGGATAAATGCATCGGTTGTGGCGCTTGTCAAAAGGCGTGCAAGTTCAATAGTATTTTAAGCAGCGAAGGTAGGTTGACTGTAAATAAATTTGCATGTGAAGGCTGCGGAGTGTGTCAGCTTGTGTGTAAGCAGGACGCCATAACTTTGGACGATGAGCCATCCGGCGAAAAAATGTTATACACTGAGGAGGATAGGGTTTTTGCTACTGCTAAATTGAGAATGGGTAGTGGTAACTCTGGCAAACTCGTTTCTGAAGTTAAAACTCAACTTCGAGATGCAGCATCAGAAGATGTTGAAATATCAATTGTAGATGGTTCACCTGGTATAGGATGCCCAGTAATATCATCTATGAGCGGAGCCGATGTGGTGTTAATAGTTGCAGAGCCATCAATCTCAGGCATAAACGATATGAAACGTATAGTTCAAACAGCCAGCACTTTTGGAACAAAAGTTGTAGTGTGCGTAAATAAATTTGATACAAATTTGGAAATGACAGATGAGATAAAAAAATACTGTCACCAAAATGAAATACCGATGGTGGGGGAAATACCATTTGATAAACAAGCTGTTAAAGCAGTAAATGCGGGAAAAGCAGTAGTTGATTTTCCATGTGAGGCCGAAGCAGCTATAAAAGAAATATACAAAAATATTAGAAATATAATTTTAAGTTAACTTTAAGGAGGAAGAAAAGATGATTAAAATTGCAGTAGCAAGTGAAGGAACAATTGTAGCAGGACATTTTGGACATTGTGAAAACTTCAACATTTTTGAAACAGAAGATGGAGTTATCACAAAATGCGAATCAATTCCTAACCCAGGACATAGACCAGGATTTTTACCTAACTACCTAAACGACCTAGGTGTTAATGTTATTATTTCTGGTGGCATGGGCGGCGGAGCTATTGATATTTTCAACGAACACAAAATCGAAGTTATCGTTGGAGCAGAAGGCGAAGCTGAAGAAGCAGTAAAAGGATACCTAGCTGGTACACTAAAATCAACTGGTAGCGTATGCCATGAACATGCACATGCACACGAATGTGGCAACCACTAAAAATAGACTAATTTAAAAATATAAATGATATAAGTGATTAACCTTCTATGATAATTAATGTATAAAATCATAGAAGGTTTTTTATTTTGCGTACATGTAAATAAAATAATTTCATATGTTATTTTTAAAATACTAGTGAAAAATGTGCTGTAAATCGAGGGGTCAATAATTAATCATATGTATAAGATTTATTGCAATTTAGGCATTTGCATTATATAATAATAGGAAGTATGAAGACAAATAGAGACAAAATATTGAGATTGAAATATAAAAGTTTTGGACGAAAAATAACATAAATTTGAGGAGAAAAATTGTGGAAGTATCAAAACCATTAGTAGTAGTGCTTTCAAGAAATTATTCTACAGGACTTGGTGTGATTCGTGCACTTGGTGCTGCTGGATATACAGTTGATTTAATTGCAAGTGTTAAAAAAAATGGAAGTTCTATAATAGCATCAAGTAGTAAATATGTTAGAAAATCAATAGAGGTCCTATCAACAAAAATACAAGGTGATGATGGGGAAAATATAATTGATGTTTTAGAAAAATATGCGGCTGAAACTGATGAAAAAATCTTTTTGTTGCCAGTAGATGATTTTACAACAACAGTAGTAGATAATAACAGAGAGTTGTTGCAAAAATCTTTTTATATGCCATATGTAGTCGATGGTACTATAAGCAATTGTATGGATAAAAGTATCCAAAATAAAATAGCGAAAACAATAGGATTATCCGTACCAGATGAATGGATAGTATCTCTTAGAGATGAAATTTGTATCCCAGATGAAGTTAAATATCCATGTTTTGTGAAACCTTTAAAAAGCAAAGATGGTCATAAAACGGAAATGAAAAAATGTTTAAATGATAAAGAGTTGCAAGAACATCTTGTCAAAATGAAAAATTTTTACAGAGATAGAGACGTTTTAATTCAAGAATTTTTAGAAATAGAAAAAGAATACGATTTATCAGGAATTAGTATAGATCAAAAAGTTATTATTCCAGCAGTTATAGAAAAAACAGAAATTGCTAAACACGAAGTTGGTGTGACTATGTGTGGTAAATTACTAGATTTAACTGAATTAAAGGATACAATAGATAAAATTCAGGAATTTGTAAAGCAATTTCATTATGTGGGCATGTTTGATATGGAATTTAACTATGTAAATGGCAAATTGTATTTTAATGAAATGAATTTTAGAAGCGGAGGACCTAATTACTCGTATTTTTTAGCAGGTGTTAATTTACCAGATATATTGATAAAAAATATTATGGATATAGGCTATAATCCAACAGATGAAGATGCTAAGAAAACAGGGTTTTCGATTATATACGAAAAAGTTGCTTGGGAAGACTATATAAATGGATATATTTCTAAAAGTAGATTGCAAAATTTGTTAAATAATGCAGATTACAAACTTTTAGAAAATGAAGAGGACTCCAAGCCAGGTAAAATATTCAATCGCCGTATTAGACTTAGTGCATTGAAGCATAAATTAAAATATAGAGGTAAAAAATGAAAAAAAACGATTTGGAACAAGGAAAAAATACGGTGGAAAAAGTAATAGTTTTAGGAAGAAACTATTGCAATATATTGACTATGGTTAGAGCTTTGGGCAAAGGTGGATACAAAGTAGATGTTTTGAGATTGTATAAGACAAAACCCAAGTTTCTTAATTTACTAGCAAATATTAAACCAGATAAATATAGTAAATACACTAATAGTTTCAAAGAGTTTGTAGTAAATGATGACTATGATAAGTTGACTGAAGAATTGGTAAAGTTGAAGTCAGAAAACAAAAGGACATTGTTGATACCTGTTGATGACTATTCTGCTTATTTCGTAGATAGTTATTTGGAAGAACTTAAAGATGACTTTTTGTTGCCAAATATAAAAGATACAAAAGGTGCTATTAGCAATTTAATGGAAAAAAATAAGCAAAAAAATTTGGCGGCCAATTTTGGATTGCCGGTTTTGCAAAGTCAATTAATAGTTGTTAAGAATGGCGGTTTTGATATTCCAAAAGATCTAATTTATCCATGCTTTATAAAACCAAATATTAGTGTAAAAGGCAATAAGGGTATTATGAAAAAGTGTCAATGTGAAGAGGAATTAAAGGAGCTTCTTTTGAAGTTGTCAAAAAAAGGAGACCTTGAAATCTTAGTTGAGCCATTCGTAGATATAAAAAATGAATATTCTTTAGTAGGCTACAGTGTATCAGAAGATGTTGCAGCTTCAGGCGCTTTTAAATGTTTAGTAGGTGGAAATAAAGAAAGAAAAGGCGTGACAATGATTGGTGAAATAGTTGATTTAAATTATTTTGATGGGATTTTAAGTCAATGTTGTCAATTTATTAAATCGCTTAATTTTACAGGTTTTTATGATATAGATTTTATAGAAACTAGTGAAGGAAAAATTTATTTTGTTGAACTTAATTTTAGAGCTGGAGCTTCTATGTATGCTTTGGTAGATGATAAAGTCAACCCTATTGCTCAGTTTGCAGACTGTATTTTAAATGAGACTAAAGTTAGCAATCAAATTTCGCAAGAAAAAATAAATAAGAAATTTATAAGTGAAAAAATATTACTTGAAGAATTTGTTAGAAGTGATGTAGATAAAAGCGAATTAAAAAATAATTTGAAGAGTTCAGATATCTTTTTTATTAAAGACGAAGAAGATGTAGAACCATACAAACATTTTAAAAAGTATTATAAAATAGGAAGTTTACTAAGAATTCCTTATAAAGTTAGAGATTTTAAAAATAGCAATTAAGAAAGGATATAGAAAATGTTGAATTTATTTAAGAAAAAGAAATCTAAAAATAGCAACGAAATGAAAGAAAAAAGAATTCTTTCTATTATGGAAAAAACAGGTTGGACTAGAGAAGAAGTAATTAAAAATGTAGATGAAGCTAGAAAAAATACAGGTATTACATATAGAGATTATGAAAAATATAATTTCCACAAAGTACCTGTTGAAGATCAAGTAGAAGGATATAAAGCTCTTTGCGAGAAAAAAGAAAAAAGAAGAATCCAAAAGGAAAAAGATATTGCAGAGCTTATGGAAAAAACAGGTTGGTCACGTGAAAAAGTTGTGAAAAATGTAGAAGCTTCTAAGAAAAAATACAGTATTACATATAGAGATTACAACAAGTATGATTTATATAAGTATTCAATTAATAAACAAGAAGAAGAGTACAAGAAATTAAAAAATAAGAAGAGTGAAAAAGATGCTAAATTAGCTAAAAATAGAGAAAAAGCAATTGTAGCTACTATGGAGAAAACTGGCTGGAACTATGAAGAAGCTAAGGCTAAAATCATGGAAGCACGTAAACGCACAGGTTGTGCTTACAAAGAGTACGTTACTTATAAGTTTTGGGATTTAGATGAAGAAGTTCAAAATTCACTGTTTTTAATCAAAGATTCAAAGGCGATTGCAAGAAGATGGGATACTGATAAAAAAATATATAGAATGTTAACAAACAAAGAGTTAACAAACAAAGAATTTTCAGAGTATCTAAAGAGACCTTGGTGTGTTAATACAAAAATTTCAGAAAATGAATTTATTGATAAATTTAAAAACAGCAAAAAGGTTATCTATAAACCACTTGATGGTAATAGAGGTAAGGGTGTAGAAGCTTTTGAAATTGATGAATCAAATGCTGCAGAAGTTTATGAAAAATTAAAAGTATTACCAGAAGGCGTTGTTGAACAGTATGTAATACAACATCATAGTTTAAGTGAGTTGGCTCCTGCTTCTGTAAACACTTTAAGAATCGTAAGTATTTCATCAAATAAAGAACCTGTAACAGAAGATGGAAGTAAAATGGATATTGCATATGCATCTTTGAGAATAGGTGGAGGTACATCTATAATTGATAACTTCCATGGTGGCGGTATGGTTGCTGTTGTTGACTTAGAAACAGGAAAACTAGTTACAGATGCTGCTGATATGGATGGAAATGTATTTAAGAAACATCCTTTAACAGGTGTTGAGATTAAAGGGTTCACTGTACCTTACTTCAAAGAAGCCATATCTATGGTTAAAGAAGCACAGGCAAAAAGCAAAATAGACGGCTATTTAGGTTGGGATATAGCAATTACAGAAGATGGACCAGTCCTAATAGAAATTAATTTAAGACCAGGAGTAGTACTTTTAACAACTCCATATATCGCAGAGAAAAAAGGTATGAAATACCTTATGGAAAAATACATGTAAAAATAATTTAGTCATAAGGAGGAAACTATGAGATACACAAAACCTCTAGTTGTAGTTCTTTCAAGAAATTATTCTACAGGATTAAGCGTAATTAAATCACTAGGAACAGCAGGTTTTGAAGTTGACCTAATTGCAAGTGCCAATAAAAAGGGTGCATCTGAGTTTATTGCAAAAAGCAAATATGTAAAGCATTCTGTTGAAGTTGTATGCGAAAAGGTTAGCGAAAAAGAAGATAAGGAACTTTTGGCTGAACTATTAAGCTATAAGGGAAAAAATGAAGAAAAACCAATACTATTTCCAACAGACGATTATACAACGTCTGTAATGGATTTAAATAGAGATATATTGGATGATATTTTTATGATGCCTAGTATTGTGAATGGCAGTGCTGGTTCATTAAAGCATCTTATGGATAAAAGTGTGCAAGGTAAAATCGCACGAGAAGTTGGAATACTTACACCGGAAGAATGGACAATTTCACTAAGAAACGATGAAATAATTGTACCGGATGAAGTTATATATCCTTGTTATTGTAAACCGCTTGAAAGCAGTCTTGGATATAAACAGGAAATGCTTAAATGCAATAACAAAGACGAATTATTGTCACATCTATACAAATTAAAAGAACGCTTTGCAGATAGATCTATATTAGTGCAAAAGTTTTTAGAAATAGATGAAGAAATCGATATTGAAGGTGTTTGTTTAGACGACAAGATTATTATGCCTGGGATTATTCATAAAGAATACATAGGAGTACATGATAAAGGTGTGCCTTTGGCAGGTAAAACTTATGATATTGATAAACTAGGTGATTTTAAAGAAAAACTAATAGAATTTTTAAAACAGTTCCATTATTATGGGATGTTCGATTTAGGATTGAATATCGTTGGTGATAAAATATATTTCAATGAAATTAATATGAGAAGTGGTGGTACAAATTATGTTTACTACCACAGCGGTGTAAATTTACCTGAACTTTTTATAAAGGGCATTTTAAATGTTGATATAGACGAAAAAGAAGTAACCGTGGATGAATATGGAAAAAAATATGTCTATGAAAAAATCGCTTGGGAAGACTATCTACATGGCAATATGAAAAAAGACGTTTTGGATAAACTTATTGCAGAAGCTGATATAAAAAATGTTTTAGAAGGTGACGATGAAGAGCTTAAAAAGATTTTTGAGGCAGATTTGTTGAAACGCGAAAAAAATATGATTTCAAGAAATAAATATCTGAAAGAAATCATGGACAACACTGGATGGAGTAGAGAAGTTGCAGTTAAAAAGGTAAATGAGGCTCATAAAGCAGTTAATATAAGCTTAAGAGATTATACTAATAATAAATTTTGGAGATACACTGCTGATGAACAAAAATCAGCTTACAGCAATATAATTAGAAAGAGAGAACGTGTGAAAAAGCAAAAGGAAATATGCATAGATGCTGTTATGAACCTAACAGAATGGAATCGTACTTATGCAGAAGAACAGATAGAGGATGCTCGTAAAAGACTAGGTATTTCTTACAATCATTATATGGCATATAACTTTTGCACTATTCCAGTTGAAGAACAAGGAATTAAATATGATGAGATATTAAATGAAATCCAAACAAACAAAGACAATAGTAAATGTACAAAAGAAATGCCGTTGGTTGTAGTACTTTCAAGAAATTACTCTACGGGATTAAGTGTTATAAGATCATTGGGAGCAGCTGGATATACAGTTGATTTAATTGCAAATGCGTATAAATCAGGATTATCAGAAGTTGCGATTAAAAGTAAATATGTAAGGAATCATGTGGAAATAATATCAAAAAAAGTAAAAGATGGAGAAGACATAGAGCTTTTAAATGAGTTGTTAAAATACGAAAACAGAGAAAAATATAAACCTGTATTATTCCCAACCGATGATTACACAACTTCAATTATGGATTTAAACAGAGACATTCTTGAGGATATATTTATTATGCCGTCTATTGTAGGTGGAAAAGCTGGAACAATGGTTGAGCATATGGATAAAACTGTTCAAGGAGATATAGCAAGAGCTGCTGGGCTTTTAACACCTAATGAGTGGATAATATCTTTGGAAGAAGAAATAGACATTCCTGAAGATATTACTTACCCTTGTTTCTGTAAACCTATAGAAAGCATAACAGGTTACAAAAAAGAAATGAAAGCCTGTGATGATGAGGATACTTTAAGAAGACATCTAACTAAGTTAAAGAGAAAGTTCTCAAATAGATCTATTCTAGTACAAGAATTTTTAAATATTGAAAATGAGATAGATTTATCTGGGGTTTGTATAGACCAAGAGGTAATTATCCCTGCGATTATCAAAAAGACTAATGTTGCACAGCATGAAAAAGGAGTTACTCTTGCAGGTAGGGTAGTACCTTTTGATGAGATTGCAGAAATAAAAGAAAACATAATTGATATGATGAAAAGATATCATTATGTTGGTATGTTTGATTTAGAGTTTAATATTGTTGGCGATAAAATATACTTCAACGAAGTTAACTTGAGAAGTGGAGGGCCAAATTATTCTTACTTTAAGAGTGGAGTAAACTTACCAGAAATTTTTGTTAAAGAAGTGACAAACCAAGGTCATTGTCCAGAAGAAGAAAAAGTAAAAACAATGGGCCAACAATTTATATATGAAAAAGTTGCTTGGGACGATTATATTTACGGATACATGACAAAAAAAGAGTTAAATGACAACATTAAAAATGCTGATATAAGACTTTTATTGTCAGAAGATGACCCAGAACCTGGTAAAGTTTTTACAAAAATAATTAAGAAAAAAGCATTTAAACAGAAATGCCGAAGAATAAAAAAGAACGTAAAAAAATCATTGAAACGCAAGCTGGCTCCAATATTAAGACCATTAAAATATAAGTTATTAGGATATCCTCAAACGAAAAAAACAAACCAAAGGGATCCTAATTCTGAAAAACCTAGAGTTTTAGTTGCAGGACGAAACTATTGTTCAAACTTGACAATGGCGCGTTCTCTTGGAGAAGCAGGGTATGAAGTGGAAGTTTTAAGAATTTTCCAAGTAAGACCAAAGAAAAAGAATCTGATGAAAATGCTAAAACCTGACGCATATAGTAAATATATAAAAGGATATTACGTATGTGTATCAAGAAGACGAAGCAAAAGAATAGTAAGAAGACTTATTTCTTTGGCAGATGAAAATCGCAAGATGCTACTAATACCTGCAGATGATTTGGTAGCTTGTATCGCTGATGATTATTTAGAACAACTTAGCGAGTACTATTATTTACCAAATGTAGAGGGTAAAGAAGGTGAAATTAACCATCTTATGAGTAAGGGCGTGCAAAAAGCTCTTGCTAAGGATTTTGGATTACCAGTATTAAATAGTTGTGTAATTAAAACAGTAAAAGGCGAATTTGAAATCCCAGAAACTGTTAATTATCCATGCTTTATAAAGCCGAATATCAGTAAAAACAGTTCAAAAAGTCGTATGAGAAAATGTAACAGTGAAGAAGAGTTAAGAGAAACTTTAACTGAATTTTCAAGGGAAAAAGACATTGAAATGTTGGTGGAAGATTATGTGGAAATTGCAAAAGAGTACTCTATATTAGGACTTGGTACTGAAGAAGGTGCAATAGGTCCAGGATTCTTTGTAGCTGAAGAAGGTGGACAGTTAGAGCATAGAGGTGTAGCAATTACTGGACGTATTTTGCCATGTTCATTTAATGAGCCTTTAATAAAGCAGATGGTTGATTTTGTAGCTAGTCTTAAGTTTACTGGATTATATGATGTTGACCTAATTGAAACAGTAGATGGCAAAATTTATTTTGTTGAAGTAAATATGAGATTTGGTGCTTCAGGATATGCTGTTACACAGTGTGGAGTAAATTTACCAGGAATGTTTGCCGACTATATGCTTGAAGGTAAAGAAATAGATATGAATTGCGAAGTCAAAGAAACAAATAAAACTTTTGTAAGCGAAAAAGTTTTAATAGAAGAATATGTAAAAGATCGTATTTCAATGGCTAAGCTTAAGGAACTTCTTAAGGAGTCAGATATACATTTTGTGCAAAATGATCAAGATCCAAAAGCATATAGACATTTCAAAAAGTTTTATTTTGTAGCTAGATTGATGAGAATAGCTACTAAATACAAAGAAAAGAAAGAAAATAACTAAGCTGGTAAATAGATATGAAAAAATTAGTTATACAATTAATTGTAGTATTAATGAGGTTTATAAATTTTTTTTTTAAACCTCTTAAACTACAAAAAAGAGCTGTAATAATAAGCAGACAAGCAAATGAACCTACACTTGATATTGAATTATTAAGTAAAAGTTTAAAGAAACATGGTATAGAAACTACGATTTTGTGTAAAAAAATTGAAAAAAATTTTATAGGACTTTTTAGTTACGGTCTACATATAATTAAACAAATTTATTATTTGTCAATTTCTGAAATTGTAGTTTTAGATGGATATTGTATTGTAGTTTCAGTACTGCCTAAAAAAGCAAATCAAAAAGTAATACAGATGTGGCATGCGCTTGGTGCAATTAAAAAGTTTGGATGGCAAAATGTTGAGTCACCAGATGGACATAGTAGAGTAGTTGCAGAGACTATGAAAATGCATAGAAATTACGATTATCTAATGGCACCAGGGCATCTGACAGGTGAAATTTTTTCGGAAGCTTTTAGAGTTGAGAAAGATAAAATAATTTATTTGGGTTTACCAAGGATTGATTATTTAAAAAACAGCGATAAAGAAACAGCAGAGCAAATAAATAACAAATATCCAGGTATAAGAGAAAAAACAAATATTTTATATGCGCCTACATTTAGAAAAAATGCAAGTGTGGAACTTGAAAAAATTATAGATGGATTTAATTTTGAATCATCTAATTTAATTGTAAAAAAACATTTTTTGGATAAAGATGATTATTTGTGGGCAAAAAAATTAGGCGCTATAGTAGACGAAAGCTTTTCATCTATGGATTGGCTAAAGGTTGTAGACAAGGTTATTTCAGATTATTCAGCAATAATCTTTGAAGCAGCAATCCTTAATAAAGATATCTATATATATCAACCGGATATTGCTGCATATGCAAATAATGTTGGCCTTAACATTTATTTAGAAAATGAAGCAATTTCAAAATATGTATTTAGTGATGCAAAAAAATTGCAAAAATCTTTAGAAGAGTCTTATGATAAAAAAAGAGTAGAAGAATTTTTAAACAAGTATATAGAAGTAAATTTGGATAATTGTACGGAACAATTAAGTGATTTTATTGTTAGTCTAATGAAAAAATAGGAGTATGTTTTGAAAATTATATCTGCATTGATGGATACTGTAAAAAGAATTAAGATACTAAGAGTATGTGCTAGAAAATCAGTTTATGGAATACTTAAATTGAGATATAAGATTAGAGGTATTTCAATAAGTACAGAAGACAATGTAATAGCATTTTGCGCATACGACGGAAAAAAATATGCTTGTAGCCCAAAAGCAGTTTATGAGTATATGTTAAAAGATGATAGATTTTTAGACTATCAGTTTATTTGGATTTTTAAAAACCCAGATGAGTATAAAACTTTAGAGAAAAATAGAAATACTAAAATTGTTATGCATGGAAGTAAAGAGTGCGAACAGTATTTGCATAAAGCTAAGTATTGGATTTTTAATTTTAGAGCAGTAGATCAATGGATTCCAAATAAAAAACAAATCTATATACAATGTTGGCATGGAACACCTCTAAAGAGACTTGGATATGATATTACAAAATCAAATAATGTTATGAATTCAATTAGTGAAATCCAATCGAAATATAAAACTGATACTGCTAGATTTAAATATATATTGTCTTGCTGCAAATTTGTAAGTGAAAAGTTTACATCCGCATGGCAATTAGAGAAATTTGGTAAAAAAGATGCAGTTTTAGAAATAGGTTATCCTCGAAACGATTTTTTGAATTATTATGATAAAAAAGATGTATACCATATAAAAGAAAAATTGGGTCTTAATAATATAGACAAAAAAATAATTTTATATGCACCTACATGGAGAGATAACCAACATGATTTTAAAAACGGATATGTATATAAAAGCCAAGTTGACTTTGACTATTTGATGGACAACTTAAAAGAAGATTACATAATTTTGTTTAGAGCTCATTATTTAGTTGCTGATAATTTCAATTTTGAAAAATATAGTGGATTTATGTATGATGTTTCTAATTATGATGAAATAAATGATTTATATATTATTTCTGATTTGCTAATAACTGATTACTCCAGTGTATTTTTTGACTATGGATTGTTAAAAAGACCAATACTATTTTATATGTATGATATGGAAGAGTATAGGGATGAACTGCGAGGTTTTTATATCGATATAGATGAATTGCCAGGTCCAGTAGTAAAATCAGAAAAAGAATTAGTAGATAATTTGAATTCTATAAAACTTGACGAATTTAACTTGTATGAAATAGAAGCATTTAATAAAAAATATAATAATATGAATGACGGTAGGGCTTCCGAACGTTTGGCGAATATTATTATTGGAAATAGTAAGTGAGGAATATTATGAAAAGAATTATTACATATGGTACATTTGATTTGCTGCACTATGGACATATTAACTTATTAAGAAGAGCAAAGGAACTAGGTGACTATCTTATTGTAGGTTTATCAACAGATGAGTTCAATTTAGTGGAAAAAAATAAAAAATGTTATTTTAGCTACGAACAAAGAAAACAATTGCTTGAGGCAATTAGATATGTGGATTTAGTTATTCCAGAAGAATCTTGGGAACAAAAGAAGACAGATATTAAAGAATATCATATTGATACTTTTGTTATAGGCAATGATTGGGCTGGTAAGTTTGATTTTTTGAAAGATGAAGGTGTTGAAGTAGTATACCTAGAAAGAACACCAGATATTTCAACAACATCAATAAAAAAGGATATAAAGGATATATAACTTCTGAAAATCAATTTATATATTAGATAAACTGCATTAAATCATGTAATATATTGACGAAAGATAAGTATAAATGATACAATACTGACTGATGGTATTATATAAATTATATGGAAAGTGATAATTTAATTAAGTGTATGAATTAGCGAGGTAAAAATTTATGAAAAAAGCAAAAAAGATGGTGACTATAGCATTGATAGTATCATTGCTATTTAGTAATGTGCCATTATTTAGTAATGAAGTAAAAGCAGCGGAAAAAATAGATACCGTTCAAACATATAGTACTTCAAAAACTTTTACAAAGGATAATATAACAGTAACAGCTTCATCAAATGGTGAAAGCATTACAATTAGTGGAAAAACTTTATTTTCTAATGTAAAAAAGGTAAATTTCTTTTTGAAAAAAGCAAATACAACAGATGATCAAAAATATGCTGAGACATCAGCAGAAATTAAAAATGGATCATTTACTATAAAGGCAAATACAAAAGATATTTCTGCAGGGGAATATTATGTTTTGTGTCGTTTTGATAAAAACTGGGATTACTTTTTCAGGGATGTTACTTTTAAAAAGGGTAATGGAACTGGAGCTTTGCTAAGATATACAGACATTCTTGAAAATAATAAAAATATAATTGAAGAAGGCGAAGCATACAGTCCTGAAATTTACAAAGATAAAACACTTAAGCATGATTATGTTCTTAATGGAAAAGCTCTAACAACTGAACAGTGCAATGTAATAGGTACTTTTACAGATAAAGTTGTAAAAGGAGCAAGTAATAATTATGATAAATTGAAGAAAATGTATGAGTATTTAGGAACTAATTTGTATTATGATACTGATGCATTTAATGGAAATTTAACATCAGAAATAAATCCATATGTACTTATTACAAAACTTAACTCAAATCAAAAAGTTAAGACTGTTTGTGATGGATATTCTGCATTAATGGTTGCTATGGCAAGAAGTGAAGGAATTCCTTGTAGATTAGCGCAGGGTACTGTTCGTACAACACCAAATCAAAGTTGGGCAAATGTAGGGACAAAAGTAAACCATACTTGGGTTGAAGCTTATGTAGATGGCAGATGGGTTATAATCGATGCTACACGTTCAACTAATAAGAGATATGAAGGTGGAAAATGGATTATAGCAAATGATGAAGCAACTACTAAAGGACTTGCAAGATATCAATATTTTGATCCTAGCATTGAGTTCTTTTCAAACGCTTATAGATACAAGATGTATAGGAATGGCTCACTTGCAGTTGTAGGTAGCAATACTGCGGACTATAAGTCTTTGCAGAGCTTTTTAACAAGAAACAGCAATGAAAATGGTAAAAAAGTAAACTCTAAGTTTAATGCCAATGATATGAGCACATGGTATAACAGCAAATCTAGTGATTCAACAAATAATATTGAAACAAATGGATTTGGTAAAGTTAGACTTCTTTCATGGCAGGAAAAAGGATTAGTAGGTAGTTTAAATCTATCTGGATTATCACAGTTAAAGAATCTATTAATCCACAGTAATAGTATTACTTCATTGGATAATCTTAATGATTGTGTAAACTTGGAGCAGATATCTGCTAATTTTAACAAGATAACATCATTGAACGCAGATAAATTAGAGAAATTAAAGCAGATTAAACTACAAAACAACTTATTAGAAAAAGCAGCTTTTAATACAATTAAAGGAAAAGCTATAACTATTAAGAGCAGTGATAAAAATAGTGGTACTTTTAGTTTAGTATACGATGCTACTGGATTAAAAGAAAAACTAACATTAAAAGTACATGCAAAAGAGGGCATAGATTTCCTTGGATGCTATGATAAAAATGGCAAAAAAGTTAGCATAAAAGCAACTGAGACAAATGCGGCACAAGGTGGAGTATATTATGAGTTTGAGTTAGATACAACAACTGCAAACGATTATACTTTGAAGTTTGAAGAACCAAAACAGTTAGCTGCTCCAAATTTAAAAGCTAAATTAGTTAGCAATGTTGTAAATTTAAGTTGGAATAAAATTAGCGGTGCATCAGGATATGAAATTTATAGAGCAACATCTCAAACAGGTAAATATACTAAAATTTCAAATGCACCTGCAAACTGGATATCTTTAAAAAATAGTTCAGTTGAAAAAGGCAAAACATATTACTACAAAATGGTAGCGTTTAAGACTGATTCAAATGGTAAAAAGAATTATGGTTTATACTCTAAAGTTGTTTCAGTTAAAATACCTGGAACTTCAGTTCAAACTGTTAAAGCTCCAACAAGTGTAAGTGCTGATGTTTTGGGTTCAACAAGTATGAGAATTAAGTGGAGTAGTGTATCAGGTGCAAGTGGGTATCAGATTTATAGAGCAACAACAAATAAGTCAAGTGCATTTAAACGTGTAAGTACAGTAAGCTCAAAATATAGATCTGTACAGTGCAAAGGCCTTTTAACAGGAAAAACTTATTATTGGAAAGTTAGAGCATACAAAAAAGTTGGTAGTAAAACTATATATTCACCATATTCAAAAGTAATTAGCAAGAAGACAACATTATCTTCTCCACAAATTACTAAGATAGAAAAGGTAAGCTCAAGCAAAATGAGAGTTAGATGGAATGGTGTATCAGGTGCAAGTGGTTACCAGATTTATAGAGCTACAGTAAATAAGTCAAGCTCATATAAATTAGTTTATACAGCTAGCTCAAAATCAAGATCACTATTAAACTCTAATTTGAAAAAGGGTAGAACATATTATTGGAAGATAAGAGCATATAAAGTAGTTGATGGCAAAAAAGTATATTCAAACTATTCTAAAGTTAAAACAGGCAAAATAAAGTAAATAAATATAATTTTGCAGCAATTATATTTATAAATATAAGTTATATTTATGAGTTATAGAGAGGGGGAGAGAAATGCATAAACATGTAAAAATCAAGAAAGTAACTCTATTTACTTTAGTTATTGCAATGCTATTTTCGACATTTATAGCAACAGGCATGGCTGCGACAGATGCTTGGGAAGGTGCTGCGAAGGGAGAAACAATTGTAAAAGATACAATTACAAAAATCTCTGAAGGCGTTACAGAACATAAAGTAGTGAGTCAAAATGCACAAGGACAAGATCAGAAAATTGATTTCTTGTGCGAAATTAAGCCAAGTGATACGCTTAAAGTAAAGGCTGGCTATGGTAAAGATAACGCTGACAGTTGGTCATTGACACCAACTACTAAGCAGGCAGCTGCGTATGAAAAAAATCATCCTGGCGAAACTGTTGTTGCCGGAATAAATGCTGATTTTTTCAATATGGCTAATGGTGCTCCTATGGGTGCACTAGTAATTGAAGGTAAGAAATACAATGATGCTAGTGGCAGATGGTATTTCGGTGTTACAAAAGATGGTAAGTCAGTTATAAGAAATAGTGAAGACCTAAGCGATTTAGATATGGCAGTAGGTGGAGACCAGGTTCTTGTAAAAGACGGAAAACCAGTTGAAGAGAGTAATGCGTATGGTGAAATAAAATACAGCCGTACTGCAATTGGTATTAAACCTGATGGAACAATTGTAACATTTGTAACTCATGGCCTTCAGCCTCCTGTTTCAAATGGTAGAACATACAAAGAAATGGGAGAAATGTTTGCAGCAGAAGGTTGTGAAATTGCTTTGGCACTTGATGGTGGTGGATCATCTACATATGCAGGTAGACCTGAAGGTACAAAAGAACTTGTAGTAAGAAATAATCCTGCAGATGGTGCCGAAAGAGCTGTAAGTTCATCTATTTTAATTGTATCAAAGGCTGAGAAAACAGGAGTTTTCAGTCATGCACAATTAAGCCCAAACAATGAAGTATATACACCTAATTCAAAAGTTGATTTTGATGCAAAAGGTGTAGATACAGCTGGTTTTGCTATGGACCTTCCAGGAGGTGTAAAATTCAAACTAGCTGATAACAGCAAAGATTTGGGTACTATAGACGAATCAACAGGTGTATTTAAATCAAATGATAAAACAGGTAAGGTCACTGTAAATCTATTAAAAGATAATAAAGTAGTTGGTGAAACTACAATAGAAATCGCAGTTCCAGATCAAATTTCATTTGCAAGCGAAGAAGTGAGTCTTGGATTTGAACAGTCATCTGATTTAGGTCTTATTGTAAGAAGTAAAGGTAGAGACGTAAATTATAAAGATGGCGACTTTGATTGGAATTTAAGTGAACCTAAATTAGGAACATTTAAGGGTAATGTTTTTACATCTTCAGATGGTGAAAGTTTAACTGGTACTGCTACTGCAGTATCTGTACATGACAAAAATGTAAAAGGTACTATAAAAGTTATTGTTGGTAAACTGCCAGTAACTGTTTGGGATTTTGAAGATGTCAAAAATGAAGATGGATCAGTGACTTCTGCTTCTGATTACTATATCGGAAATGAAGAAACTCCAGGTATTCTTTCAACTAAAAACTATGGTAGAGGTGGTAAAGAATCAGTAGAGATTGCAGATATTCAATCTGATGAACCTGTAAGATTTGGTTCAAAATCACTTAAATTAAACTACGACTTTAGAGAATGTGGAGCAGTTACAGAAGGTGCTTGTATCGGTACTTCAAAAGGAATGGAAATCCCTGGTGTTCCAACAGCTATTGGTGTATGGGTATATGCTCCAGAAGGTGTTGGCATAGAATATAAGGGTGAAGGTTCTCAGGCAGGTTTCTGGTTAAGAGGTTATGTTGGTGATGGCTCTGGAGCGAATATACCGTATAACTTTACATTAGAACCTAAAAACGAAGATGTTGTAAATGGTAAAGCACAGCCAGGTATATATTGGGAAGGATGGAAGTACTTAGAGGCTGATTTAACTAAAGTACAGCCACCATATACAATCCAACCTAATATGACATTGCGTTTGATGTATGTATCTGGTACAAAGATGGGAACTAAGACTGCTGATTCAATCTACTTTGATAATTTACAGTTTGTATACGGAACAAATATGGATGACGTAGACGAACCAAAGATTAAATCTATTACAGTAAATGGCAAAGAATTAGAGTCAGGAGCTACAATTAATGAAGATACAGTAACTATAGAGTCTATTTACGAAGACGTACAAAATAAGTATACTTCAGGTATAGATTTAGCTACTGTAAGAATGTATATCGACGGTGAAAACGTAGTTGACAATGACAGATACCAATTTGGTAAAACTGATATAAAAGCTCAGCTAAATAATCTAAAATTGAGCAATGGTGTACATACTATAGCTGTTGCTGTAAGAGATAAATTTGGTAATGAGACAAAAGACACTAGATATTTTATTGTTGACAATGGTAAAACAAATGAAAAAACAACAGTAGAAGTTGTACCTGCTGAAAAAAGTGCAGTGCTTGGAGAAACTGTTAATCTACAAATCAAGGCTTCAGATAATACAGTTGATACAAGTAAGACTGTAATTCAGTTAGGAAATATGTTTAAAGAATATGAAGTTAAGTATTCAAAAGACTTTGAAGGAACTGATAGTTACAGTAAATTTAACAAAACTATAACTATTAAGGCAAACAGAAAAACTGATGAGAATGGCACAGTATCAATTTCAAACGAGGATAATGTTATTGCAACACTTAGTGTTAAAGTTCCAAGTAACTTAAAACCAGAAGATAAATTTACTTACACAGTAAAAAATGGTAATTTCTTAACATTATCAAAGTATTATGACACATTCTCTACTACAGAAAAGTCAATGAATATTGTTGCTCCATACAACATTTCAGTCGATCCTGTTATAGTAGGAGAATCAGATGCTGTTATTAAAGTCACTGACATAAATGGAAAATTAGTTCCTGAGGTTGGTATCTATAAAGAAGATAATTCGCTTATAGGTAAGACAAATGAAAAAGGCGAATTAGTTACAAACATCTTTAATGGAACAGCTGGAACTTATGTGATTTATGCAAAGGATGACAAAGGAGCATTGTCATTCCAGTATAAGTTAGAAGTTTATGATGCTCAGGGCGAAAATACAGGTAGCGCAACAGCAGTAAGATTTAATATTACAAAAGACCCATCAACACAAAAGAGCATAACTTGGTTAAGCAGTCCGTTAAAAGACAGCAAACAGGTAATTAACTATAGAGTTGAGGGTTCAAATGAATGGACAACTGTTGATGCAAAAACACAGAAAAAATTATTTAATACAGGTGGAAATAAGATTTCTAATGTAAATGGAGTTGAACTAAAAGGACTTACTCCAAATACTACATATGAATATCAGCTGGGTACAGAAAATGCTATGTCAGAAGTAAAGAAATTTACTACAGATGGCAGTGCTAATAACTTCTTTATAATTGGTGATATTCAGGATCCAGAAAATCTTACAAATCTTGAAAAAATAGTTGATCAGCTAGGATCAAAATATGACTTTGGTATACAGATTGGAGATGCTGTAGATAACGCTGCTAACTATGATGAATGGAAATCAGTTGGTAATTTGGTTGGTGCTAATAAACTTGGAGATACAGAAGTTCTAAGTGTAATGGGTAACCATGAATATTACGGAGATGCAGATGCTGATATTGCAGCGGCAATGTACAATCATCCAAATAGTAAAGAAGGTGGATACTTCTCTGTTGAGCGCGGAGATGTTTACATAGCATCTATAAACTTTGCAACTACAAAGAGCCAGATTCAGGAAGCAATTAATTGGCTAAAAGAAGATGCTAAAAAATCTAATGCTAAGTGGAAAATCCTAACTTCACATCAGCCACCATACTATACAAACTCAGTAGGTGGAAATGACTTAATATATGATATGTTCCCAGATGCTGTAGAAGAAGCAGGAATAGATCTCGTATTCTCAGGTCATGATCACAGTGTAGGTAGAACAAACATGCTTAAAGATGATAAGATTAATGAAAAAGATGGTGTTGTTTACTACTTATGTGGAGCTGCAGGAAGCAAGCGTTATCCTATGACTACTCAGGATAAGTTTGATTACAAAACAATTTTCCATTTTGTTGAAGACAGTTATGGTGCATCATACTTAACAGCAACAGTTGCAGACGAAGAAATTAACATAGATGTTAGAGATGTAACAAATGGTGCATTGCTTGATTCATTTACTCTTGAGTCTAAGTGTAAGAGAAATGGACATAAAAATGTTTACGATCCAAAAACTAATGAAGTAAAATGTGATGTATGTCACAAGGTTGACGACAAGTTTAGCGGTGCAATTAAGGATAAAGATGGTAATGAATACTATCTACGTGCAGGTAAACCAGTTAAGTCAGAATGGGTTATCGTTGATAAAGATGTAGCTTATTACGGTGCAAATGGCATCAAAGAAAAGCTAACAATTGAAGAAAAGAAATCAACTTGTCTAGTTGATGGTTATATCAAGTATACATCTGAATCAGGTGCAGTTAAGCAGATTGACTATATTGATGCAGGTGGACATGACTATCAAAAAGATGGAGAAGTTTGGACATGTAGAAAATGTGGCACAGTTAGTGTAAAAATGTCTGATACAAAAGTATCATTAAGTTATGATAAGTGTACTTGGACAGGTAAGGGTAGAACACCTGCAACAACAGCTATCGCTCCAGATGGAAGAAAACTTGCAAATAAGGGCGAAGGCAGAGATTACTATTCTACATATAAAAACAATGTAGATGTAGGTGAAGCTACAGTAACTTTAACTGCTGCAAAATACGGAATATATGTTGACTTAAACGATTGGAGAGGTAATTGCAGAGGAAGCATAAAAGCTCACTACACAATTCACCCAGATGCTCCTAAAAATGCTGTAGTAAAAATGGATGGAAAAACAGCCAATGTTACTTGGGAAGCAGCTAAGGCAGCAGACGAATATGTTGTTTACCAGTCTATAAATGGAGAAGCATGGGAAGAAATCGGTGCAACAAAGTATACATCATTTGAAGTTCAAGATGTAAATGATATGAATTCATATAGATTCCGTGTTTACTCTAGAGCTGAAGGTAAGAAGGCTAATGGCGAAATCGCTTCATTTGATTCTTTAACTTCAACTACAGCTACACTTTCAAGAGCAAACTTAGTTGTGAAAGCTAGCAACAGACCAGTAGATGGCAAACCACAGTTAGATTGGAACAAACTTGCTAATGCTGATAGCTATCAGGTATATAGATCAGTTGAAAACAAAGTTGGAACTTTCTACAAATTGTCTACTACTAAGGGAACACATTTTGTAAATACATCAGCAAAATCTGGTGAAACATATTATTATAAAGTTAGACCTGTATCAAAAGACGGTAAGGTAGGAGCTTTTGGAGATGTAGTAAAAATTAAGTGTTCACCTACTATCCTTTCTCTAAAAACAGATAATTTAGAGAATGGAACACCAACATTAGAATGGGCTAAAGTTAAAGGCGATGTTAGATACGAGCTATATAAATCTAAAGCTAATAAAGCAGGTACATTTAGTAGGGTTTATAGTGGTTCAAAATTAATGTACAAAGATACTTCTGCAAAAGAAGGAACTACATATTACTATAAAATAAGAGTTGTTTCTAACAGTGGAATATATGGCGAATTTAGTAAGGTTGTATCAAACAAGGTTAGATATATGCCGCTTAAGATTAAAACTATAAACAGAGATGTTGACGGTGTACCAGTAATTAAGTGGAATAAAGTACCTAACACTAAAGCATATGAAGTATATAGATCTACTGAAAATAAAAAAGGAACATTTAAGAAACTATTTACTGCGAAAAAAGGAACTTCATTGATAAATACATCAGCTAAACCAGGAACAACTTATTACTATAAGGTAAGAAGAGTTTCTGCAACAGGCGCTAAAGGTAGTTTCAGTAATGTAGTTAAAAATTCTGTTAAGCCAGCAGAAATAAAAGCAACTATAAGTTTACGTTCAAAAGATGGTAAACCTATAATAAAATGGACAAAAGTTGTTGGTGCAGAAAAATATGAAGTATATAGATCAACTGTAAATAAAAAAGGCACATTTAAAAAACTATATACTGCAAAGGGAACAAGTTTGACAAATACATCAGCTAAGAAGGGCACAAAATATTATTATAAAGTACGTGCAATTTCAAAATCTGCAAAAGGAACATTTAGTAATGTTGTTGGTGTAAAAGTTAGATAGAAATCCAATGCAGATTCAGTTGGTAGATATATATCTACCAACTGAATATTTATTTGTAAATAAAAATATGTGGAGAAAAATATGAAAAATTGGATGATAGAAAAAGCTATAAAGAAATATCATAGTATAAAGAAGAAAAGGTTAGACGATAGAGCAGGCTTTAAAAAAGTACCACAAAGGGAAGCTTATTTAATGGAAGACATTTTGACAGTTGAAGAAAAAAAGCATTATTGCGAAAGAAAAGCATATTCACAGTTAAAATATTTTCCAAATTTAGACAATCCAAAATCATTTAATGAAAAGATAATTTGGCTAGCGCTTAATTACAAAAATCCAATTATAGCTAAATGTACAGATAAATATGAGATGAAAAGACATATAGCATCAATCTTTGGAGAAGATAAATACTATGTAAAAGCATTAGGTATATATACAAACATAAATGATATACCATTTGACGAATTACCATCCAAATTTGTAATAAAATCAACAGCTGGATGGGGAAGTAAGCAAGTTATTATTGTTAAAAATAAAGAAACCGCTAATTTAGACAAAATAAAAAGCAGAGTTGCAGAGTGGTTATATCCATGGAATACATATTATTATAATAATATGTGTATAACCGATGAAAAAATAAAGCCAAGAATATTAATAGAGGAATATTTAGAGGATTTAGATGGCTTAAAGGATTATAAATTATATTGTTTTAATGGAGAGCCGAAGATGGCTTTAACTGTTATAAACAGAGGAAATGATAAAGAGCAAAGAAGAGTTTTTACGGATATAGATGAGTGGAAAGTTCTACCATTTACTAGAAATAAAATAAAATCTGAGGGAAATGTAGAAAAGCCACAAGAGTTAGAAACTATGATAAATATAGCTAAGCAACTTTCAAAAGAAGTGCCAATGTTGAGAGTTGACTTTTTTATTAATAAAGGTAAAATTTATGTTGGTGAAATGACATTTTCACCAGGAATGTTTCTTAGAATCCGACCAAAAGAGTGGGATTTTAAATTAGGAGAATGGTTAAATATTAAGGATATTTAGGAGGTTACTTGTGAGTCAAAAACATTTAAAAAGACGAGTTTTCTTTAAAAAAGTGAAGAAAAAATTAAGGATTTATTACAGAAAATTCATGGGATTGCCTATCTATAAGCAGAAGTATCAGCACTATTTATGGAGTAGAAGCAATAAACTAACAGACGCGAAAAAAAGACAAATTTTAGGAGATATTGCAGAAAGAAAATTAGGATATAAAATTGATTGGAATAATCCACAAACTTTCAATGAAAAAATAATGTGGTTAAAATTATATTATCAAAATCCATTAGTAACACAGTGTTGCGATAAATTTGCTGTAAAAGAATACGTGGATGATGTTATAGGAGAAGGTCATGTAGTACCTAATATTGATTGGTGGACTCATCCAGATGAAATAGACTTTGATAAATTACCTGATAAATTTGCACTAAAAGTAAACTGGTCTAGTGGATTTAATATTATTGTAAAAGATAAAAATGAAATTAATCAAGATGAAATAAGAGAAAAATTAAGTGATTGGATAAAACCATATCAAAACAGCTACTATCAGATGTTTAACTGGGGTTACAAGTATATGTCTCCTGTAATTTATGCAGAAGAATATATTTCAGAAGTTGGAGATTCTGAACAGGTATTTGACTATAAGTTCTTCTGTTATAACGGAGAATGTAAAAATATTTTTATTACTACGGATAGATTTACTAATAAAACATATAACTGGTTTGATAGAGATTTTAATGAACTACCTTTTACTTACGGTGAAGCAGGAAAAACTAAAGGTGGCGTTGAAAAACCAAAACACTATGAAGAAATGGTTGAATATGCAGAAAAACTAGCTAAGCCATTCCCATTTGTAAGAGTTGATTTCTATGAAGTTGGTGATAGAGTAATGGTTGGAGAAATGACTTTCTATTCAGGTGGAGGTATATTGAAATTTACACCGCCAGAATGGGATAAGAAGTTAGGGGATTTAATAACTCTTCCACCAAGATTAAATTTTGATGTAGCTCGTAACTATACGCAGTTAACACAAAAAGAAGCATTTCAAATGGAAGATAAAATCAGCCAAAGTGCAAAACAGCATTACTGTGAGCAAAAAGCTTTTGCACAAATGCATTACTTCCCAAATCTAAAAAATCCAAAATCTTTTAATGAAAAATTATTATGGTTAGCTTTAAACTACAAAAATCCTATAATTGCTAGAGGAACAGATAAATACGAAATGAAAAAATATGTTGCTGAAAAAATTGGCGACGAGTATGTAGTTCCTTGTTATGGTGTTTACGAAGATTTAAATGATATAAATTGGGAAGAATTACCTGAGCAATTTGTAGTAAAGTCTACAGCAGGATGGGCAAATAAACAGGTTAATATTATTAAAAATAAAACTTACTATAACAAGGACATGTTTATTGCAAAATTAGCTGACTGGCTATATCCATGGAATACATATTATTATAGTAATATGTGTATTACAGATGAAAAAATTAAACCAAGAGTTTTATTTGAAGAATTGCTAGGAGATGGCGAAGAAGCTTTAGTAGACTATAAGTTCTATTGTTCAAATGGCGAACCAAAATTTGCTCTAGTGGTATCAGGAAGAGAATCAGAAGTGCAGAGAAGGGCTTTTGTGGATGTTGAAACTATGGAAGTACTTCCATTTAGAAGAAGAGGAGTTCATAAGGCATCACATATTGATAAACCAAAAAATTGGGACAAAATGTTAGAATTAGCAAGAAAACTATCTGAAGATGTTCCATTTGTAAGAGTTGATTTTTATGATGTAGATGATAGACTATATGTTGGGGAATTAACTTTCTCACCAGGGTTATTCTTGAAAATTGAACCTGTATCATGGGATTATAAACTAGGTGAATACATCGATATAGATCAACTTATAAAAGAACACGGAGAAGTCTAAAATTTAAATTTATAAATCACATAATCAAATAATCTAAAAGATGGGGCTTCGTCCTAACAGTTGCAGACTATTAATGCGTAGCCTCATAAATTTAGAAGTCATAATATAAGAGTTTGAGAGGGAAAATGGATTATATAATAAAATTAGGTAAGGCAATTTTTAATATAATATATAAATTCCTGAAATTATTTGAGACTAAAAACAAAATACTGTTTTGCAGCAGACAAAGTGACCAAATATCTATAGATTACCAGATGATACAAAATCAACTTAAAACGGAAGATAGCGATGTGCAAGTGGTTAATTTATGTAAAAGGTTTAGAAATAAAGAAGATGGGATTTTTTCATTTGCAGTAGTATTGCTAAAAAGTTTGTATCATATGGCTACTTCTAAGGTATGTATTTTAGATGGCTATTGGCCTACAGCATGTTTTTTAAAACATAAACCAGAATTGAAAATTATACAAATCTGGCATTCTATAGGAAAAATAAAGAAGTCAGGGTATCAAACATTAGATACAGAATACGGAAGAAGTAGTAAAATTGCCAAGTTGTTGTGTATGCATAAAAATTATGACTACATAATAACAGGTGGTGTTGCTTGGGAAGATTATTACTGTGCATCATTTGGTGTAGATAAAGATGTATTGAGAGCTTATGGTTTGCCAAGAGTTGATTATTTAATAGAAAATAAAGAAATAAATAGAAAGCATTTTTTTGATAAGTATAGTGAATTAAAAGATAAAAAAATTGTTTTATATGTTCCAACATTTAGAGGAAATGAGAAAACAAAGTGGGAGAGTTTAGCAAAATTTTTTGTTAATAATCCTAAGTACACTTTTATTTGTAAATTGCATCCAAATGAAAAAATGACAGAAAAAATTGATGGAGTGTACACATGTGAAGATTTTTCATCAATGGAAATAATAGCAGCGGCAGATTATGTAATAACGGATTATTCTTCAATTGCTCTAGAAGCTGCGGCACTTGATAAAAGGTTGTATTACTATTTATACGATATAGAAGAGTATAGCCAAAAAAATGGACTAAATGTAGATGTAAAAGAAATGATGCCTAAATATGCTTTTAACAATCCAGAAGAACTATTTAATAGCATAGTCCAAGATGAATATGACTACGAAGCATTAAATATATTCAAGCATAAGTATTTACCTACGGAATTAGGTAAATCAACAGAAAACATTGTAAAGTTAATAGAGGAAAATTTATGTTGAAATTTCTAAAAAAATTAGAGAAAAAAGCTAAACTTATTTTGTTATATTTTAGAAGAATATTATTTGTAAAGAATAGCTTTAAAGTGCCATTTTTTACTAAGCTAAGAGCAAATATATTTGGTGGATATTTGGCAGATCAATATGCACTATATGATTTTAAGCATAACGATAAATCTGAATATTTATCAGAGTTTGATTGGTATAGATCCAGATATATCAATGAACCCTTTGAACCAATGTTCAATAATAAAATCATTGCTGAAGAAGTGTTGAAACAATACATATATACACCTCAAAATCATATATTCAAAAATAAGGGATTTATGACTAGTAAGGGTGAAAAAATAACAAATGCAGAGGCAGTGTACGAGTTTTTAACAGAGAACAAGTCATTCTTTATAAAACCTTTTGGTAAGGGCAAGGGCAAAGGCGTACATAGATTTGATTATATTGATGAACAGATTGTATGTGACGGAAAGCCAATCTCTAAAGAGCAATTTATAAAATTTATTGATGAAAATGACGACTGGGTTATTTGTGAAACAGTTGAACAAAATGAATTTTTAAATAATATCTATAATCAGACTACAAATACAATTAGACTTATAACTCTGCGAGATCCAAAGACAGAAAAGCTAAAAGTTTTCTTCGCAGTATTAAGAATAGGAACTAAGGAAACAATACCTATTGATAATGGTAGTGTGGGTGGTTTGGTATCCAAGATAGATATTGAGAATGGCATGCTTAGTGAAGCACGCAATTTGAAGAGTCACAACGTGTATAAAATCCATCCAAATTCAAATGCAAAAATAGAAGGTGTAACAATACCAAATTGGCAGGAAATAAAGGAACAAATTTTAAATGTTGCTAGAGAATTTCCATATTTCCATTTTATAGCATGGGATTTACTTTTAACAGAAAAAGGTGTTTGTGTAATAGAAGCAAATAATTCTTCGGGTGTAAATATTATACAGCTTTGGGGTGGCCAAAGAAACGGAGAACTTGGTGATTTTTACAGACATCATGGTGTAATAAAATAATAGGCATATAGAGATGAAATATATAATAATGGCAGATGGAAAAGGCAGTAGGTGGGACAATTACTTAGGAACTCCTAAACATCTTGTAGAGGTGCATGGAGAGAGTCTTTTATCAAGAATAGTGAGACAGTTAAAGGAATACGATCCTAAATCTGAAGTTATAATTACATCACATGATGAGAGATATGAAGTAGATGGAGCCACACGCTATGAGCCTTTAAACAATATATATGAAATTGATAGATTTACATATGAATTAATAGAAAACGATATTTGTTTTTTATACGGTGATACATATTATACAGACAATAGTATAATGGAAATTGTAAATAGCAAAGTAGATGAGATGAAGTTTTTTGGAACAAAGAATTCCATAGTTGCGATAAAAGTTAAAGATGGAAGCATATTCAAAAAATGTGTGGAAATTGTAAGAGAGCTATTTATAAAAGGGAAAATAAAAAATTGTATTGGGTGGCATGTGTATCAGTGCTACAATGGCTACGAGTATGATGTAAAACGAGTAGGCGACAATTATGTTTTAATCGATGAGCATACGGTAAACATAAATAAAAAAGAAAATCTTATAAAAGTCGATAACTAAAGCTTTTATTACAAAAACCTCCTATGGTAAAATTAGATTACCGTAGGAGGCCTTTTAAATTTGAAACAAGTTACATTTAAAATATTAATCGTCGTTGTCCATAATATGTAAAATGCGCAAGAATAAGTTTACGATATCTACATAAAGGTTACACGCAGTGTCTACAGCATTATCAACGGTGCGATCTATTCTTTGGGCAACAACCCAGTCATAACCGATATATCCGCAGAAGATTACAGCTACGATTACATCTGTAACGTGAAATATATGCCAACTAAAAAAGATTGCGAAGATTTCTACGATGATTACTAATAACAATGATAAAAATAAAACTCTGCCTAATTTTAAGAAAAATGATGGCACTATCATACTGATAATCATCATAATGCCCGTTACACATGCAGTTACTACAACAGCTCTAAAAATTAATCCTGGATCGTAAACATATGCAACTGAAGTAAGTACGACACCAATAGGTAAAACTATTAAGTTGTATCCTAAAAAGCTTATTAATGGATTGTCGCTTCCATTGACTATAAATGAACCGATAAGAACTAAAACTATGTAACCGATTAGCAATGCGAGTGGGCTTATGTTTATTGCAATAGGCCCGATTGTTTTAGTAATAATTAAGGTAGCTATAAATCCGTAAAGAAGTACAGCTCCGATTATAAAGTTGTATTTGCGAGCTGATATAATATTATTGTTATATATATCTGGCCCGTGGGAAAGTTTTATATCATCCATATTCATAATTTTTCCTCCTCTTATGCATGTATATATTAGTGTATATTATAGCATTAATTGGGGAATTATAAATGGCTATTTTGTAATAACTTATTTAAAATTATTAAAAATTTGTTGTTGACAAACTATATGTTTGTAGTATATAATAATTTTTGTTGACAACGAAAAAATATTCCAAGGTAGCTCAATGGTGGAGCAACCGGCTGTTAACCGGTAGGCTGTGGGTTCGAGCCCCACCCTTGGAGCCATAAGAGAGAAGACTTCCAGAAGGGAGTCTTTTTTTTGTTTTTGGATTTTTTATTTTTCATATCTAGCTCTATAATCATTTAAACATAAATCATTAGCAGTTCCTTCCCATCCATCAGGCTCGTTTTCCATCACAATATCATCTTCCTATCCGCAGTATGGACATACTTCATGTGAATCAGTATCGGAAAATTTATGTTTTCCACACACTGGGCAAGAATGTGGCTCTTTCTCATACGTTGCTTCGAAATACGTATAATCTGGATTATCCTTAATCAAAAGCTCAAATGTTTTTTTATACTCATTTAATGATTCTTCATTTCTTCCCAAATGTAGATTAGGATTATCTGTTTGCTCAATATCATACTTCCATCCACATATAGAGCACTGTAACTGTGCTTCTCCGTTCATCTCTGTTTCATCGAGATCAGAGAAATAAAATCGTCCACACACTGGGCAATCCATTGGCCTATATACTAGTTTGTTCATTATTTTTTCCTCACTTTCTTCTGGGCTAGGTAATAATCATATCCTTTTGTTGGCTTGAAATATGTTATAACATAACCTTCTTTCGATACTATTGCAAAATCGTTACTTTTGACATTAAACTTATATGTTGATCCTTTGTATAATTCAGCAGAGTTTTACCTATACTCTGCGATTGCAGTTCACCTGAAATAAAAAGGCTATCAACATATTCATCATTTAACACTATAAAGCCCTGTATTTCAACAAAAAAGAGACCTGAAACAGGTCTCTAAAGTCTGGCGGAGGACATGGGACTCGAACCCACGGGGCTGTTACACCTTACTCCCTTTCCAGGGGAGCTCCTTAGCCACTCGGTCAATCCTCCAAATATTTCATAGCCGTATACTAATATAACATAAAATTCACATCGGCTCAATGAAAAATAAAAATAAATTAACAATAAATCTTCAAAAACATTGTAAAACCACAGAAAAAAGGATAACATTTACTTATGCAAAAGGGGGAATTAAACGTGTGGCTAAAAGAATCAGAATTTGAATATAATATTAACAATGAAAAAATCGAGTGTTCCATTTGTGGAGAAGGCAACTTATACACAAACGAAGTATGCACTAACTGCGGAGCATCTTTGCACACTGATAAATTAAAAGCAAAAAATTTAATAGACAACTTTGCGCCTGAGAGATATTTTCCATCAGATGAAGAGGCTGAAAAAGCAAAGTACACAGAACTTTGGATAAAAAGATTGGAAAAATATTTTGCCGGAGACATGGATGCAAATATTGAAAACAAGCTAGTTGTAGAACCTATAGAGCTAATAATGGATCAAAGAGGTTACTACTATTTTGTGGATATGCTCGAGGAAAGTGATGCATTGACAAAATGTATCTTTCAGAAAACAAGCTACGCAGTGCCAGAAAAAGTCATTCTTAAAATGGCCCAAAGAGGCTACTTGGAGAAAGTCGCAGAATATCTTGAGCTTATGGCTGAGAAAAAATCCAAAGTGCCAGGGTTCAAAAAACTGGTGGAAGAATTGGCTATATTTTTTGACGGAGAGGATCCTGACGACGAAGAAAACATTGAATTTGCAACGGCACTTATGGACAACGCTAGAAAAATAAGCGAGGACTGCACCACATTTGTCAGCATAATGCTAATTGAATTTGATGCCAAATACTGCGGTGCGCAATGGGTAAGATGGGGACATTTGCTATTTAAATACTATGATATGTTCCATTTAATTGAGAATGGCGGATATTTGGAAACCGAGCTTGCTGTTTGCAAAAAAGTCTTTAACATACTTATGGGTGAGAATGATGAAATGTTGGTTAAGATCTGGATGGAACTTTACGAAGCTGCAAAGAACAACTGGGATGAAGTGTTGGTGGAAGTTTTAGGAAAATTGTTTCTCAATTACTACAGCAGTCAAGGCTGCAAAAAAACTAGGGAACTTTTAGAAAAAAATCCTAATTTAAAAGAAAATATCTTTATGACTTTTGTAACTATTCCAGAGATTTTCATAAGCTATTTGTTTGGAGGGGAATCTTGCGAGGAGTTTTCTTGGTATTTTGATTTGATAATGCAAAATACTAATTTTTTAAGTTGCAAAAGAGAAGTTGCTAATTTGTTCAATATGTTTGGCGAAAACGAGCCTGAGGATTTTAATTCTACATTGGTTGTGAAAAAAGCTGCCATGTTGTTGCCGTATGATTACAGAGATGAGCTTGAAACTCCAATGTGGGACGATGATCATTTTATGTATTTTACGCCGAAAAACGTGGAAGATATAGAAGAGATAGATAATACGGAAGTGGACGACGAAGAGGATGATTATGAAGAGGTCGCAAGCGAAAGTGATGATCAGGAATGGCTTGTTGATTCTGATGAAGACTTAAGCGATGAAGAGGGTAATGGCATAGAAATAGAAATACCTCTTGGAGATTACCTTAAGCCGTTTATTGATTATTACAAAGGCGTTATAAGTGAACTTGAAAATGCATGTGGTATAGATTCAGGCTACGATTCAAGTGATAGTGATTATGATGATGATTCAGAATACGATAGTGATAGTGACTATGAGTATGACTATAATAAAGATGATAGAATTTGGCACGAATTAGACGAAGACTCAGACTACGATTCAGATGATTATGATTATGATAGTTATGACAAATATGGGTACGATTTAGACCTAGACTTAGACGAAAACGATGATGAATACGATGAGTATGATAATGAGTTAGAATTAAGCGAATACGAGGACATTTTAGGCAGCGACTATGAGGATTACGAAGGCTATACCAAAGATGAAATCGAAGAACTTATAGAAGATGCAGAAGACTACGCTTACTTAGCTAGTACAGGCGGCGGCAGTTATAACGACGACGATAGGGACTTAGAAGACATAGATTTGGAAATGGACGAAACCTTTGAAGATATGATGATGGCAAGAGGCTTAAATCAATTTGATCCAGACAGCTACGATTAATGTTATGATAAATGATAAATATTAAAAAAAGAGCCGAGGAATTAGTCAGTTAGTTTTGACAATTCTTTGGCTCTTTCTTGTGCCATCTTTTGGCTATCGATTGTGGAATGCTCGTATGGTGTATCCATAAATTTTGAAGTTAGTAAAAAGTCAGCTGTTGCTTTGTTGTTTGCCATTGGGATATCGTAAAGTGTTGATATACGAGTTAGGGCTTTTATATCAGGATCATGGGGTTGAGCTTCTAGGGGATCTGAGAAGAAAATCAACATATCGATTTGTCCTTCTGTTATGCGAGCTCCAACTTGCTGATCGCCACCTAGGGGACCGGAACGATAAGCCTTAACTGGTAAATGTGTTGCTTCGGCAACAAGTCTTGCTGTTGTACCTGTACCGCACAAATGGTGATACTTTAGAATTTCTCTGTTATCTACTGCCCACTGCACCATCTCATCTTTTTTGTTGTCGTGAGCAACAAGAGCAATTGTTTTTTCAGCATTCATAATTGTTTTCAATAAATCACTTCCTTTCTTTTAAAAAATATTTATATAAACTTTCTTATTCACAAGTCCAATATACACCTAAATTTTTGAAAAGCAATAGGTATTGGAAATAATTAACACAAATTAACAAGAGTTTTACATGGCGTTAACATATTTTGTTTTAAATGACGGTAGGTTTGCAATGTAGGTCTGTTTTGTGATAAAATAGCATGATAAGGTTGAGCAATGAAAGGAAGAAAACGATGAAGAGATTATTATCATTTGCAATGGCGCTTGCTTTGGTTGTAGGCACTTTGGTTCCTTCATATTTTATGACGGGAGCAGAAGCGGCATCTAAAAAAGAAGTGTCAATTTTATTTACACATGATATGCACAGTCATCTAGAGACTGAGAAAACTAATAGGGATAACAAGGAAATTGAATCAGGTGGCCTTGCTAAGATCAAAACAGTTAAGGACGATATTGAAGAAAAATACAACGGTACATTTTTATTTGATGCTGGTGATTTTTCTATGGGAACACCATTTCATGGGATTTTCAAAACTGATGCAGCTGAACTAAAAACTATGGCAGCAGTTGGTTTTGATGCAACTACTTTTGGTAACCATGAGTTTGATTACAAGGCATCTGGTTTGGCGGATATGCTAAATACAGCAGCAGATTATGATGGTGACGACAAGCTTCCAGCTATTGTTGGCACAAATATTAATTGGGACAAAACATTGTCTAATAGCGAGACAAAAAAAGCCGGCAAAAAATTAAAAAATGCTTTTGAAAACTATGGTGTTGAAGATTACACAATCGTAGAGAAGAATGGCGTTAAGATTGCTGTTTTCGGTGTTATCGGAGATGAAGCTATTAGCAATGCACCAGTTGCAGGTATTGAATTTAGCGATTATATTTCTCGTGCAAAAAAAATCGTTAAGGAAATCAAGCAAAATGGCGAAGCTGATATGATTGTTTGTTTAAGTCACGCAGGTACAAATGATGAAGAGTTTGATGCTTCTGAAGATGTAAAACTCGCGAAAGAGGTTGACGGTATAGACCTTATAATCAGCGGACACAGTCATTCCGTAATAGAAGAGGAAAAGACTGTTAACGGCACTGTTATAGCTTCTTGTGGGGAATACACAAACAATATTGGACATGTAGTATTTGAGCAGGATGGCGACGGCTACAAGGTTAAGAAATACGATATTATTAAACTTGATGGCAGTGTTGAAAATGATAGTGATATCGAAAAGACTATTGCTGGATTTAAGTCTAGTGTTAACAGTAAGTTTTTAGGAAAGTACGGATTTAGTTATGATGAAGTTATTGCCAAATTAGATTTCCAGTTTACAGATATTACAAAAATCGGCAAGGAGCAAAAGGAAGAACCTCTTGCAAACCTAATTGCTGACAGTTATATTTATGCAGTTGAAAAAGCTGAGGGCAGCAAAAGCGATGATGTAGATGTTGCTATTGTGCCAGCGGGTACTATTAGAGGAACTTTTGGAAAAGGCGATATAACTGCGGCTGATGCATTTAATGCTAGCTCACTAGGAATGGGCGCTGATGGTAGCGTGGGATATCCTATCGTAAGTATCTATCTTACAGGTAAGGAACTAAAAGCTGTTGCAGAGGTTGATGCTTCTATTTCTCCAAGTATGCCAGTTGCTAGACTTTACACTAGTGGCCTTGGCTACACAATTAACAACAAGAGACTATTTTTAAACAGAGCTACAGATGTTCAGTTAATTGACAAAAACGGCAAGAAGACTGAGAAATTAGACAGCGACAAGCTATACAGAGTAGTTGGTGGACTTTATTCTTGTCAGATGTTAAGCCTTGTAAAAGAACAGTCTCACGGTTTGCTTTCAATTGAACCAAAGGATAAAAATGGCGAAGTTATTAAAGATTTCAACAAATATATTGTTAAAGATGGTGATGGTGAAGAACTAAAGGAATGGTATGCTGTTGCATCATACATTGATTCATTTAAGGACGATGAAGTACCTTCATACTACAAGACTACTCATGGAAGAAAAACTATCGACAACAGTTTAAATCCTGTTAAGCTATTGAAACAGCCTAATAATATTGCGATTATGCTACTTGCTTTATGCTTAATACCGATTGTAATTATCGTTGGTATAATTGTATTTATAGTTAAGCGTAAGCATCAGAGACGTGGATATTCTAAAAGTATGTTTGCAGGTAACAGAAATAAAATGTACAAGAGAACTGTAAGTTCAAGAGGTAGAAGACCTGCTGTTAAACACCGTAAAATGAATGTTCGTGGCAAAAAGAGAAGAAGATTTTAAATTTTAGAGGTGAATCGATGAAGCGTATTATAGCGGCAACTCAAAATAAACATAAAATTGAAGAAATTGGTGAGATGACTAAGGAGTTTGGCTTTGAAATTATTTCAAGAGATGAAGCTGGCGTAGGTGATTTAGAAGTTATCGAAGATGGTGAAACTTTTGAGGCTAATTCATTTAAAAAGGCAAATGAAATTATGAAGGTCACTGGAGAGATTACTATTGCTGATGATTCGGGGCTTGAAGTTGATTTTTTAGATGGAGCTCCTGGTGTTTACAGCGCTAGATTTGCAGGCGAGGATGCTACTGATGATGATAACAATCAAAAGTTGATAACTTTGCTTAAGGATATTCCATATGAAGAGCGTACAGCTAGATATGTTTGTGTAATAACTATGGTTATGCCCGAAGGCAAAAAGCTAGTTGCTAGAGGTGAGGTTGAAGGTCATATTGTGCTAGAACCATCTGGCACAAATGGCTTTGGATACGATCCGTATTTTATACCTGTAGGTTATGATAAGACATTTGGAAATTTTACTATGGAAGAAAAAAATGCCATAAGTCACAGAGGTAAAGCTCTAGAAATTTTAAGGGAGCTTATGGTTAAAGAAGGTATTAGATAGTTTTAGTAGGTTATTTATATGAAAGAACGATTTTTTAAGATGGTTAATTTGGGCATTAAACAATTTAGCGATCCGTATTATCAGGGATTTGCTGCCCAATTGTCATTTTATTTCCTCTTATCTATAGTTCCTATTTTGATTTTGATATCGCAGATTTTATCTATGATTTTTAAACATGATCTTGAAGATGCGGTTGGCTGGTTGATGGATTACTTTGGTAATTCGCCTATGGCTCAGCAGATTGAAGGGCTTGTACTTGGTAGCGGCAGTGGTAGTGGAGCTATGAGTATAGTTTTTGTTGTCGTTGCTATTTGGGCTGCTTCACGAGCTCAGTTTTCATTGATGCGTATAACAAATTTCACTTTTACAGAAGGTCAATCTACAGGTCGTGGATTTATTTGGGATAGGATAAGAGCTATGAAAACTATGGCTATGATTTTAATTATTATTATCTTTGCTATAGTTGTGCTCATGTATGGAAATGTTATCCTAAAGTTAGCACTTAAAATATTTGGAAAAGAAGCGGCGGCAGGTCAGATTTGGTTGATTTTAAGATGGCCAATTGCTATAGTTTTATATTTCTTTATGATTAGCTATATTTACTATGTTTTGCCTAGTGAAAAAGTAAAGTATAAGGATATAATACCTGGAAGTGTTTTTGCTGCTGTTGGGCTTTTACTTGTTACAGCTATATATTCAAAATATGTTGCCAGCGTTGCTAATTACAACGTTTTATATGGATCTTTGGCAACTATCGTAGCCTTGCTATTTTGGTTTTACTTTTTAGCTTGGGTACTTGGATTAGGTGTATTGTTTAACAAGGTTTGGGATGACACAAAGAAATAATCATAAAACGCAAATAGACGATATTATTTTAATTTAGTAATACCGTCTATTTTTTTGCAATTATCAACATTATTTTATCATGTGTCTATCAATTGTAGACTATAAAAAATGTATATGATATAATAAAGTGTAAGTGAGAATAACATATTATAGAGTGGGATAATGGTGACAATGATAGGAAAAATATATAGCTTATCGAAAAAAGAAAAGAGTGGTTTTTTTAAGACTTTTAGGAAGTATTCATTGTATAACAAAACATATGGAATATCTTTTGATGAATTTAAAGAAAACAAATTATATGATGCTAGCAGTAAGAATGGAGAAAAATTAGCTGCTGCAGTTAAAATAGCCAAAATAAAAAATATTTCGGTTGATAGAGCGCATTATAAAATTAAAGAAGTAGAAAAACTTTTGGATATTTCACCTAGAGAATATTTTGAAAAAAAGTATTATGATTATACAAATTTTCATTTGGTACAAAAACTATGTTCACCTACAGATGACGAGGTTTTAGAAAAAATAGGATGGTTATTAAATTTAAGATTAGGAATTTCAGAAGAAGAAGCTAAAGAGAGAGTCTTAGATATTTCAAATAGATATAATATACCTATACGTAAGGTTATGTACTATGGTTTATATAAGTGCTCAGATGATCTAATAGAAAATAGATTAAAAATTTCAGAAAAAGATTATGTCGAAAGGGCATCAAAAAAATACAATGTAGAATATGAGGTTGCAGAAAATAGACTAAAAGAAATCGAGTCATTGTTTGGTTTATCATATAAGATAGGATTAAAATATTTTAATATGACTAACGAAGAAATTTTTGCTCAAAGAGATAAAAAAGATGCACGTACAATGAAAAGCCTAATTACACAAGCCAAAGAAGCAAATACAACGCCTAAGGATTTTTATTACAATAGAAAACTTAGAATGGATGTATTTGGTGAATGGAAGGAAACATATAGACTTTTTAATTTAGGTGCTAAACCAATTGAAACAATGAATACATTTATGCTTGGAGCGGATATGAGATATTTGATTACCAAGTATAACTTAAATCCAAGTAGAAAAATTTTGGACAATAAGGAAGAGTTTGCTAACTATTTTAAAGAAGTATATGGTAGAAAATTTTGGATAAACAAAGAAGATAGCACTTACGAATCTTTTTGTGAATTTTTAGCAAATAGGAAATACGAAGACTTGATTGTGAAACCTATTAATGGTATTCGTGGTGGCGGTATAAAGAAAATCAAAGTCGATAATGATAAAACTAAAGAGTTATACGATGAATTAATGAAAAGTGAACCAGTTATGGTCGAAGAGTGCATCGTACAGCACGAAGTACTTAGACAATTTGGTGGTGGTTCAGTAAATACAATAAGAATTTTAACGATTTATGATGGCGGATGTAATATTTTATATGCTGTTTTGAGAGTTGGAACAGGTGATGTTGTAGATAATTTCCATAGTGGTGGATTTGTAGTTGCAGTTAACAAAGACACTGGGATAATTGAAAGCAATGGAGCTTCTATGAAAAATAGCGAAATAGTGAGAGATCCGAATACTGGCAAATTGTTAAAGGGAACACAGATTCCACACTGGGATAAAGTAATTAAGTTAGTTGAGAAAAGCAGTGAAATGATAAAAGAAGTTGGATTGGTCGGCTGGGATATAGCAATTACAGAAGACGGTCCAGTTCTTATTGAAGGTAATTCAAATGCTATGGTTGCATTGTATGAATGTACATTTACAGAAAAGAATAGCGGCCATAGATATTTACTAAAAGATTTCCTTGATGAAAAATTTTAATTTGTAATTTAATAATCAAAAATATAGGGCAGTTGCATAAAAAGAGAAAAAAGCTTTTTATGCGACGCTCTTTTTTATTAAAAAATGGTGTTGAAAATGAGTGAGAGATATTTTCATAATCAACACCTAAAATAATATTTTTATTTAGTTTCTTTTTTCAATGATAGCAATGTTACAGCTACCAAAATAATTATAATACCTATAAGTTCGGCAAGAGTAAATGAAAATCCTAGAAATAGAACTGTTGCTATAGTTGCTGTTACAGGTTCAACAGATGCAAGTAGACTTGCGGTTTCTGGTCCAGCTAATTTAACCCCTTCCATGTAAAATGAAAATGATAAGATGGTTCCTACGATAATTACGATACCTAGAGCAATAAAACCAAAAGTATCCCAGGTGCCGATAACGTGCCAAGGTTTTACATATAAACAAAGTAAAACACCTGCAATAAACATACCCCATCCCATAACGCTTAGTGTACCATAGTGATACATAAGTTTGGCGGGCATAATATTATAAGCTGCTAAGGCAACTGCTGAAACAATACCCCAAAAGAGAGCTTTGCTTGATATGTTTAGGGAAGTTATATCTCCTTTTGTTGCAAGGAGCACGACACCTATCATAGACATAATCAGTGCAGAGACTTGTACCAAAGTTGGTTTTTGTCTATACACTATACAAAAGTACAAAATGATTAGTGCAGGACCAGTGTATTGAATAACAGTAGCTGTGCCAGCGTTGGAAAATTCAACAGCGCAGTAGTATGAAAACTGACATAGACCCATTCCGAAAATAGAATATAAAATCAGCATTGGCCAATTATTTTTTTTCTTTACTATATCAAATACCTTGTTTTTTTGTCTTACGTAAACTATAAGTAAAAGTAGTAAACCGGCAGTGAAGAGTCTAACACTTACTAGCCATTTGGCATTTAGGCCGTTGTGCAAAAAAAGATATTGTCCAAATACTCCAGACAATCCCCAAAATATGCCTCCAATTATGGCGAAAAGCATACCTCTATACTTAGCATTTTTCATAATTTTAACCTCTTTCTAAAATACTCATCAAGGTGATTATAGCATAGAGAAATATTAAAAAAAACCCCAGTCTAAGACCGGGGTTAAGCATTTCAAGTTTATTTGTTTTTTAGAATTCTTACTCTGATGATTCCATCGATATCAAGAGCTTTTCTTAGTTCTTCTTCAGATACTTCTGCGTCAACATCCATAATTGTAACGGCAAAGTCGCCTTTTGATTTGTTTGTTAAGTCTCGGATGTTAACATTTAGATCAGACATAATACCTGTGATTTTACCAAGCATTGAAGGAATATTTTTATTTAAGATTGAAATACGTCCTTGTGCTTCTGGGTTAAGTTCGCCCATTGAGCAAGCTGGGTAGTTTACTGAGTTTACAACATTTCCTTTTTCGATGTATTCCATAAGTTCTTCTGCTGCCATTACTGCGCAGTTATCTTCAGCTTCTTTAGTTGATGCACCTAAGTGTGGAAGCAAGATAATTTTATCGTTGTTTAGAACTCCATCTGTTGGGAAGTCTGTTACATATTTTGCTAATGTTCCTGAAGCTAATGCTTCTAGTAGAGCATTTTCGTTAACTAGTTTATCTCTAGAGAAGTTTAGTAATACTGCTCCTGGTTTCATCTGTGAAAATCTGCGTTTATCAAACATGCCGCTTGTGCTGTCTGTTGCTGGTACGTGTAATGTTACGTAATCACACTGTGGTAGCAACTGAGCTAAATCGTTTGTTACAGGGATTGTGTTTGATAGATTGTGAGCTGATTTCAATGAAATAAATGGGTCGTAACCGATTACTTTCATACCAAGTTGCTGTGCTGCATTGGCTACTAGTACACCGATAGCGCCAAGGCCGATAACGCCTAAAGTTTTACCGTTGATTTCTGTTCCAGCAAACTGGCTTTTACCTTTTTCAACTGCTTTTGAAACATCTTCAGTTAGAGAACTTGCCCATTTGTTACCATCTGTAATATTTCTAGCTGCTAGTAGTAAACCTGCGATTACTAATTCTTTAACTGCATTTGCATTTGCGCCAGGTGTGTTAAATACAACGATACCTTCTTCTGCGCATCTTTCGATAGGAATATTGTTAACTCCTGCACCTGCTCTTGCGATTGCTAGAAGTTCATCAGAAAACTCCATATCTTTCATATTTTGGCTTCTAACCATAATACCTGTAGCCTGATCGATTTCATCAATTAGTGTATAATCGTCTGTAAATTGATTTAGACCTACAGGTGAGATTTTGTTTAAAGTTGCAATTTTATACATTTTACCTTCTCCTTATTCTTTTATAATCACTAAATTGTCTTTGAAAAAATTTATAATTATTCATGTGACTTATAAATTATATCACTTTACCTAGTTCTAGTAAAGTGGTATAATATAAATCTAATTTAAAAATTATAACAAAAAATATTAAATTATGGAGGTGTCAGTTTTGACAAATAAGAGAGCATATAATTTTTCAGCAGGTCCATCAATGCTTCCTATTGAAGTTATTGAAGATGTAGCAAAAAACCTAGCTAACTACAACGGTTGTGGCGAATCAGTTATGGAAATGTCACACAGATCTGCTGAGTTTAAAAAAATATTAAAAGATGCAGAAGATAACTTAAGAGAAATTATGAATATTCCTGATAACTACAAGGTAATATTTGTACAGGGTGGTGGTACATTGCAGTTCTCAATGGTTCCATTAAACCTAATGAACGGTTCACGTAAAGCTGATTACATCGTTGGTGGTTCATGGGCTAAAAAAGCTGCAAAAGAAGCTACTAAGTTTGGTGATGTAAAAGTTGTAGCATCATCAGAAGATGATACTTTTACTTATATCCCAAAAGTAACAAAAGATCAGATTAGACCAGATGCTGATTATGTACATATTACATACAACAACACAATTTATGGTACACACTATAACGAATTACCTGATTTTGGTGATAAAGTATTAGTTGCCGATATGTCTTCTTGCATATTATCAGAAGAAATCGATGTAAGTAAATTTGGATTAATTTATGCAGGAGCTCAAAAAAATATTGCACCAGCAGGAGTTACTCTAGTTATCGTAAGAGAAGATTTACTTGGAAATGCACCAGCAAATATTCCAGTTTACTTGGATTACAAAATCCATGCAGACAATGATAGTGCATACAACACTCCTCCATGTTTTGCAATTTATGTTGCAGGAGAAGTATTCAAAAAAATCAAAAACGAAGGTGGTATTGCACCTCTACATGAAAAGAATGTTAAAAAAGCTAATAAGCTTTACGATTTTATTGATAACAGCAAATTGTACAACTGCCCAGTTGCAGTAGAAGACAGATCACTTATGAATGTAGTTTTCGTTACAGGTGATGAAAGTCTTGACAAAAAATTTGTTGCTGAAGCAAAAGAAGCTGGACTACACAATTTAGGTGGCCACAGATCTATCGGTGGTATGAGAGCATCTATTTACAACGCAATGCCAGAAGCTGGAGTAGATGCACTTATTGAATTTATGAAGAAATTTGAAGAAGCAAATGCTTAAGAGGTAGTAAAATGAAGTATTTTATATTGGTTCCAGATGGAGCAGGTGATGATAAAGTTGAAGCGTTAAATGGTAAAACACCACTTGAAGTTGCAGATATGCCATGTGTAACTAAACTTGCACAAAAAGGTAGAGTTGGAATGGTAAAAACTGTTCCAGATGGTATAGCGCCAGGTAGCGATGCTGCAAATCTTTCAGTTATGGGATATGATCCTTGTGTTTATCTAACAGGTAGATCACCCCTTGAAGCTGCAAGCATAGGTATTGAAATGTCAGATACAGATGTAGCATTTAGAACAAATATTATAACTCTATCAGGTGAGGGCGAGTATGATGACCTAACAGTACTTGACCACAGCGCAGGAGACATTACAACAGAAGAAGCAGCCATTCTTATACAGGCAGTACAAGATGCTTTAGGTGAAGATGACCTTAAGTTTTACCCAGGTGTAAGCTACAGACATTGTATGATTGTAAACAATGGCAGAACTGATTACGACTTGACTCCACCTCACGATATCCTAGGGAAGAGAGCTGGGGATTATTTGCCAAAAGGACCAGATGCAGAGAGAATAACAACTCTTATGAAAAAAAGTTATGAAATCTTAAAAGATCATCCTGTTAACAAAGCGCGTATGGAAAAAGGTCTAAATCCAGCTAATACTATTTGGATTTGGGGACAGGGTAAAAAACCTAACTTATCTTCATTCACTGAAAAGTATGGCATCACAGGTACTGCAATCAGTGCGGTTGACTTGATTAAAGGCATCGCGATTTGCGCAGGTCTTGACAGTGTAAATGTTGAAGGTGCAACAGGTACTCTTCACACAAATTTTGAAGGTAAGTGTCAGGCGGCCATTGACGAGTTTAAGAATGGCAAGGATTTTGTATACATGCATCTTGAAGGTCCAGACGAGTGTAGCCATCAAGGAGATATGGAAGGAAAAATCCAGTGTCTAGGCGATATTGATAGCAAAATTTTGGCACCTGTAGTAAAATACTTAGAAGAAACAGAAGAGGATTTTACAGTTTTGGTTGTACCAGATCATAGAACTCCTCTTGCAATTAGAACTCACAGCAGCACACCAGTTCCTTATGTTATATACAGAAGCAACGATGTGCAGCCGTTAGATGAAACTAAAGCATTTTGTGAAGTATCTGGAGAAACAGGCATCTATTTCGATAACGGATACGAAATGGCTGACTATTTCTTCTCAGCAAAATAATTTTACTGAGGTATTTAGATGACAAAAGAAAATAAATTTAAAAAGTTTCTTTGTATATTGTTGATGAGTATTATGGTACTGTCTGTGTTTTTACAGGCAGTACCTACTTTTGCATTGGAAGAAGAACCCACAGTTGATGTGGACAAAGCCATTGCTATAGACGTAAAAACTGGAACTTCTGTCTATTCAAAGAATAAGATGAAAAAAGTGTATCCAGGGGGTTTAACAAAACTTATGACTGCAATAGTTGCAGCCGAAAGCAATAGTTTTGATGCAACTTTGAAAACTCAAATTGAAAGTATGCTTATAGAGGGCAATGACCAAGCGGCAAATAAAATAGTAAAATCCACTTATGGCACTACTCAAAATTTTTGTAAAAAAATGAATGAAAAGGCTAAAAAACTAGGCTGTAAAAATACTAATTTCACTAGTGCAACAGGCAATACAACTAGTAAAAAAAATTACTCCACTATGTCCGATTTAGGCAAAATAACTAAGGCATTTATGGCTAAAAGTCAGTTAAAGGAGATGATTGTCCTTAAAACTTCAGGTAAAATCCAAATGGGACAATTTCTTTTAAGCGGCGATGATGCTAATATAAAAGCTACAGCCGTACTAGGTCAAAAGGATAAGTCGGAGTTTGCAGTTTTAACTTTAGGTGGTCTTAACAACAAATCAAATGTTTCAGATTGTAAAAGTCTTTTGCAATACGCTTTTGATAGCTATAGAACTTACACTGTAGTAAAAAAGGGAAAGAGCGTTGGCAAAGTTAAAATAAAAGGTGGCAAGCAAAATTATGCAAAAGTCTATGCTATAAAAGATTTATGTGTAACATTGCCAGCTGAAGGCGAAAATAGTCTAGTTAAAACTAATGTTGTTTTAGACGAAGATGTAAACGCCCCTATAAAAGCAAATCAAGTTGTTGGCAAAGTTCAGGCTTTGGAAGCTGGTGAAGTGACTGCACAGGTAAATGTAGTAGTTCAAAAGGCTATAGGCAAAGGTGGTCCATGGAGTAAAATCGGTATTTCTGACCATATGATGATTATAATTGTTATAGCTGTGGTAGTTATATTTATAGCTATTTCAGTTATAAAAGCGAAAATACGAAGAAGAAAAAGAAAAATAGCTGCTATGAAACGTAGAAGACGTGAGCAGGAAGCTATGCGTATAGCCATGGAACGTGCGGAAAAGAAAAAACGTGATTGGCCTTACTAACAAGCAGAGGTAAATATGTTTGATATAAAAGAAAACTTAAAAAAACTCCCGGATGAGCCGGGAGTTTATCTACATAAGGACAAATTAGGGCAAGTCATTTATGTAGGTAAAGCTATTTCACTTAAAAATAGAGTGAGACAATATTTTCAATCATCGAAAAATATGGATCCAAAAGTTAGGGCCATGGTTGCAAATATTGAGGAGTTTGAGTATATAAAATGCGGCAGCGAGATGGAAGCACTTATACTTGAAAACAACCTTATAAAAAAATATATGCCAAAGTACAATGTGCTTTTAAGAGATGATAAAACTTATCCATATATTAAAATAACATCTGAAAAATGGCCTAGAGTAGTGAAAACTCGTAGGTTTTTAAAAGATGGAGGCAAGTATTTTGGACCGTACAGCGATGTTGGTGCAGTCAACCAAATGGTTGATTTACTAAACAGCATATACAAATTGAAAAAATGCTCTGTTAAAGAGTTTCCTCAAAATGCAAGACCTTGTTTAAATTATCATATAGGTCAGTGTGAAGCAATTTGCAGCGGATATGTAAATCACAAAAATTATATGATGCGTGTGGAAGAAGCTGCAACATTTTTAAGAGGGAAGCAAACTGATTTACTGGCCTATCTTAAAAATCAAATGATGGAGGCATCTGATAATTTACAATATGAAGAGGCGGCAAAGTACAGAGACTATATTATTGCAGCTAAGGCTTTGTCAGAAAAACAGCGTGTAGTTCTAACTCACACAAAAGATATTGATTTAATAATGCACGGCGGCAAAGGTCATATAATTTTATTTTTTGTCCGTGATGGTAAATTGTCAGGGAGGAAAACATTTACCCTTGAAACTTCTATTGACGAAAAAGAGGATAGCGTTATCGGTGCATTTATAAAACAGCATTATGGTCAGATGGCTAGCGGGCCTTCGGAAATTTTACTTCGCAAGGATATAGATGATAGGAAGTTACTTGAAGAGTTTCTGTCTGCTTGCTGGGAGAAAAAGGTTACTATTAGCGTACCACAAAAAGGCGAGAAAAAGGCATTCCTAGAGATGGCTAAGAGAGACACCGCCGAAATGATTAAAAATATTGATGAAAAAGAGAAAAACAAGCAGGAGAGAGTTGATAAAATTGCAACTTTGATAAATGGTGTGGTTGAAAAATCAATGATTGACGAGTGCACCAGCGAGTGGATTAATAGCGAAACCGGTGAGATAATAACTCTTGTAGATGAGAAATCAAAGGGTGCACCAAGGGTTGAGGCTTACGATATTTCCAACATAAACGGCGTGGACAATGTAGGTGCTATGGTGGTTTTCGATGGTCTGTATCCAAACAAAAAGGCTTACAGACGATTTAAAATTAAGACTATTGAAGGGCCAAACGATTATGGTTCAATGCAGGAAGTGATTTACCGAAGGGTGAAACGAGCTCTTGATGGAGATCCGGGATTTTTACCGTTGCCTTCTCTAATGCTAATCGATGGTGGCAAAGGTCATATTGAGGCGGTTCATCAAGTTTTGGAAAAACTAGGGGTTGAGATTGCTGTTGTAGGAATGGCAAAAGATGATAGTCACAGAACTCGCGCCTTGGTGTATCATCCTCTTTCAAGGTTTGGCAATGGACAATTTGAAGAGGAAGAGCTTAAAAATAATTCTATGCTATTTAAATATATTGGAAATATTCAAGAGGAAGTCCACAGGTTTGCTATAGATTATCATACATCTATGCGCAGCAAAAAAATGACTAAATCGGTTTTAGACGATATAAAAGGTATAGGACCTAAAAAGAGAAGCGCACTTTTGGCTAAATTTAAAAGCGTTGACAACATTAAAAAAGCAACATTTGAAGAGCTAGTGTTGACTGAAGGAATAACCGAGGCAAACGCTCAAGAGATTGTAAAATTTTTCATTGATAAAAATAACAATAAGTGATATAGTAATAAAAGTTACAGAATTATATTAGTAAATGGAGGAAAAATCATGACAGACGAAAGAGACGTAGCTGTTTTTGAAGAAGATGCGGATATTATAACTTTAGAATTTGAAGATGGAGAAGTTGAGTGCGAAATGGTTGGCGTATTTGAAGCTAACGGCAAAGAGTACTTAGCGCTAATCCCAGAAGGCGAAGAAAGCTACTGGCTATTTGGCTATAAAGAAGTAGGCGAAGACGAATTCGAAATTATCGACATTGAAGATGATGCAGAGTTTGAAGCAGCTGAAAAGGCATTCTACGAAATTATGGGTATTGAAGACTAATTAAAAAAGTCAAGGGCGGGATAATTCGCAGCCGCCCTTTTTTACTGCGTAAAATAATCCTAGTAAAACTAATTTATATTAAGGAGGATTTAATTGATGAATAATATGAAAAACTACTATGATATTATTATCGTTGGCGCAGGTGCCAGCGGTGTTTTTATGAGTTACGAACTTAATAAACTTGACATAGATGCAAAAGTTTTAATGCTAGATAAGGGTGCGCCACTTGAAAACAGAAAATGTCCAATTTCACTTGGCAAAACTCCAACTTGCATTAAGTGTAAGCCATGTAATATTATGAATGGCTACGGCGGTGCAGGTTCTCTATCTGATGGTAAGTACAATATTACAACTCAGTTTGGTGGGGATCTTCACAAATATGTTGGAGTAGACAAAGCCATGGAACTAATGGAATATGTAGATGAAGTTTTATGTGCTCATGGCGGTGCAGATGCAAAGCTTTACTCAACAGCAAAATCAGAGCTAAAAACAATGGCCCTAAGAAACAACCTGCATTTATTGGAAGCAAAAGTTAGACATCTGGGAACAGATAGAAATGTTAAAATCTTAGGCAGATTATACGATGAAACAAAGGAAAAAATTGAGCATAAATTTTATACTACAATAGAAGAAGTAGAAGTGAGAGGAGACCATGATTTCCTAATCACTACAGATAAAGGGGAACAGTATTGCTGTCACGATCTTGTTTTGGCAACAGGTAGAAGTGGTTCAAAATGGATAGCAAATGTTTGCAACAAAATGGGTATAGAACAAAAATCCAACAGAGTTGATATCGGTGTAAGAGTGGAATTGCCTGCGGAAATATTTAAACATATAACAGATGATGTATACGAATCAAAAATCGTCTACAAAACAGATCAGTACAACGACCAAGTAAGAACATTTTGTATGAATCCTTACGGCGAAGTAGTAGCCGAAAATACAAATGGTATTGTTACAGTTAACGGTCACAGCTATGCAGATCCTAAACTTAGAACAGAAAATACAAACTTTGCACTGTTAGTTTCAAACACATTAACAGAGCCATTTAAGGACAGTAACGAATACGGAGAGTCAATTGCTAGACTTTCAAATATGTTAGGTGGCGGAGTGCTTCTTCAAAGATTTGGAGACTTGGTAAAAGGCAGACGAAGCAGCGAAAGACGTATGGAAAAATGTTTCACAAGACCTACGCTAAACGCAACTGCGGGAGACCTTTCACTAGTTATTCCAAAGAGACAGCTAGACAGTATTATAGAGATGATCTACGCACTTGATAAAATCGCACCAGGTACAGCAAATGAAGACACATTGCTATACGGTGTTGAAGTTAAATTTTATAATTCAAAAATTGAAGTTGACGAAAATCTTGAAACTAAAATCAAAGGGCTATACGCTCTTGGTGATGGTTCAGGTGTTACACATTCACTTTCACAGGCTTCAGCTTCAGGAGTTCATGTGGCTCGTCAGTTAGCAACAGCGTACAAATAAATATCATACAAATAAATGTGTAAAAGGACTATTTGCATTAGGAAAAAATGATTTTGTAATGCAATAGTCCTTTTTGATTTTCTAATTAATATTCAGTTTAATATTCATTTTAATATTCGGTTGCAAAATCCCACTTGCTGCCGTAATAAACATTTAAATCCAAGTGTGGTAGATAACCTGTATAACCTTTTAATTTGCCATTAAAGGAATACTGCAAAAATTTCCACTGCTTGCCATCTGGCAGAGTTTCTGGGAATGACAAATCAGCGATCCATATGTCGTTATCATAGTTATCCTGTATATATTGTTTGTACACAGCAGTACTTGTGTAAATAATAGGCTTTTGACCGTAATGTTCTTCTAATATTTCAAGTAGAGGCATTAAAATTTCTTTGACTGTATCTTCACTAGGATGAGTTTTAATAAAATCACCATAAAGTTCAACATCCACAACTGGCGGCAACATGCCACGAGTCTTTGGAACATTTTTAATAAAATTAGCAGCTTGCTTTTTCGCAGAAGTTTCAAAGCTCATAAAATGATAAGCACCAACTTTTAAGTGAGTTTTGTGAGCCTCCTCCCAATTGTATTCGAACTTTGAATCAACATGACTGCTTCCCTCTGTAGCTTTGATAAATGCAAATGCCAAATTTTGATCAGCCAAAGTCGGCCAATCCACATCACCTTGGTAGTGAGAAATATCAACACCACGAACAGGGCAACTAATATCATCATCAGGTGAATCTGGTATGCTTTTGTACTCCACTACAAATAACAGGCCTTTTATTATGGCTACAACCACAACGACCAAGCAAAGTAAGACAATCAAAGTCTTTTTATTTAGTTTTATGTTCTTAATCTTGTGCAAATTGATTTTTTTTTCCATAAAATTATGATAACATATATATAGATAAAAATACAACAATATGAAAATTAAAAGAAGGAGAAATAAAGTTTAGAAAAGCTTATGAATATAGGAAAAAAACAAAAACAAAATCCATGGAGAAATACTAGACAAGATTTTGAAATGCCATGGAATGACATATGGGCATCTATTTTTATGGCTATATTGCCAATTATGATTATATTGCTATCAGCCAATTTCGTAGCTAGGTACACTGGGTTTTATTCATTTTACATGACAAAAACAGAAATTATAAAAGAGATACCTTACGAAATCGAAAGCGGAGATATAACGGAAACATTTTCAAATTATATGACACATAAAACAGATACATTTCAGCTAAAGGAACAAAGCGACTATCAACCCCAGCAAGTTTTTACAGATAGAGCAGACAGTATTATGCATACTTATAGATTGATAGCGGATGTTTCCCTTGTAATCGGCGTACTACTTCTTATAGCCGCAATTGCAATAGTTATTTATCTAATTAGCAAAGATGAAAAGAAGCTGATATTTGACAGTTTTAAAACATCGTGGATTTGGTATGGAGTTTTAGCGGCAACAAGTGCGGTGATGTATCTAGTACCAGCTGTTAGAGAACTAATATTTCAACAGATGTTCGGAGTGCGATTTGAACCAGGAGATGTGTTAATACAAATCTTCGAGTCACAATTCCCTGCATACTTCTGTGGATGGCAACTAGCCGTATCACTAGGACTTATGTTAGTTATCACTTATTCAGTAAACAAGTTATTTGGAAGACGCAAAATGTTTAGACCATAGAGGTAAATATGAAAGGTTATACAAAAGACTTACATATTCATACATACTATAGCGACGGTAGTTCATCGCCATATGAAGCTGTTAAATGGGCAGTAGATGGTGGAATGACAGAGATTGCCATTACAGATCACGATAATGTCAATGGGGTACCGGCGGCTTATAGTGCTGCAAAACAACTTGGTGTTAAATTTCACACAGGGATTGAATTTTCAACTGAAGAGGCAGGTATAGGATTACATATTTTAGGATATGATATAGATATTGATAACAAATTATTGCTGGAAAAATGTGAGGAAATCAGTTTGATGAGAGCAAGGCGCAATGACAAAATGATAACTTTGCTACAGCAAAAATTTGAAATAAACAGAGAGGACATTCTTAAGATGACACCAACAGGATATATTGGTAAACCGGTAATGGCCAGAGCATTGGTAGCCAAGGGCTGTATCCCCCAGGAGGGATACGCATTTGAACACATATTTGGAGAGCCGGAGTTTAGAAAACTAAAAAAAGAAAAAATCTCTGCTAGAGAAGCTGTTGCCATTATAAATGGTGCAGGAGGCAAGGCAGTATTGGCCCATCCCGGTTTGATAAGAGGATTAGGCCAAAGGGAAAGCGAAGAGTTTTTCAGCAATTTTCAAGTACTGCTTGATAGACTTAAGTCATACGGATTAGAAGGGCTTGAGTGTATATATAGAAAACACAGCGAATACGAAGATGAAAAATTTGAAAATATAGCAAAAGAGGCAAATCTTTTAGTTACTATTGGCTCTGATTATCACGGTAATTATTGAAAAATATTGGAAAATGTAATATAATAGATTATTCTATTACATTATAAGGAAATTAGAGTTTGAGGAGTTAAGATGTCTTTCATAAGAGATATAAAAGAAGATATACAGACAGTAGTAAAAAAAGACCCAGCAGCTAGAAATGGCCTTGAGGTTTTGCTTTGCTACCCAGGTGTTTGGGCTTTGATATTTCATAAGCCAGCACATTTTTTATACAAACACAATTTAAAGTTAATAGCCAGAATTATTTCTCAGCTAGCTAGATTTTTAACTGGTGTTGAAATACATCCTGGAGCTAAAATCGGTAAGAGATGCTTTATAGACCATGGTATGGGTATAATCATAGGAGAAACAACAGAAATCGGTGATGATTGTATGATTTACCAGGGAGTAACTCTCGGAGGTACCGGTAAAGACGAAGGCAAGCGTCATCCAACTTTGGGAGATAGAGTAATGGTAAGTTCAGGTGCCAAAGTACTTGGTCCATTTAGGGTTGGCAATGATGTTAAAATAGGATCAGGGGCAGTAGTATTAAAGGAAATACCAGATGGATGTACTGTAGTTGGTATACCTGGAACTATTGTAAAGCGTAGGAAGCCTAATACTGAGGAAATGAATCAGGTTGACTTACCAGATCCAGTAGCTGTTGAAATCGAATGCTTAAGACGACGTATTTTAAACTTAGAAAAGAAACTAAGAGAACACGAAGAACAAGATTTAGAAGTAGAACAATTTGAAGAAAAGGATGGGGAGCAAGATGAAAATTTATAACTCACTAACAAGAACAAAAGAAGAATTTGTACCTATGTCAAAAGATGAGGTTAAAGTTTACGTATGTGGACCTACAGTATATAACTTTTTTCATTTGGGAAATGCAAGACCTCTTGTAGTTTTTGACACACTAAGAAGATATTTGGAATACATCGGATACAATGTTAATTTTGTACAGAATTTTACAGATGTAGACGATAAAATTATCAACAGAGCAAAAGAAGAAGGTATAAGCGCTCCAGAAGTAGCTGAAAAATATATTGAAGAGTATTTTAAAGATGCTCAGGCTCTTAATGTTAGAGCGGCAACAACACATCCTAGAGTATCACAGAATATTCCTCAGATTATCGAGTTTATACAGACATTAATCGACAAGGGATACGCATACGAGGTAGAAGGGGATGTTTACTATAGCCCAAGAAAATTCGAAGGATATGGTAAATTGTCAAAACAAAATATTGAAGATCTAGAAGCAGGCGCTCGTATTATGATCGAAGAAAAGAAAAAGGATCCTTTGGACTTTGCACTTTGGAAAGCTAGAAAAGAAGAGTCTGAAATTGCATGGGAATCACCATGGGGTATGGGTAGACCAGGTTGGCATATTGAATGTTCAGCTATGTCAAAGAGATATTTAGGACCTACAATCGATTTACATGCAGGTGGAGAAGACTTACAGTTCCCACACCACGAAAATGAAATCGCACAGTCAGAAGCTTGCAATGGAGTACCGTTTGCAAAATACTGGATGCACAATGGATATATTACAATCGACAAAGAAAAAATGTCAAAATCACTAGGAAATTTCTTTACAGTTAGAGAAATCCTAGAAAAATATAAAGGTGAAGTTATTAGATTTTTCCTATTGTCAGGACACTACAGAAGCCCTATCGACTTTAGTGACAAGCTAATGGAAATGTCAAAAGCTTCTTTGGCAAGATTTGAAAATGCTAAATCAAATCTAGAGTTTTTAGTTGAGAATGGCCAAGAAGAGTTTACTGCTGCTGAAAAAGAAGCTTTCGAAGGTTTTGAACAGTATAGAGAAGCATTTAAAGCTGCTATGGATGACGATTTAAATACAGCAGATGCTATTTCAGCAATATTCGAATTAATCACAGCTATCAACGTGGCAGTAAAAGATGGAGCAAGTAAGGAAATGGCAAAGAAATCTCTTGATTTATTACTTGAACTATCACATGTATTAGGTCTATTAGAAGCAGAAGATGACAATGATATCGATGATGAAATTCAAAAGCTAGTAGATGAAAGACAGCAGGCTAGAGCTGATAAAAACTTTGCTAGAGCAGATGAAATTAGAGATATCTTAAAAGCAAAAGGCATCGTTCTAAAAGATACACCACAGGGAGTACAGATTATAAAAGAATAACTATGGACTTAAAAGAAGTAAAACAAATAAATACTACGGCTCTAGCTTACATGGGAGATGCTGTATACGAGGTATACATAAGAAAACATGTAATGGAAAACGGAGCCGTATATGTAGATAAACTTCACAAAGAAGGTATAAAATATGCCAATGCAATTAGCCAAGCAAAGGCTATAAAAAAAATCTTCGACGATTTAACAGACGAAGAAAAAGCATTGGTAAAAAGGGCGCGCAATCGTAAGGTTGCTACTAAAGCAAAAAATGCAGATATCGTATCCTACAAATGGGCAACAGCTTTTGAGGCCCTAGTAGGATACTTGTATATGCTGGGAAATACAGCAAGGATGGAAGAAATAATAAGTAAAGCTATGGAGGTAATAGATGAGCAAAGCAGATAAGTTATTTGTTAACATGTGCAAAGACATAATTGAAAATGGATACTCTTCTGAAGGTCAAACTGTCAGAGCCGTTTGGGATGATGGAACACCGGCGCATACAATTAAAAAGTTTGGAGTTGTAAACAGATATGATCTGCAAGAAGAATTTCCTGCTTTGACATTGAGACCTACAGCAATTAAATCAGCTGTAGATGAAATGCTGTGGATATGGCAAAAAAAATCAAACAATATAAATGATTTAAATTCAAAAATTTGGGACCAGTGGGCTGATGAGAATGGCTCTATCGGTAAAGCATACGGTTATCAGATGGGCGTTAAGTACAAGTTTCCTCACGGCGAAATGGACCAAGTTGACAATGTTATTTGGCAGCTAAAAAACACACCGTATTCAAGGAGAATTTTAACTAATATTTACAAGTTTGATGATCTTATGGAAATGGGATTAGAACCTTGTGCATACAGTGTGACATTTAATGTAACAGGAAATAAACTTAATGCTATTTTAAACCAGCGTTCACAGGATATACTTACAGCAAATAACTGGAATGTTGTACAGTATTCAGTTTTAGTACATATGCTAGCTCAGGTAACAGGATTAGTTCCAGGTGAATTGGTTCATGTTATTGCAGATGCTCATATATATGATAGACATGTACCTATTGTTAAAGAACTTATAAAAAGACCTCAATTTGATGCACCTAAATTTAGATTAAATCCAGATGTAAAATGTTTTTACGACTTTACAGTTGATGATTTAATTATAGAAGACTATGAAAAAAATCCGCAGATAACTAATATACCAGTTGCAATATAATTGGGATGCAAAGGAGAAAAGATGAATAGCATAGTAGTGGTAGATCAAAATTGGGCAATAGGTAAGGACAATGATTTGTTAGTTCATTTACCTGGTGATTTAAAATACTATAGGGAAAAAACCATTGGCAAAGTGATAGTGATTGGCAGAAAAACCTTAGAGTCATTCCCAAATAGTAAACCTCTTCCAAAAAGGACAAACCTAGTGTTGACAAACAATCCTAACTATAAAAATGATGATTGTATAGTTTGTTGTGGTGAAGAGGCTTTGCAGGCTGAAATGGCAAAATATAAGGATGAAGATATTTTTATTTCAGGTGGAGAGATGATTTACAACAAGTTTGTGGATTTGTGTGATACTGTTTATGTGACTAAGATTTTCAAGGCTTTTGAGGCTGACAAGCACTTTAAAAATATGGACGAAGATGACAGTTACCATATTACATGGACTAGCAAGATACAAGAAGAAAATGGTATAAAATATCAGTTTTGTAAATACGAAAGAAAATAGAAGATGAATAAGGAAAATATATTAATTGGAAGAAATGCCGTTGCAGAGGCTATAAGAGGCGGCAGAGAAATTGAGAAAATTACAGTGGTAAAAGGTGGCGAAGGGTCAATTAAAAAAATTGTTGCTCAGGCCAAGGATAAAAAAATCCCTATTTACTACAGCGATAGAGCAGCTTTGGATAGACTTGCAGGTGGAGGACAACATCAAGGCATAATTGCAAATGTATCAAATTTCAGATACAGTACAGTTGATGAAATTTTGGAAGTAGCAAAACAAAGAGATGAAGATCCTTTTGTTATCATCCTAGACAATCTTGAAGATCCTCACAATTTAGGGGCTATTATGAGAACAGCCGAATGCGCTGGTGCTCATGGCATAATTATACCTAAACGCAGATCTGTTTCTGTTACTGATACAGTGGCAAAGGCATCTGCTGGTGCAGTTGAATATATGAAAGTTGCAAAGGTGACTAATATTAGCCAGACTATTGAACAATTGCAACAACAAGGTCTATGGATTGGAGCTTGCGATATGGGTGGCCAAGAGTATTACAAGGCCAACTTAACAGGTCCAATAGGCATAGTAATAGGTAGCGAAGGTGCTGGTATAAGTAAACTGGTAAAGTCAAAATGTGATTTTACAGTTTCAATGCCTATGGTAGGCAAAATTACTTCACTAAATGCTTCAAATGCTGCGGCTATTTTAATGTATGAAATAAGAAGACAGAGAGATGAAAAGTAAATACGAAAACTATACTGATGAAGAAGTTGTGACAATAGCTCAAAATGGAGAAATTTTGGCAACTGAATATCTTTTGAAGAAGTATAGACCTTTGATTTTAAGTGTAGTAAACGAGAATTATGAAAAAATATCAGGCAATGAAAAAGAAGATGTGGCACAAGAAGCTCGCATCGGTTTTTTCAAAGCTATTACTACATATGATAAAAGCAAAAGCGTGTCTTTTGGGGCATATGCAAAGGTTTGTGTAAATAATCAAGTTTTAAATGTAGTTAAAGCTGCAAATAGAAAAAAACACTTGATTTTAAATAATTCTTTGTCACTGGAGTCAACTATAAATGACGATGATGGGGAGCACAATATAACTATTGGGGAGACCATTACCGAGAGAAGTATAGCTGATCCTGAAACCTTAGCTATTTTCAACGATATGGTGCGCTATATCAATGAAAATGAAAAAGATTTGTTTAGTGACATGGAGATAAAAGTTTGGAATGAATATACCGAAGGAAAGGACATAAGTGAGATAGCACAAATCCTAAATAAAAATCCAAAATCAATTTATAATGCTATGGATAGACTCAAGAAAAAAATCCTTAGATATATGGATGATTAGATGGGAGAAATGTTGACATTGCAATATTTGTATAGTAATATAACAATGTTAGCGTGCTGTTGTAGCTCAGTCGGTAGAGCACTTCCTTGGTAAGGAAGAGGTTCGGCAGTTCAATCCTGCTCAACAGCTCCAACAAATCGCAACAAAGTTCATTTATTTAAGGTGGGCTTTGTCAAATATGTAATTAATATTAATACTTAAATTTAGGAGGAAAATTCAAAATGGCAAAACAGAAATTTGAAAGAACAAAACCACATATTAACATTGGCACAATCGGTCACGTTGACCATGGTAAAACAACTCTAACAGCTGCTATCACAACAA
>CAUWIT010000009.1:0-74284 GCA_963558965.1 uncultured Clostridia bacterium | reverse complement strand
GCACAAAAAGATAAATATAGCACATATCGATGCAAATAATCAAAGCTTGCAATCCAAGTAAAATCAATGGATTACAAGCTTTTTTTCATAAACAAGTATCAAAGATGGGATTATATCATTGATATCCAATGTGTCAATAGATAACCCAATTTTAACTATTCTGATTTTACAGAAATTTCGATTTGAGTTATATAATCATTCATAGTTTCAATTACATCTTCATTTATGCAGGTTTCATAAGCATATCCAGTTAAAGAGTAGCCGTGAGAATTAGCAAAATTTGTTATTTCAATGTACTTATCTGCAAGACCATCCCAACTACCTTGATGATATCCACGTAGGTAAAGGCCAGCAGGCCTAATATGGATATTTATATCCTTAATAATTTCTGGTAATTCCATAAATAAGTAATTATAGTTTTCAAAATTGCCACTTATAATATCTTCTATTGCAAGAAGGAAGCCATAATTGGCATCGTGGAGTCTTTGCAGATTGTTTTCCTTTGCAACATCAAGTATGGATTCGATTTCCGATTCGGTTGATGCTGTAGCTTCAGTTGGTATAAGCAATAAATTTTTTGCAGGTAAGTTTACTACTTCAATTTCGGAAATATTTAGAGTTAAAAGTTTTGACATATTTTGATGTTTATGAACTAATGAATTCTTTATATCTAATAGCTGGTTGATTTTTTCATCAATGTTTCTAATTTTTTCATCTAAAAGGGAAGTCATAGTTTTAGCAGACGGATCTTTTAGAAAATATTTTATATCTTTAATAGATACATCAAGTTTACGCAACATCAATATAGTTTCAAGGGTTGTACTCTGTGAAAAACTGTAGTATCTGTTCACCTAAAACTGCAAAGCTTATGGCAAAAGTCTTTTTAAATAGCTGTCTTGCAAATCAAACTTTTACAAGAGTAGCTGAAGTAGATGAAAAAGCTGTAGGCGTAATTATGGCGAAAAATATAAGAACACATAGAGCACCTTTTAAGATTAAGATGAAATTTATGGCTTCAATTGTTAGACTTATGATTTCAAAAGAAGGTAGAGATACATCAAAAATATTTGGCAGTGTTCAAGATGTAGATAAAAAAATGTTAGATAACTGTTCTAAACAATACGAAGGGGAGTTAGCATTTTTTGCTTTAAATGAAGATTATAGAGGCATGGGACTAGGTCGTAAACTTTTTGACGAGGCGAAAAAATATATGGAAAAGGAGGAAATTCCTGATTTTTACTTATTTACCGATACAAGTTGCAATTACAAGTTTTATGAACATATGGGACTAAAAAGAGAAAAAGAAGAAATGCTAGAAATTGATGCAAAAGGCCAATTAGGCCAAATGACATTTTTTATATATGATTATTCCATTTAACTATATATAGATATTGATTAAATAGACAAGAGACGGCAATTAAAAACTTAGTAATTGCCGTCTCTTTTAATTAATATTGTTCTTTTAATTTATCAAAAGTATTTCTGATCTGAGGTATAAATAACAAAATAGTAGTTATAACACCTTCAGCTCCTAGATATGTCATATTGTAGAAAAATGACCAACCCACAGCATTGAAACCTTCTGGTGCGTAGCTTCCAAAGAAAATAATACCAGAAAGAACAGCGCATAAATATCTGCAAATTAGACCAAACCAGTAAGATGCAAATATAGAATATTTACCTTTGTTTGCAAAAATCGCACCTAGTCCAAGGCTTCCAAAAGCGATAGGATAATCTAGTAACAACTGCAAAGGGTGAATTATGTATGGATTGAAAAGCAGATTTAAAAGCCCTACACACATTCCTACCATAACGCCATTCTTAACGCCTAAGAAGTAGCCTGCAAGTACTATTGCAAGAAGAGAAAAAGGTGTAACACTACCGCCGTATGGCATTTTAAATAGTGTGATATAGCCAAGAGCAGTGCCTAGTGCAACTAAAATTGCAGATGTAGCCAGTGCTTTTGTATCTGTTTTTTTATTTTTGCCTAATTTTAAAATAAGCAAAAACAAAAGTAGTATTACGGCTACGATAATTATTTGGCCGACAGTTGAAGTAAAAAAATCTTGTAAATTTTTCATAAAAAAAACCTCCTTAAATAATTAAGGAGCTAGATGCTAAAAATAAAATCGAAATTTGCTTTCCTACGGTGGCATTGTCCACATCAGGTTTTAAGGGTAATGATTTTCTAATCAATTCTCAGCATGTGCTCCCCTAGCGTGTTTATAAAATTGTACGTACAACTATCAAAGTCCCTGTCTTTATAGTAACTTTGATTTCATCAGCTAAAAATTCGTTGCTGATACCAAGCGGAAAAGTGTTTGTAATGGTATGATTTGTAAGAGGATAGTAAGCCCCTTCGTAAGTTATGCCAGTAACTTCTGGAGTGTGGGCAAAAACGGAAAACTTAGTTTGTTTGTTGCCTTTGTAAACACGAGTTCCTGGATGTTGGATTGTAATGCTTTGATAAGGATCAATCATGAGGATTTCAATATTTTCCTGAGAAAAATGAACCATAGTTTGCACATTGCCAAATGTATGGTCAACTCTGCCACCTATGCCACCTATAATAGTGATATATTTAGCACCCCTATCTTGAGCGATAGATAAAGCAAGCTGCAAATCCGTATCGTCCTTTTCAACTGGTACAACTACAATTTCAGCATCTGTAGGTTTTTCACCACATGAAGAGTCAAAATCTCCCACAACAAGATCCGGTTTTATACCGACTTTTTCAGCAATTTTATACCCTGCATCGGCACAAATCACATAGTCGTAATCCACTTGATTTATTAAATTTTTAATCTCATCAGTAGAACCTTCTACATAAGATGTAATAATCATAACTTTTTCTAAATTCTTTTCCATAAGCTTAATTATATTACTAATTGACAGTAAAATGCAACATATTAATACTAATTAGTCCTTAATTAGCATTAAAAATATTGGGTTTGACTTTACTTCTTATAAACAATATAATTTACTTAGTTAAACAAATGAAAGAATAAGGAGAAAGTAACTATGAATAATTATATTATCAAAGAGCCATGTAAAGATTTACGCGCAAGAGGTAGAGATATTTTAAGCGGCAGGTGGTGGCCAGCAATCGGTACTTTTATAATCGCAATGATGTGTATGTCACTTGTCCCTGAACTTATTTCAATAATATTTGGAACTGAAGTGCAAATTGCATTGATAGCAAATGTATATATGCTCCTAATTACAGGACCGTTTGCCTTTGGTATGACAAAGTATATGCTGGATTTAAGCCGTAAAAAGGAAGTTTCATCTGCTACAGTTTTTAGCGGATTTGAAATGTTTTTAAAAACACTTGGATTGACTTTGTACATGGGTATCCTAGTAATTCTTTGGTCACTTTTGCTTGTTGTACCTGGTATTATTGCAGTCTATAGATATTCAATGGCATTTTACGTTTTAGCAGACAACCCAGATATGTCAATTAGAGATTGTGTAAACGAAAGTAAAAGATTGATGGATGGAAACAAGGGCAAATTGTTTTTATTGCAGCTTTCATTCATTGGTTGGTACATATTAGTGGCTGTACTTTTAGTATTATTGATAATTTTAATTTCAATACCAACAATTTTAAGCGATCCAAATTTCGCTTATTATGCGACTTACACAAATGAAATACCTACATCAATGGCGATTTATTTGCTTGTAAGCGTTGTAGTTTCAACGATTTTGGCAACACCTATAGCAGTGTATTTACAGTCAACTATTACAGGATTTTACAGATTGCTCGTCGACAACAAGGCATCAAATGAAACTTGTGATACGCAGGAATGTCATTCCGCGACTTGTAACGCTAATTTAGAAGCAGAAGTTAGTGACGATGCAAACATTGAAGAAAAATAAAATTTAATAAGTAGAGAAGACTTGTGTAACTTTAGAGAAGCACAAGTCTTTTGATAAAAGGAGATGGTTTAAAAATGTTACAGGATATTTACCCGCAAAAGTTAGATAATCATTTTAAAAATATTGATCCAAAAGATGATTCAATTTGTATTGCTTTTAATAACAATGCAATATTGATGAGTGAAGGCGATAGAGTTATTTATCCTAAATACGGGGAAATTAAGTATGAAATTTCAGGGTGCGTCTATCTATTTTCAATTGATGAAAAAGAATATTTTTTGGTGGATTTAAATAGCGATGAAGTTTTAGGTTATGAGTTTGTGCCTATGCGTAAATTTAGGGCAAAAAAGCCGAAAGTTCAAGTATTTGCAGGTATGACAGCTTATCATTTGTATGTTTGGTATAGGGATAATAAGTATTGTGGGAGATGTGGTCACGTTTTGGAACACAGCGACAAGGAACGTATGCTTCACTGTGATAAATGTAACAATTCTGTTTATCCTAAAATTATGCCAGCTGTAATTGTGGGTGTAACAAATGGAGACAAAATATTGGTAACAAGATATAAAGATCGTCCCTACAAAGGTTATGCATTGATTGCTGGATTTACAGAAATAGGTGAAACTGCTGAGGAGACAGTTGCTCGAGAAGTAAAAGAAGAAGCTGGTATAGATGTAAAAAATATAACGTATTACAAAACTCAGCCATGGGGAATTGCTCAAGATTTGTTAATTGGATATTTTTGTGAGGTAGATGGGAACGATACAATTACTATTGATGAAGATGAATTAGCAATTGCAGAGTGGGTTCCTAGAGATGAACTTGATATTCATTATGAAGATGTTTCTCTTACAAATGAAATGATTTGGCAATTTAAGGAAAATAAATAAAAGGAGCGGAATATGTCAAAGATTTTACTAGAAAAAAATAATATAACTGAATTAGATTATGATGCTATTGTAAATGCAGCAAACAAGTCACTTTTAGGTGGCGGTGGAGTAGATGGGGCTATTCATAGAGCTGCTGGCCCAGAGCTTTTAAAGGAATGTCGCACTCTTAATGGGTGTGAAACAGGTGAAGCTAAAATAACAAAAGGATATAATTTAAAGGCCAAATATGTTATTCACACTGTTGGGCCGATTTATTCGGGAACAGAAAATGATCGAAATTTGCTTTATAATTGTTATTATAATTCCCTTGAGCTTGCAAAGGAGCACAATATTTCTACTATTGCTTTTCCAGGAATTTCTACAGGTGTATACGGATATCCTATTGAAGATGCTTGTAAGGTGGCTTTGGAGGCTATAAATAACTGGATAGAAGATAATAAGGACTATGAGATAACTGTTATGCTATCATGTTTCAATAATGAGCTATACAGCCAATACGAAAAGTTGTTATCATAGTTAATAATGTTTTAATAATGTTTAAAAATTTACAAATAAAACCTGTATCTTGTAAGTTAGGTGCTTACATAAATACAGGTTTTTGTTTTTTAGTATATTACTTTATTTTATTTTGTCTATGGCATTTAAAATATCTTTTGGTATTGGAGCTTCTAATTCCAATAGCTTTTCACTTACAGGTTGTTTAAGTGTAAGATATCTTGCGTGTAGCGCTTGTCTGTCAATTACATCTGAAGCTGTGCCATAAAGGGTATCACCGACAATTGGATAACCTATAAAACTTAGATGAACTCTTATTTGATGTGTCCTACCTGTTTCAAGTTTTAATTCTACAAGTGTAAAACCTGATTTGTGGACTATTTCGTTTGGTTCATCGTTTGCTGCAAGGTATTCGTACAATTCTTTATTTTGTGGATTTTCCTCTAAATATGCAGCTTGTTTTGCCTGGTAAGTTTCGTAGATAGCAGTATCAAGTTCTGTACGGTCACTTGGATTATGAGAATTGCTATCTTTTGGATAAAAGCGGTCAAGTACTTTGTAGTGAGTAACACAAGGTGAACCGTCTTTCATAACCTTACGCTTTATACCTATATTTTCAGGTCTGCCTATAGGTAAATCTATAGTGCCATTGTCTTCTTCTATAATGCCATGGACAAGGGCTACATACCTTTTTTGTACAGTATTTGCCTTCATCTGTTTTGAAATTTTGTCTTGACAATGTGAGTTTTTACCTAAAACTAACAGGCCTGATGTATCTCTATCAAGTCTGTTTACAAATCTCAATTTAAAAACTTGATCTGTATCGATTAGATATTTTGAGATGCCATTGGCTATTGTATTATTTGGATGACTTGCCGTTGGGTGAACTATAACTCCAGGTTGTTTGTTGATTATAAGTAAATCCTTATCTTCATAAATAACACTGATAGGTATATCTGCTGGCTCAAAGTTACTTTTTTCTTGTGGTATTTGTATTGTAATAACTTCGCCAGGTGTTGGCACTATCCATCCAGGAACGCTTTTACCATTGACATACACGCCATGATTTTTCTTTATTTTAGTTATCAATCTAGAAGAGAAGTTAAATTTTTGTCTTAAGTAGTCTTTTACTTGCAAATTTGATTTAAAATCCTCTTCAGTAACTGTATATTTAAAATTGTTATACATAATATTTCCTTAATTTGTATTTTACAACATTTTAAAATTTGTATTACACGTATTACAAAAACTTGGTTTTTACTTTGTTCCAAAAATCGTAAGTTTCAAAGCGAAGCAAATTAACCTTATCTTTTGATACAACAACTTTGACATTAGCAACATCTTCATAAATGGAGCAAATACCATCAGCGATAATGCTTGATTGTTTATTTCTAATATCATCAGGTATAACTTCCAAAGTCAATTGGTAAGGAAGGAGTATGCTCGATGTAAATGAACGATATGCAGTTGTATTCATTGGAGCAATTGGTGTTACCTGAAGCAAATTCAATCGGGGATCAACTATTGAACCACCAAGTGAATAATTATAAGCTGTAGAACCAGCGGAAGTGGCAATTAAAAGTCCATCCCCGCTAAATCTTTCAATAAAACTTCCATCGATGGAAATGCTCAGATGAGCTGCGTAATAATTGTTTCCTCTGATGATAATCTCATTTAGGGCTTTAAGTTTTTCGCTGTGACCATCTTTAGTAGTGACAGTAGCTTCAACTAAAGAAAGAGATTGAAGTTTATACTTGCCATTCTTGTAATTAAATATAAAATCATCTAATTGGTGGGACTCCACTTCCTGGAAAAATCCCAGATGACCTGTATTTACCCCTATTATGGGCACTTTTGGAAAATCATACTTGTGGATTGTGTCCAAAATTACTCCATCGCCACCTATACAAACTAAAAGTTCCGAATTTTCGTCTAGATGTGAAGTTACAGTGTATCCTTCACTCATCAATTTAGTTTTTAGGGTGGAATGGGTGTTTCTTGATGCTTCTGTTCCGTTGCTTTGTATACAAATTTTTTTTGAAGTCATGTTGTTTCCTCGTTATATAAGTTTTTAAGCTAGCTTTTCAAATTGATCTACTAAGTCTCTAAATACTTCCATTGCTTTTTCAATTGGCTTTGTTGTGCTCATATCTACGCCAGCTATTTTTAGTAACTCGATTGGATAATCTGAGTCGCCTGTTTCTAAGAATTTAAGATAGTTTTCAGGGCCTTTGTCTAGGATAATATCTGAAATTGCTGCGGCTGCACAGTATCCTGTTGCATATTTATAAACGTAAAATGAATTGTAAAAATGTGGTATACGTGCCCATTCGTATCTAATCCATGGATCATCAGCTAGCGCGTCACCAAAGTATTTTTTGTTTAGCTGATTGTAGTATTCACACATTGATTGAGCTGTAAGTGTGCCACCTTCTTCGATTGTTTTATGTGTCCAATGTTCAAATTCGGCAAACATAGTCTGTCTAAATACTGTTGTTCTAAATTCTTCAATATGATAATTTATTAAATATTTTTTCATCTGTGGATCTGTTTCATTGGCAATAAGGTGTTTCATAAGTAGATTTTCATTTACTGTTGAAGCAACTTCTGCTGTAAATATGCTGTGATCCCCGTAGATAAAAGGCTGTGCTTTTCTAGTATAGAAGCTGTGCATAGAATGTCCCATCTCATGAACTAAAGTAAACACGTCTTTTAGTGAGCTTGAGAAGTTCATAAGGATGTAAGGCATTGAGTCGTAGCTGCCAAAACTGTACGCACCGCTAGTTTTGCCTTCGTTTTCGTAAACATCAACCCAACCAGCATCTAAACCAGCTTTCATATCTTTTATATACTGTTCTCCAAGAGGAGCTAGAGCTTTAGCCATAGTTTCTTTAGCCTCTTCAAATGAAACGTGAGTTTCAGGTAATTTAACTAAAGGCACATATACATCATGCATTTGTAACTGGTCAACATCTAGAATTTTTTTACGTGTTTCCATGTATTTATACATAGTTGGTAAGTTTTCGTTAATAACTTTTACCAAGTTGTCGTAAACTTCCTCGCTAATATTGTCACCAGACATAGCAGCTTCTCTTGAAGAAGCATACTTACGAATACGTGCGTTAACTACATCAGTTTTTGTGTTGTAACTGTAAGTTGTTGAAATTGTATTGATTAAATTTTTGTAAGCTGTGTACATAGCTTCGTAAGCTCTGTGACGGACATCTCTATTGTGGCTTTCCATAAATGAAATATAGTTTCCATGTGTTAGGTCTACCAAATTGCCTTTTTCATCTTCGATTTTCCCAAACTTAATATCGGCATTGTTTAGCATTGTGAAAATATTGTTTGTAGCAGGTGTTATTTCGCTTAACTGAGCTAGTAAATTTTCTTCTTCACCGCTTAAAACATGGGCTTTTTCTCTTAGCATATCCTTTATCATAAAGCTATAGATTTGTAGTTCAGGAATGTCTTTTAGGTATCCCAAAATCTTTTGTTCGTCGCCAGATAGTAGCTCCGGTGTAAAAAATGACATTTCTGTGCTGATCTTTGCGATAGCTGCCTGAGCTTTGTCATTCATAGATTGATATTTTTCAACTCTATTATCTTCATCTCTTCTCATTCGAGAGTAAACATAAGCTTTTTCGATTTTTTGCCAGATAATATCTCTAGCTTTTAACGCTTCTAAAAGAGTTTCACCGCTTTCTGTTAGTCTGCCTTGATATTTTGCAAAATCCTGTGCACCCTTTAGCGCTTCTGTTACATCGGCTTCCCATGTAGCGTCATCTTGGTACATATCTTCAATATTCCATTTATATTTTTGATCTATTTCGTTTCTTTGTTTTAGAGTTTCACTCATTTTCTTTCCTCCGTTTTCATATATTTTCTGAACACTTGTAAGTATAACATAAAAACACTATAAAAATCATTTAAAAACGTTTCATTTTATAGTAAAATAGAGAAGACGGCAAATTGATTATCGAAAGGATAAAATTATGGATAACAGACCTATTGGTTTTTTTGATTCGGGAGTTGGTGGACTTACTTGTATTCCATACCTAATGGAAAAACTTCCTGAAGAGAGAATTATATATTTTGGCGATACTGCAAGAACTCCATATGGTTCAAAAGCAGTATCTACTATTAAACAGTTTTCTTCACAGATTGCTGATTTTTTAGTTAGTAATGATGTAAAGATGATAGTGATTGCTTGCAACACTGTAAGTGCTACTTGTGTAGAAGATCTTAGGGAAAAATACCCTGACATTCCTATAGTAGGGATAATAGATCCAGCGGCTGAAGCAATTGCTAAAACTTGTGGACTTACAAATAAAATTGGAGTTATAGGCACTAAGGTTACAGTTAGTTCGGGAGCGTATAAAAAAGCTATAAATTCGAGAAACGAATACTTAAGAGTTTTTGAAAAGGCTTGTCCTGCGTTTGTACCACTTATTGAAGAAGGAATAATTCAAAATGATATTATGGATCTTACAATAGAGTATTACATGGATGATTTTATTTTGGAAAACCGTATAGATACTATAGTGCTTGGTTGTACTCACTACCCACTGTTGACTTCAAACTTTAAAAGAAAATATCCAAATTTAAGAATAATAAATCCTTCAGAAGAGGTTGTTTACAGGATTAAAAGGGTACTTAAATCAAGGGATATGTTGGCTAAGGATTCTAAGTTTGAAAATATTTTCTATGCCAGCGACCTTTCTGAAAACTTTTTAAACATGATAGATACGATTTTTGAGGAAACAGATGTAAGAGTTGAATTTCAAAATTTAGATGTTTAGTAGAAGAGGAGAATATATTATGAATTATGAACAATTATTAAGCTTCTTGCAAATTGATGAAGCAAGTGAATTTGAGTATTTTGAAAATTTTGCAGATTTAATTGAAAGTGAGGAGGAAATTTCGGAGGAAGCTCTATATAAATTGATTAACGAATGCGACCAGGGTAATTTAGGTGAAATTATCGAAAATTATTTTGAAGAAATTATGGATGCTATTCCTGATGATTCTACAGATATTTTTACTTTGATTGAGACTATTAAACTTGCTTTTATTGGTCTTTTACAGTCAGCTGAAGAGGAAGTTGCTCTAGTTCATTTTTGTGATGAGCTTTTAAGATTTAGAAGTTGGTATTGCATTGAATCTATGGTTCATTGTAGAAATATTGACAATGGCGAAATTGAAGATATGCCATTGAGAGATGCTCTTGTTGTTGCTCGTATAGAAAAGCTTGAAGGAGACAAGTATCATTACGACTTTAACGATTGTCTGGATTATGAGCTTGAAGAGTATATTATGAGCTATGGGGATATGGCTAAATTGTCAAGAGAAGATATGGATGAAGCGGATAGTTTAGATGATAGTTACGATGACAAGGACTATTACGATTCAATTTAGGTTAATTTAGTTTAGGAGTTTATTAGTTGTATGGAGAAGAAATATAATTATAAATTGGGACTAACGGCAGCTTTAGGATGTTCTTTTTTATGGGGCATCTTGCCTATTTATTGGAAACTTTTAGTACCGATTCCTTCTTCTGTAATTATTTTTTACAGAATATTTTGGGTTGGTGTAGTTTGCTTTGTTGCTGCACTTAAAATTTATGGGTGGCAAGGTATAATCGGTCCACTTAAAGTTAAGGGAAATAAACTGAAATTTTTTGTTGCCGGCGTTATTATTACTGCAAATTGGAGTATATATATTTGGGCAGTAAATTCGGGCCATATTATCCAAACTAGTATAGGTTATTATATTGAACCGCTTGTTGTTTGTATATTTGGTATTATTTTCTTTAAGGAAAAAGTTACAAAATACAATTTAACAGCATTTATAATAGCTATGCTTGGCGTGTTAATAGTTTTGGTTCATTTTAAGGAAGTACCTTTAATAGCATTAGGGCTTGCTGTGACTTTTGCAGTTTATGCTGCACTAAAAAAGCTTTTCAATGTAGAGGCGATTTTGTCACTTTTGTATGAAACGATGTTTCTTGTACCAATTGCTTTAGTTGTTATTATTTATCTTGAAGTTAGTGGACAGGGAGCAATTGGTGTTGGTGAGTCTTATCAATATGGACTTTTAATGCTTTCAGGATTTGCGACTGCGATTCCTTTGGGATTGTTTGCTGTAGGTGCTAAAAACTTACCGTTAATTACTCTTGGAGTAACTGAGTATTTATCACCATCTATGGCATTGCTACTTGGCATATTTTTATATAATGAACCATTTGATAAAATTCAATTTTTATCATTTGTAGTTATTTGGATAGCTTTGGTTGTATTTACTATAGGAGAAGCTAAGGCTAATAAAAACAGTTAAATTTTTAATATAATTGCGTATGCAATAGTGATTATATGGCACTTAAAGAAAGAAGGAAAAAAGATTTGAAAAAGATGAAACATTTAAACTTCTTCTGGGTGGCACTTATGTATGTGGGAACTATTGTAGGTGCAGGATTTGCATCCGGAAGAGAAATTTGGCAGTTCTTTGGAGTTTTTGGTGAAAAAGGACTTGCAGGTGTGTGCATTGTAGGAATTTTATTTGTCATAATGGGATTTATGGCTAGTTTGATTGCTTCAATGCTTAGAACTAGCGATATGGGCAAGGTAATCGTGCCTGGAAACAATAAAAAAATAACTAATTTAATAGGATATTTTATGGCTGTTTTTTTGTTTACAGCTATAGTTAACATGTCTGCTGCGGGAGGCTCTCTTTTAAATCAACAATTTGGTCTTTCAACTCCAGTTGGAGGAGCGATAGTTTGTATTTTAGTTGTAGTGACTGTAATCGGTGGATTTGATCGAATGAGCAAAGTATTTGTTGCGATTATGCCTATCGTTTTAATTGCCGCAGTTGGTATTTCTATTATGATAATAAATACTGATCTGCCATTAGGAGAGTTACAAGAAGCTGCAAAACCTAGTGTGCTTGCACCAAACTGGTTAATAGCACCGTTAATATATTTATCATTCAATGTATTAGCAATTGTTCCAATCGTTGCAACTTCAACAAGAAATGCAAAAACAGGCAAGCAGGGAGCTTTAGGAGCTGTTTTAGGTGGAGTATTTTTAGCAATATTGTTGTTCTTAATATGTAAAGCGATGTTAACTGACTCTGGATATTCACAGGCTATGGATATACCTATGTTAGCGCTAGCAGGTAAATTGGGTACAGGAGCAAATGTGGTTTATACCCTTATTATGTTTGTAGCAATTTATTCATCTGCTACTGGTAACTTCTATGGAGTTACTACTAAAATAAAAGAGGACAAAAACAAAAATATAAAAATAATCGCTCTTGCTACAGTTGGATTTTTACTAGGCTTAGTAGGATTTAAAAATATTGTTGCCTACGTTTTCCCTACTTTAGGTATTATAGGGTTAGCAATTTTAGTATTACTAGTTATAAATTTCTACAAGGTAGTTGTTTCAAATATAGTAACTACTCAGGAAAAGCATAAGTACGACTTCCCTGAAGGCATAATAAATGTTACTACTGGTAGGGGCGGTGCTTCAGTGTTGCTAATTGGTGAAGATAAAACAGCCCTTATGGATACAGGAATGGGTTATTGTGGTGATCAGCTAGTTGAAAAAATCAAAAGTCATCTCGGGGACAGACCTCTTGACTATTTCTTTGCAAGTCATACTCATTACGACCATATTGGTGCATTGCCAAGTATTCGTAAAGAATGGCCAAATTTAATTACTTTTGGTGCTGCTCATGGCCAAGAAGTTTTAAAAAGAGAGGGAGCTTTAAAAGGAATTAAAAAACTTGGAGATGAGGCTGCTCATATGTATTCAAATGGCAAAGTTGAAGAAGTTAGTTTGGAAGGAATGTCAATCGATAGAGTCGTTCACGATGGTGAGGTTATAGACCTTGGCGGTAAGCAAATTGTTTGCCTTGAAACTCCAGGACATACAAAATGTTCTATAACATATGTAATAGAACCACTTAGCGTTATGTTAGCATGTGAAAGTGTAGGAGTATTAGAGAGAAGAGGACTATGCCATCCTGTTATTTTAAACAGTTTTGAAGACGGCATTAAATCCATTCATAAGTGTAGAGATTACGGTGCTAAACGTGTAATCGTTTCTCATTACGGCATAGTTCCAGAGGAATACAATGAAAAGCTTTGGGATATGTTTGAAAGGGTAGCATATGATGAGAGAGAAATAATTCAAAATGCTTGGAAAAAAGGTTTGACAGATGAAGAAATACTACAGCTTATGACAGAGAGATACTGGTACGAAGGAAGAGCTGTGGAACAACCATTAGATGCATTCCAGATAAATATGATAAATACTATAAGATTATATAAAGTAGATAAAGAGTAAAGAGGTATTTAATAAATGGTAAAGGTTAAAAAACTTAATTGTGGTATAAGGGTAGCTATGGAAAAAGTGAATCATGTCCAGTCAGCTGCTATAGGTTTTAATATTAGAGCAGGTGCTATTGATGAAGAACAAAAGCACTCTGGGATTTCACATTTTATAGAACATATGATGTTTAAGGGAACTGAAAATCGTACTGCTATGGAAATTGCTGAAGATATAGATAAGTTAGGCGGTCAGATTAACGCATTTACAAGTAATGAAATGACTTGTTATTATGTTAAAACTCTTACATCTAATCTGTATAAATCTACAGATGTATTAATTGATATGCTTACAAATAGCTTGTTTGATAAACATGAGATGACAAGAGAAAGACAAGTTATCTGTGAAGAAATTAAAATGACTAACGATTCTCCTGACGATGCAGCTCAGGATGCTATTATGGCTATTGTAAACAAAGGTAATCCAATAGGAAATTCTATTTTGGGTACACCTACTTCATTGAAAAACATTTCTAGAAATGTAATGACAGAATATGTTGAAAATGAATATACAAGAGATAGCATTGTAGTTGCAATTGCAGGTAATTTTGATGAAGACGAGTTTTGCGATTATCTAGAAGGTAAATTATCTTGTTTAAAGGAATCAAAAGAAGAGAAAAATCATGTTATAACTCCATATGAGCCAGCATACAAAGATATGGTTAGAGAGATAGAACAGGCTCATCTTTTTATTGGTAAACAGGGATATACTCTTAAGGATGATAAAAGATATGAACAAATGGTTTTCTCAAAAATCCTTGGTGGATCTATGAGTTCTAGACTATTTCAAAATGTAAGAGAAAGAAAAGGTCTTGCTTATTCTGTTTACAGTGCAAATTCATTTAATACTATGGCTGGCGGATTTTATATTTACGCAGGTGTTAGCCACGAAAATATTAGAAAAGCTCTTGATGCAATTAAAGAGGAACTTGATTCAATTGGAAATAAAGGTGTTACTGAAGAGGAATTAAGTAAAGCAAAGGAACAGATAAAAGCAAGTTACATATTCGGATTAGAAAATGTAACTACAAAGATGTTCGCTTTAGGTAAGGCGATACTATTAAATGGTACTGTAAAAAAAGATGAAGAAGTACTAGAAATAATAGATAAGATAACAGTTGAAGATGTAAATCTTTTGGCTAAAGAATTTGCAGATCCAACTGAATACTGTGGCGTTGTAAACTCAAATAAAAAATTCAATATAAAAGGAGCTTTAAATTCATGATAGAAGTAAAATTAGTAACAAAAGAAGGAAATGTACCTGCTTATGAAACTTCAGGTTCAGCAGGCATGGATCTTAAGGCAATTTTAGATGAACCTATTGTATTAAATCCAGGTGAGCGTATGCTTGTGCCTACTGGATTATATATAGAATTACCAGTTGGTTATGAAGCACAAGTTAGAGCTCGTTCAGGTTTAGCTATAAAACATGGCATAACATTGATCAATGCAATAGGAACTATAGATAGCGATTACAGAGGTGAGCTTAAAGTGCCATTAGTTAATTTAGGCCAAGAGCCTTTTGAAATAAAAAACGGTGAGCGAATTGCTCAGATGGTAGTTGCTAAATATGAACAAGTTCAGTGGAAGGTAGTAGATGAATTATCTGAAACTGAACGTGGTGAAGGCGGATTTGGCCATACAGGAAAATAATTTCAATATCACCAAAGGAAAAATCTATGATAGGAAGAATACAATTAGAAAACAGAGAATACGAAATATTAAGTCCTTTTGCTTGCAAAGCAAGAGAAACTAGAGGACGTGATTTTGATGAGCCAAAATGCGAGTTACGTACGGAGTTTCAAAGGGATAGAGACCGAATTATACACAGTAAAGCTTTTAGAAGACTTATGCATAAAACTCAAGTATTTTTAGCACCAGAAGGAGATCATTTTAGAACAAGACTAACACATACTATTGAAGTGTCTCAAATTGCTAGAAGTATAGCTAGGGGATTAGCTTTAAATGAGGATTTAACAGAGGCGATTGCTCTAGGTCACGATCTTGGACATACTCCATTTGGTCACAATGGTGAAAAGGTATTAAATGATATTTTTCCAGGTGGATTTAAACATAATGAACAAAGCCTTAGGGTAGTTGAAGTTTTAGAAGAAGGCAGAGGCTACAGAGGTATGAATTTAACATTGGAAGTTAGAGATGGTATAAAAAATCATACTGGCAATGTAAAACCTATGACTTTGGAAGGGCAAGTGGTTAAGACAAGTGACCGTATTGCTTATATAAATCACGATATCGATGATGCAATTAGAAGTGGAGTTATCACTATTGATGATTTACCAAAGGAGTGTATTAACTTTTTAGGAAAAGGTCATAGGGAACGTATAAATTTTTTAGTTTTAGATATGATAAATAATAGCGATGGTAAAGATGAAATATTTATGAGCGATGGTGCCATTGAAGCTATGAATGAGTTAAGAGCATTTATGTTTAAAAATGTTTATCATAATTCAAAGGTTAAAAAGGATTCGGATTTATCAAAGGTTGAAAATATAATTAAATCGTTGTATAATTATCTTTTACAAAATCCTATGAAACTACCTAAGGAAACGCTGGAGTTAAGCAAAGAGTTTGGTGTTGAAGAGGTTGTAAAAGACTATATTGCTGGTATGACAGATAGGTATGCAATAAATTTATATGATGAGATTTTTATACCAAAAGGATGGAAATAAAATTTTTAAAATTTAAAAAAGAATTTATACAATTTATGTTGTATTTATAAAATATAAAGTCTATTAAATCAAATTTTGGAGGCAAAGTGGGAGCATCTAATAGAAACCAAATAATTGATGAAATAAAAAGCAGGTGTAACATAGTTGATGTAATAGGCAGTGTGGTTTCTCTTAAAAAGAGAGGATCAAACTACCAGGGCCTATGTCCATTTCATAACGAAAAGACACCTTCTTTTGTTGTCTCAGAAACAAAACAACTTTTTACTTGTTTTGGATGTCACGAGTCAGGTGATGTTATAAAATTTGTAATGAAATATTACAATCTTACTTTTGTGGAAGCATTGGAAAAACTGGCCTTACAGTGTGGCATAAATGTAGAAGATGTTTTTAGAAAAGGTGAGAAAAAAGATATTTACTACGAAGTAAATAGAGAAGCTGCTAGATATTTTTTCAAAATGTTAAGAGCAAATGATAATCCTGGACTTAGATATATTTTAAGCAGAGGATTAACTAAGGAAACTCTACACGATTTTGGTATAGGATATGCAGATGACTCATGGAATGGTTTGTATAACTATCTAAAGGGTAAAGGATATGATGAAAAAGTTATGGTCAAACTTGGACTTGTATCTAAGTCTGCAAAAGGGAAATATTATGATAGATTTAGAAATCGAGTAATATTTCCAATTCAAAATACAGCAGGTAAAGTTATTGGATTTGGAGGCAGAGCTTTGGGAGACGATATGCCTAAATATTTAAATTCTCCTGAAACGCCGGTATTCTCTAAAAAGAATAATCTCTATGCTTTACATTTAACTAAAAATCATATTAATAAAATGGATCAGGCTATTTTAGTTGAAGGCTATATGGATGTAATTTCCCTTTATCAAGGGGGAGTTAAAAATGTTTCAGCTTCACTTGGTACTGCTTTAACTGAAAATCAAGGTAAACTTTTAAAAAGATATACAAAAAATATAGTGCTTTCGTATGATGCTGATAGTGCAGGTATAAATGCAGCAGTTAGAGGAAGTTCTATTTTACATGACGAAGGATGTAAAGTTAAGATACTTCATATTAGTGATGGCAAGGATCCAGATGATTTTATCAAGGCGAAAGGCAAGGAAGCGTATTACGATTTAGTAAAAAATGCAAAACCCTTTGCTGATTTTCGTATAGAGCAGATTGCTAAAAACTACAATTTAGAAACTACTGAAGGAAGAGTTGATTTTTTAAAGCAATCAGCGAGGTTTTTAAAGGAATTAAGTCCTGTAGAGGCCGATATATATATAGAAAAAATATCGAAGAACTATCGTATATCTGCAGGAGCACTTAGAACCGAAATGGGACTTGAAGACGAGAGGAAGCCATTCTTCGAAAATAAAAAGGAAAAAAATGATGAAATTAATACGGACATTACACAAATAGAGGAGACTTTTATCAAGGTGTTGCTGTTAGATGCCAGATATTTTGATAAAGTAAAATTAAATGAAGATGTTTTTGTGAGTGAGTCCGGTGCAAATATATTTAGAACATTACAAAATATTTATGAGCAAGGAGAAGAAATTGATGTAGATAAGCTTATGGATAATTTGGAGCCAACAGAGATAGAAGTTATAAGAAGAATTCAAGATGATGTTAGTTTAGGTGGAAATCCGGAACAAATGCTAGATGAGAGCTTACATGCACATGCAAAAGATAAGAGCATAAACAAAGAGCAGGAGTTATTTGCACAGCTTGCTGTGGCAGATGAAGAGGGAAACCTAGATGAAATCAAAAGAATTACTGAGGCTATTATGAAGCTTCAGGAAAAAGAGAGTGTAGGAGGCAATAGGTAATGAGTGAAGAAAAGAAAACTAAAGAAGAAGTTCTAAAAGAAGTGATGAAAGATTTAGTTTCTAAAGCAAAAAAGCACGATAATAAACTTTCATTTGCTGACGTTGGAGAGCCTTTAGAAAAAGTTGACCTTGACAAAAAAGATGTTGAAGATATTTACGATGAGCTTATAAGCAAAGGTATTGAACTTATTGAAGAAGAAAATCCAGATGATTTTGATTTGGAAGATATAAATGATGATGTAGATGATGATCTTGATGAAGATGTTAAAAAAGGTAAAAAGGAAGTTAATCTAGAGGATAGTTTACCTAAAGGCATTGCAGTTGATGATCCTGTAAGAATGTATCTAAAAGAAATCGGTAAGGTGCCTTTGTTAACTGGCGAGGAAGAAATTGAACTTGCAAAGCGTATGGAAGAAGGGGACGAATGGGCTAAACAAAAATTGTGTGAAGCAAACCTTCGTCTTGTAGTTAGTATTGCCAAAAGATATGTGGGCAGAGGTATGCTATTTTTAGATTTGATTCAAGAAGGTAACCTAGGTCTTATTAAGGCTGTTGATAAATTTGACTGGAGAAAAGGATACAAGTTCTCTACTTATGCAACTTGGTGGATAAGACAGGCAATTACTAGATCTATTGCTGACCAGGCGAGAACTATAAGAATCCCTGTTCACATGGTTGAAACTATAAATAAACTTATGAGAATACAGCGTCAATTGCTTCAGGAATACGGAAGAGAAGCTACACCTGAAGAGATTGCTGCAGAAATGGAAATCTCAGTTGAAAAGGTTAGAGAAATTTTAAAAATCGCTCAGGAACCAGTTTCACTAGAAACTCCTATCGGTGAAGAGGAAGACAGTCATTTAGGCGATTTCATCCCAGATGATGATGTGCCAGCTCCAGCTGAAGCAGCTGCATTTTCAATGCTTAAGGAGCAGCTAGTCGAAGTTTTAGATACTTTAACAGAAAGAGAACAAAAAGTACTTAAATTGAGATTTGGTTTAGATGATGGACGTGCTCGTACACTTGAAGAAGTTGGTAAACAATTTGATGTTACAAGAGAACGTATCCGTCAGATTGAAGCAAAGGCTTTGAGAAAATTAAGACATCCAAGTAGAAGCAAAAAATTAAAAGATTATCTAGAGTAGAGGTGAAAAATGTTAACAGATAGATTGATGGCTATGGCTAATGAAGTTGAACCAGGTGAATCAATAGCTGATATAGGAACAGATCATGGGTATTTACCTATGTATCTACATGAGCAAGGTATCAGTCCAAAAGTTATTATGGCAGATGTAAGCAAAGGTTCTTTAAATAAGGCTAAGGAAAATTGCAGAGAATATTTTCCGTTGGAAAAATTTGATTTTAGACTTGGCTATGGACTTAAGGTTATTAAAAGAGGCGAAGTTGACGATATAATTATAGCCGGCATGGGAGGAGTTCTTATCAGTGATATTTTAGGTAAGGATATGGGCAAAAGTAAAACTTTTAAAAAGCTTATTTTGCAACCTAGAACAGCACAGGGAAGACTTAGATTTTGGCTTATTAGAAAAGGATTTGATATTGTCAATGAGCAGCTTGTAAGAGAAGGCAGATTTATTTGCGAGATTATTACAGCTGTGCCTGGAGAGCCTAAGGAAGAAATGAAACTAGAGGAAGGCCCTGATGCCATTCAGTGGGAAATACCTCCTTGGGTTGCAAAGTTAAATACGCCTTTAGCTAAAGAATTTGTTCAACAAAAGCTTGATAGAGAAAATCGCATTTTAACTTCTATGGGCAACAGCAAAACTATTAAACCTTCAGATATTAAGGCTATAAAGAGCAATATTAGATACTTAGAAGGGTTATTAAGGGATATAGATAAGCAAAATTAAAAAGAAAATTTAGGTGAATTTATGAATTTTAATGAAACCATTGAAATAATTGAAAAAATTGCAAACCCAGAGTGGGGTGCAGATTGGGATAATAGCGGTGTGCAGGTAAATGTAGGCAATGATGAAATTAGCAATATTATGTTTTGTTTGGAAATAAATGATGACATAATAGATGAGGCTATTGAAAAATCAGTTGATTTAATAGTTACACATCATCCTCTATTGTTTGTAAGACCAGATCGAGTTGATATAAATGAAATTACTGGGAGATATTTGATCAAATTGATTAAATCAGGTATTAGTGTTTATTCGGCTCATATTACTTTTGACAATGCACCACTTGGCAATAATTATTATATGGCAAAGCTATTAGAACTTGATGATATAAGTGAAGTAGCAGGTGATATAGGTGTTATGGGAGAACTTCCATATGAAATGGGATTTAGAGAAGCATTGGCTCATATTGAAAAATCTTTGAATCTGCCAGAGCACTATATTAGGGCAGTTGGCAAGGATAATATGAATATAAAGAAGGTTGCTTTATGCACTGGTGCAGGTGGTGATTTACTTTATACTGCCCATAGAGAAAATTGTCAAATGCTTATAACAGGGGATGTTAAGTTAAATGTTGCGCAGGATGCCAAGGCTCTTGGTATGTCTATTGTAGACGCTGGACATTATGGTACTGAGAAGATTTTTTCAGAAAATTTTATGGCACAATTTAAAGAAATCCTTGACGAAATGGGCATTGATGATGTAAAGTTATTTGTGGCGTGTGCCAATACAAATCCATATTCTGTATGGTAAAATACTTAAATAAATAATATGGGTAAGCCAGACAGTCGCGTGTGTAAACATGAGGAAAGTCCGGGCTCCACAGGGCGAGGATGCCAGATAACGTCTGGCGTAGGTAACTATAGGGAAAGTGCAACAGAAACATTCCGCCGAAACGAGTAATGTCGTGGTAAGGTTGAAATGGTGAGGTAAGAGCTCACCGGCAGTATGGAGACATGCTGGCCGTGTAAACCCCATCCGGAGCAAGACCAAAAGCGGACCGAGAAAGGCGGCTGCCCGTCGCTGTCCAAGAGGTAGGTTGCTAGAGCATGTTGGCAACAACATGTCGAGATAGATGATTGTCTAATACAGAACCCGGCTTATAGACTTACCCATTTATTTGTATAATATTAAAGAAGTGCAGATATTTGATGAAGACTAAAATATCTGCTTTTGTTTTTATTATAACAGTTTGTATTTTATGTGATAGTGTTGTAAGTTTGTTTGACTATTTTTTACAGATGAAGTAAAATTGATTTGGTCGTTAAATTAAGATTATGGAGAGAAAAATGATGAAATCGAAAAAAATAATTGCTTTAGGTCTTACTATTTGCATGTTGGCGACAAGTTTTGTGATTTTTCCACTTTCATCAAATGCAAAGAGTAGATACTACAATTACAGCCTAGATAAAACAGGTAAAACAACTGCAAATGTCGTTTTACGATCTGGAGCAAGTACAAAATATAAAAAGTTAAAAACTATACCAAAGGGAAAAACAGTACCAGTGTATGGATATATGGAAGTGCCAGGCTTAAATTGGTATAAAGTTAGATACGGTGGTACAACAGGATATGTAAGAAGGGATTATGTTAAGACTTACAGTACAAAGTCAAGTAGTAAGTACTACAATTACAGCCCAGATAAAACAGGTAAAACAACTGCAACTGTCGTTCTACGATCTGGAGCAAGTACAAAATATAAAAAGCTAAAAACTATACCAAAGGGAAAAACAGTACCAGTGTATGGATATATGGAAGTGCCAGGTTTAAATTGGTATAAAGTTAGATACGGTGGTACAACAGGATATGTAAGAAGAGATTATGTTAAGACTTATAGTGTACAATCAAAGATGAGTATATCTGGTCTTAAGTGTCCAACTTCAATTACAGAAGGTAAGAGTTATAGCATTTCGGGAACTGTAAAATCAAATTACAATATAAAAGAAATAAAAGTTGGAATTATGAAAATATCAACTGGTAAATTTTACAGTAGCTATACAGGAAGTGCAAAACCTAACTCAACATCATATAATATAAGCAGATTGGATAGTGAAATTCCATTTGGAAAGGCTAAGCCGGGAACATATTATTTTACTATTTGGGCTAAAGATACAAAGGGAAAAAGTTTTTATGTGGTAAAAAAGAAATTTACTGTAAATAAAAAAAGTATTGGAGGTAGTTCTACTTCATGCTATCACAATTACAGCCCTGATAAAAAAGGAAAAACAACAGCTTCTGTATATATGAGAAAAGGTGCCGGTACTTCATATGGAACTATAACTACTGTTCCAAAAGGAAAATCACTTACTATATACGGATATATGGAAGTGCCAGGTATAAACTGGTATAAAGTTGGCTATGGCGGCAAAACAGGATATATAAGAAGGGATTATATCAAAGTAATTGATACGAGTAATATGAGCGATATTGCTGGATTTCCAACAAGTTATCAAACTGCTCTAAAAGAACTTCAGGCAGTTTATCCTAATTGGAAGTTTGTTCCAGAATATACAGATATGTCATGGGATACTTTAGTTAAAAATGAGATGAGAGGAACATTTACTCAAGTAGTAAGTAAAAATTCTCCAAGTTCTTGGAAATCAAAGGCAAGTGGCGCAGTTGATAAAAACGGAAATTATGTAGTTTACGATGGTGGATGGAATGCAGCTTCTAAGGAAATAGTCCAGTATTACTTAGATCCTAGAAACTTTTTAAATGAAGATGAAATATATCAATTTATGACACATGGTTTCGATAGTTCATTTCAAAATAAGAGTACTATAGTTGCGGCTGCAAAAAATTCATTTATGGCAACAAGTTCTTACTATTCAGTTTTATACAATTCAGGTAAAGCGAGTGGTGTAAATCCAAATGTACTTGTTTGTATGATTATTATGGAACAAGGTTGGAAAGGTGGAACTAAGCTAATTTCCGGCAAAGGTTGGGATAGCAGTAAAGCTGATGCTTATGATGGATATTATAACTTCTTTAATATCGGTGCATATGCTTCAGGCTCTTGGACTGCTTCACAACGTGGATTGTGGTATGCAAAAGGTGAAGGCAAGGGAAATACTACATGGAATAGACCTTGGAACAGTAAGACTAAGTCTATAACTGGCGGCGCAATGTTCTATAAATCAAAATATATGGAAAACAATCAGGATACTTTTTACAGCAAGAAGTTTAATGTAAACAATGGAGCTAATTGTGCAGGTACACATGAATACTGTACAAATGTACAGGCAGCTAGTTCTGAGGGTAAGTTATTAAAGAGAGGTTTTGAAAACAACACAGATTTACCATTGGTATTTAAAATACCAGTTTATACGGATATGCCTGATTCAAACTGTGCAAAACCAAACTAATACGAAAAGGATATAATTTATGAATTTTAAAATAATCAAAAAAACGGGGATTTGTCTGCTAGTTTGTATTTTACTGTGTGGACAGGCATTTGCAGCAAGTGCTAGTTTAAAATTAAGTGGGGATAAATCAGTTAAAAAAGGCGATACTTTTGTAGTAAAAGTAGAGTTTTCAGGAGATAATATCGCTAGAAATGTATCTGAACTTAAATATGATACAGATCAGCTAGAATATATTTCAGGTGGCAGTAGTCAAGGAGATAGCGGAGTAGTTTCTCTTAACGGCTACAGCGATGAAACAGGAAATATCAACTTTAAGCTTAAGTTTAAAGCCGTTTCAAGTGGCAAAGCAACTTTAAGTTTAAATACTATAGAAGCGTATAACGGAGATGAAGATGCAGTTTCTGTAGGAGATAAATCTTATACTGTTTCAGTAGCTAAAGCTTCAAGTTCTAGCTCTAGCTCTAATGGTAGTGACAAGGAATCTGTAGATGAAACAGATAATCCAGATGAAGATGTAACTACTGAGGATGTGGATCCATCTGTGGAAGATAAAATTGAAAACCACAAGGATACACCAAAATCAACAATGACTTTTTATATTGTTATTATAGCTGCCTTAGCAGTTGTACTTGCAATAGTAGTAGTGGTTACTTCAAAGAAGAGAAAACAAAAAAAGAACAATAAATAAGATTAAAAATGGACTGTTTGGTAGATTTTACTAAACAGTCCATTAATTTTAGCTGTCTATTTTAAATTTTCGGGATTTAAAGCTTCAAGTTCTGGTATAACAAATAATCCATCTTTTCTGATTAGCACATCATCGAAGTAGATTTCGCCACCGCCGTATTCAGGTCTCTGTATCATAACTAAATCCCAGTGAACAGCACTTTTGTTTCCATTTGGAGCATCGTCGTAACTAGCACCTGGAGTCAAATGAAAAGAGCCTGCAATTTTTTCATCGAAAAGAGTGTCCTTCATAGGATTTAAAATATAAGGGTTAACCCCAATTGCAAATTCACCGAAGTATCGGACACCTTCATCAGTGTCTAAAAGGGCATTGATTTTGGCATCAGAATTAGCTGTAGCATGAACAATCTTGCCATTTTTGACTTCAAATCTTATGTTTTCATAAGTGAAGCCTTCCTCTTTGCTCGGTGTGTTGTAGCTTATATATCCGTTGACGCTGTCTTTTACAGGAGCAGTATAAACTTCGCCGTCAGGAATGTTGCATTCGGCTGCGCATTTTACTGCAGAAATGCCTTTGATGGAGAAGCTTAGGTCTGTGTCTGGTCCCACAAGTCGTACTTTGTCTGTTCTGTTCATAAGATCTACAAGGGCGTCCATAGCTTTGCTCATTTTGCTGTAATCTAGTGTGCATACATCATAATAAAAGTCTTCAAATGCTTCAAGACTAGTATTTGCCATTTGAGCCATTGAATAATTAGGAAATCTTAAGATTACCCATTTTGTTTTTGAAACTCTATAGTCCAAAACAGGATTTAAAATCTTGTTGTATAAGTTGATTTTTTCTGATGGTACATCGGCTAGTTCTGCTGTGTTGCCGCCGCCTTTAACGGAAATATATGCGTCCATACCCTTCATTTGATAAAGCTGATAATCATGCATAAACTCAAGCTGAGAGGCCTGTGCGCCAAGTAAAATTTCCCTTGTAATTGAAGAATCTCTAATTTCTACATATGGAAAGCCACCAGCTTTGTAAACATCTTTTACGATTTGTCTAATTAGGGGTAGACACTCGTCACCTTCGTAAGTTACTAAAACTTTTTCGCCAGGCTGAATATTAGTAGAATACCCAACTAAAACATTTGATAATTTCTTAATTCTTTCGTCCAAAGTTTTCACCTCATATCTGTTTTTTTAGTAAATACAAAATAATTATATAACAATATGTTGTAATTTTAAAGTTTAGAATGTAAAATAAAATGCAGTGAGGTATCATATGGAAAAAAGAAATATTTTTATTTTAAATCCTGCTGCTGGTCAAGGTAAAGCAGTCGAATTAAAAGACGATATTTTAAAAGCAGCGAAGGAACTTTCATTGGATGTTGAAATATATCATACAAAAGAAGAGTTATATGGAGAAGTCTTAGCAAACCAACTTGCAAAAACAGCAACAAAATATAAACCTATCAGGTTATTTGCATGTGGTGGCGACGGGACTTTAAATGAAATACTAAATGGGATAGTTGGATATGAGCACGTTGAAGTAGGAGTTTTGCCCTTGGGTACAGGCAATGATTTTGTGAGAAACTTCAGCAGTCCATCAGATTTTTTAAATATTAAAAATCAGTTGCTTGGCGAAAGCGTAGATACTGATATTATCAAATACAGATGGGATAAAGATGATTATCACTGTGAAAGATATTGTATCAACATGTTCAATATCGGATTTGATTGCAATGTTGTAGATGCTGCTGCTCACCTAAAAAAAAGACCAATGGTTTCCGGTTCTATGGCTTATCTTGCAGGAGTTGTGCAAATGCTAATAAAGATGAAAGGGGCTAACCTTAAAGTTGAATTTGAGAATGGCTCAGTTTTTGAAGATAAGATGCTTTTAATTGCTATAGCTAACGGTTGTTTTTGTGGTGGTGGAGTTAAAGGCGTTCCAAAAGCTGTTACAAATGATGGATTTATGGATGTAAGTATAGTGAAAACTTGTTCAAGAAGTAAGTTTTTAAAGTTGTTCCCAAGATATATGAAAGGTACTCATCTTGAAACAAAAGCTGCTAAGGATCTTGTAATTTACAAAAAGTGTAAAACACTAAGTCTGACAAAAAGAGAAGAGCCCATAATGTTTAGCACTGATGGGGAAATAACTTATGCAGATAGTATTAGTTTTGAAATAAAACCTAAAGAAGTTAAATTTATTGTTCCAAAATTTAATAGTCATTAGAAATTTATATATTTAAAATTTACAGAGATTTGAAATATTATTTTATCTATTTCAGATCTCTGTTTTTTATAAAAGAAAAGGCGATGACGATGAATGAAATATATTTTCTTCGCCAACACCTAAAGTTATAAAACCAAATTATCTATCTTAAAAATTGGTTTATGAAATACCGTTTAGATATTTTTCCTTTTCATCTGATGGAACCATATTTCCACCAGTAGCCCAAACAAGGTGAATTGCACCTTTAGGAGCATTTTTATCAATAACAGGAACACCAGGAAAACCAGCACATGAAGAAGGTTCGATAAATAAATTTTCAAGATTATACAGCTTTGATAAAAGAGGTAAAAGTCTATCATCATCAACTGTAAAACAACCTTCCAATATTTTTTCCATAAGGTTTCCAACTAGTTTTGAAGCTCTGCCAACAGCAAGTCCATCAGCAATAGTCTGTCCGCTCAATCCTATATCAGCAACACAAATCTTGTCGTGAAGACCAGTTAAAAGGCCAAGAGTCATACATGGAGCCATAACAGGTTCGGCAAAATAAACATGAGCATTTTCACCGAAGTATTCCTTAATACCAAAAGTAATACCGCCAGGAGCGCCGCCAACACCACAAGGAATGTAAACATAAAGAGGGTGCTCTTTATCGACAACTATGCCAGCATCGTCAAACTGTTTTTTTAGTCTCTTGCCAGCAACAGCATATCCCATAAACAAATCCAAACTGTTTTCATCATCTACAAAATGACAATTAGGATCTTTTTCTGCTTCTTTTCGTCCTTCGGCAACAGCCTTCTGATAATCATCAGGATATTCTATAACTTTTGCCCCTTTAGATCTTAGCAAATCTTTTTTCCACTGTCTTGCATCAGCAGACATATGCACAGTAACGTCAAATCCTAGTTTAGCGGAGATAATACCGATACTTAATCCTAAGTTACCAGTAGATCCAACAGCAACGCTGTATTTAGAGAAAAGCTCTCTAAACTCAGGAGTATCAAGTTTGCTGTAGTCATCTTCCAAAGTTAACATATTATTTTCTATAGCGATTTTTTCTGCAAATTTTAAAACTTCGTAAATACCGCCACGAGCTTTAACTGATCCAGAAATAGGAAGATTAGCATCCATTTTCAAAAACATTTTATTTTGAACACCTAGATATTCAGCCATTTTTGGTATTTCAATTATTTCGGATTCGATAATACCATCTGCATCTTTTGTTTCTGGAAAAGCAGATTTTATATATGGTGCAAATCGTAAAAGTCGTTTTTCGGCATCATCAATATCAGCTTTTGTGTAAGGTAATGATCCTTCAAATTTGTCAACATTGTCATTTAGCCAAAAGATTTCCTCTTTATTAGCCATCTTACTTTTTAAATCAACCATAGTTTTTCCTCCCATCAATAAATTTCAAAAAATGTAACTTCTGGTTTTGCAAATAATCTAGCTTTTATTTTAGTCGTACCAACACCTGGATTTACATATAAAGTGGCATTTTCGTCAGTGTATTTGCCTTTAACGTATTTTGAGCCTAGCTCTGTTAAAATTTTATCTCTTAAAATAGGTATATTTATTTGGCCACCATGAGAATGACCTGCAACCATAGCATTAATTTTCTCTTTATTAAAGTAGTCGAATACATCAGGTTCGTGGCAAAGTATAAAGTTAAACTTATCAGTTGGTAAATTATCTACAACTTTTTTATTGCCATATCCAATAAGAAAATCATCAACACCAGTTATGCGGAAATTTAAGGTGTTAAAGTTTATGCTTTCGTTTATTAAAACTTTAAATCCACCATTTTCCATTATTCCTTTATAGTAGTTTTGTGCACCACCACCGTAATCGTGATTGCCAAAAACAGCATATTTGCCGCGTTTTGCCTTAATCGTATCAAGTTTTTGTGAAATTTCTGAAGTGTCTTCTTGATAAGCGTTGAAATTATCAATTAAATCCCCTGCAAATAAAACAAAATCCACATCGGCATCATTAATAGCATTTATTACTTTGTCAAAATTTTTAAGCGTATATCCTGCACCAAAGTGAGTATCCGCAAATACGGCGATTTTTACATCTTCTCCAATATTTTCGCCATTTATAGAAACAGTTTCTGTCTTTAACTGATTAGGTTCGATAAAAAAAGCATAGCCAGCAGTAAAACCAGCGATAATGCAAATTAATAAAATTATAGTAATTAAAGTTTTTATAAGTCTAAAAATAAATTTCAAAAATAGTCCTCCTTCGTTACCTATCGTATATTTTACCATATAGAGAGGTAGTATTACATAGGTAATTCGTGATATAATAAAGGATATTTTGGAGGTAAATATGACAAATGTTTGCATTATTGGTGGAGGAGCATCAGGTATGATGACAGCTATAAAAATAGCGCAAAACAAACCATCATTAAGTATTTTAATAATAGAGAAAAAAGAAAAACTAGGAAGTAAAATTTATGCTACTGGCAATGGTAGATGTAATATTACCAATGCAAATTGCCATACTTTTGGTACAACATGCCGAGATTTTAGAAATATTGGCGTTGAAATAAAAGTAACAGAAGAAGGGAGAGCATATCCTGTTTCAGAAAAAGCAGCAGATGTAGTTTTTGCAATGGAAAATATGATAAATGCTTATGAAATAGATATTATGCTAAAAACTGCTGTAACAGATATTCAAAAACAGAAAAATGGAAGTTACAAAATCATAACAGATAAAAATGAAATAATAGCCGAAAAAGTGGTAATTGCTACAGGAGGTAAAGCGGCAGCAGCCTTTGGTACTACAGGTGATGGATATAAACTAGCTACAAACTTAGAACACAAAGTCAACAAAGTCATTCCTGCCCTAGTACCTATCGAATGTAAAAATGAGGAGCTAGGTGTTTTATCAGGGGTTCGAGCAAAGGGCAAAGTCACTTTGTATAGGAATGACTTTTTGGTGGATGCACAGCAAGGTGAAATTCAGTTTACAAAAGACGGCTTGTCAGGTATCTGTGTATTTAATATGAGCAGTTTTATTAGATTGAGCAAAGAGATAAAGTTTAAGGATTATTATATTGAAGCCGATTTTATAAGCGGGTATAGGGATATGGAAATCTTACATATTTTATCTTTGAGAAGAGGGATAAAAGGATTGAAAACTTTGGATTTGCTTAATTCTATTGTCAACAGCAATATCGCCCACAAGTTGTTAAAAAAATGGAGCGATAAGTATAAGATGGCAAATCAGTTAGACGATAGCTCTCTTAAAGAAATTATAAATGAGTTTAGACATGTGAGATTTAATATTACAGGAGTAAAAGGCTGGAAGGAAGCGCAGTGCACTGCAGGAGGCGTATCTTGGGATGATTTTAACTGGGATACAATGGAGTCTCTTGTATGCAAAGGTATCTACTTTACAGGAGAGGTTATTGATTATCAAGGGCCATGTGGTGGATATAATTTGGAAAATGCTTGGGAGACAGCTAGAAAAGCAGGAAAGGCAATATGTACAGAATACATGAAATAAAAATTGGCATCGATGATTTGTGGGAAGTTATTCCTAAAAAAATTGGGAAAAAACTTAAAGTTAAAAACTTGAAAATACAAGATTTTAAAGTTGTAAAAGAGTCCATAGATGCTAGAGATAAAAATAATATAAAAAGAAGTCTTACAGTTGATTTCAATTGTAATAAAAAGGTTGATTTGCCGGAAGCACCGGATTTAACATATGAGTTTGTCGATTGCAATTACAGCAAAGACAAAAGACCAGTTATTGTAGGATTTGGGCCATGCGGCATGTTTGCAGCTTTAGTTTTGGCGCAGATGGGATATAAGCCTATTGTGTTAGAGCGTGGCAAAAATGTTGAGGATAGAACTTTAGATGTTCATAAATTTTGGGAAACTGGTCAACTTGATGAAAATTCAAATGTACAATTTGGAGAAGGTGGCGCTGGGACTTTTTCCGATGGTAAATTGACAACTGGCATCAAGGATAAGCGTATAAGAAAAGTCCTAGAAGAGTTTGTTAATTTTGGCGCACCAGAAGATATTTTATATAAACACAAGGCTCATATTGGAACTGATATTTTAAAAGATGTTGTAAAAAACATGAGAGAAAATATCGTAGAGCTAGGTGGAGAAATTAGATTTTCTTCACAAGTAGTAGATCTAATAAAAAAAGATAATCAATTAAAAGGTTTAGTAGTTAAGGATTTAAATGGTAAAGATGGCGAGAACACTTATGAAATACCATGCGATAAAGCTGTTTTTGCAATAGGTCATAGCGCTAGAGACACATTTAAGATGCTTTACGAAAACAGTTTAGAGATGAATCAAAAGCCGTTTTCAATTGGAGTGCGTATAGAGCATCCTCAAGAAGTGATAAATAAAGCCCAATATGGCTCAAATGAAATTGCAAAAAAACTTGGGGCGGCAGATTATAAATTAAATTACAGATGTAAAAATGGTCGAGGAGTATATACTTTTTGTATGTGTCCAGGTGGAGTAGTAGTAATGGCTTCCTCTTCAAAGGGACAAGTCGTTACAAATGGTATGAGCTATCGAGCAAGAGATGGCAAGCTTGCTAACAGCGGACTTTTAGTAGATGTTAGAGTCGAAGATTTCGGTTCAAATCACCCTCTTGCAGGCGTAGATTTTCAAGAAAAATATGAAAGAAAAGCATATGAAATTTCTGGAGGATATAGTTTTCCTACTTGCAAATGGCAGGATTTTGATAACTCAGACATTGCAAAATGTTTACCTGATTTTGCTGTTGAGTCTATTAAAGAAGCGTTGCCACAAATGGGCAAAAAATTAAAAGGCTTCGATATGCCAGATGCAGTTATGAAAGGCGTTGAAACTCGTAGCTCATCGCCAGTTAGATTTAAAAGAGATGAAAATATGCAATCAAATATAGCTGGTATATATCCAGCAGGAGAAGGTGCAGGATATGCAGGTGGCATAGTTTCTGCGGCGGTAGATGGTATAAAAATTGCTGAAAAAATTGGGGAGGATAAATAGAAATGACAACTTTTAATAAGCCGACAATGTTAATGATTTTAGATGGATTTGGAGCTAATCCAAAGAGAGAGGGCAATGCAATTAAGCTTGCTAACACACCTAATTTGGATAAACTTTTTGAAAAATATCCAAATACTGTTATAGGTGCAGCAGGTAAAGATGTAGGTTTGCCAGATGGTCAGATGGGTAATTCTGAAGTTGGCCATTTAAATATCGGTGCGGGCAGAGTAGTTTTTCAGGAGCTTTCTAGGATTACAAATGAAATAGAAAATGGAAACTTCTTTGACAATAAAGTATTTTTATATGCAATTGATCACGCTAAAAAAACAGGAGGAGCACTTCATCTATTAGGGTTACTATCTGATGGAGGTGTGCACAGCCATATTGAACACCTAAAAGGTTTAATAAAATTAGCTAATAAAAACAATGTGGAAAAAGTTTACTTACATTGTTTCTTAGATGGTAGAGACGTTGCTCCAAGATGTGCAAAAATCTATATTGAAGAAATCGAAAATTTAATGGATGAAATTGGAACTGGTAAAATTGCAACTATTTCAGGTAGATATTATGCAATGGATAGAGACAATAGATGGGAAAGAGTAAGCAAGGCTTACCAGGCTATGACAAGTGGAGTAGGTCGCAAGGCAACAAGTGCAAAAGCGGCAGTAGACTTTGCATACGAAAACGATGAAAACGACGAATTTGTCATTCCTACTGTAATAGACGAAGCAGGTGTTGTAAAAGATGGGGACAGCATGATTATGTTCAACTTTAGACCTGACAGAGCTAGAGAAATAACAAGAGCATTTACAGAAGATAAATTCGAGGGATTTGAAAGAAAACAACTGTCAGATTTGTCTTATGTATGCATGACACAATACGATGCATCTTTTGAAAATGTCAATGTAGCTTATCCGCCAGAAACTTTAGTTAATACTTTAGGCGAATATATTGCTGCTCAAGGTTTAAAACAGCTACGTATAGCTGAAACAGAAAAATATGCTCACGTGACATTTTTCTTTAACGGCGGCGTAGAAGAACCAAATAAAAATGAGGATAGACTTTTGATAAATTCTCCAAAGGTTGCAACTTACGACTTACAGCCAGAAATGAGCGCTTATGAAGTGACTGAAAATGTTGTTGAGAGAATGGCAGACTACGACTTAGTAATTTTAAATTTTGCCAATGCAGATATGGTTGGTCATACAGGTGTTATGGAAGCTGCGATTAAGGCTATTGAAGCTTTAGATGTATGTGTGGATAAAATCGTGAAAAAGGTATTGGAGTTAGATGGTCAGATTTTACTTACTGCAGATCATGGCAATGCTGATGTTATGTTAGACGAGAATGGCAATGTTGTCACTGCACACAGTTTAAATAAAGTACCTTTGATGCATATTGCAAACAATCCAAAGAATTTAAAAGACGGTGGTAAATTAGCAGATATCGCACCTACTTTGCTTGATTTAATGAATTTAGAGCAGCCTAAAGAAATGACAGGTACTACTTTAATCGAGGGATAGTAAATGAAGTGGACGGAAAAACAGGCGGAAGCCATTGAGACGAGAAATAAAAATATTTTAGTAGCGGCGGCTGCTGGTTCAGGTAAGACAGCAGTTCTTGTTGAACGTATTTTGCGTTTGATTTTGGAGGAACATGTAAATGTTGACCAGCTTCTTGTAGTTACTTTTACTAAAGCGGCTGCTTCTGAAATGAAAGAAAAAATAGTAAAAGCTATTAAAAAACGTATAAGTGAAGGAAATGATGATTTGGAGTTTTTGAGAAAACAGCTTGAGCTTATGCCAAAAGCTTCAATTTCCACTTTTCATTCCTTTGCTTTAGATATAATCAGAAAATACTTTTATATAAAAGATATAAATCCAAATTTGAAAATTGCAGATGAAATTCAGACTGAGCTGTTGAAAATCAAGGCTATTGATGAAGTGTTTGAGGACGAATTTAACAGGGAAAACAATGAAGATTTTATCAATTTTCTAAACTGTTACAGCAGCCATAAAAATGAAGCGAAACTAAAGGATAGCATACTTAAAATCTACAATAGGATTATGGCTATGCCTAAGCCATTTAAGTGGCTACATAAAAGTGTAGAGGATGTAGCGCAGTACAAAGATTATAAAAATACTAGTCTTTATAAGAGAGTAGTTGATGATATTCTCGAATGTCTTAATAAGGCATATAAAAATGTTAAGAAGGCAAATGAATATTTGCTAGACAATCAAATGGACAGATTGGCTAAAACTCAAAGCGCAGATATTGAGTACATAGAAGATATTATAAAAGCTGTAAAATCTGAAAAATTTGAGTTAGCTGGAAATTTAGTAAATGACTATAAGGCAAAAGTTATAAGGGCTAACAAAGAAGAAAAAAGCATATACGATGGTATAAAAGAAAATGTAAAAGCCATACGCGATAAAGCTAAAGAATATATTGATACTCTAAAAAATGTCTATTTTGTAGATACTATGGACAATTTGTTTTTAGATATATATAGCACATATGACAATATGAAGGTTTTAGAAGATTTACTTATTAAATTTGATATAGCTTTTAAAGCCGAAAAAGAAGAAAAGAAGATAATGGACTTCAATGATATTGAGCATTTTGCTATTGAAATATTAGAGGATGAAGCTGTTTGCAAAGAGTGTAGAGAAAAGTACAAGTACATCTTTATAGACGAGTATCAGGACAGTAACTTTTTGCAGGAAGTTATTATAGACAGTATAAAACGTGATGATAATTTGTTTTTAGTAGGAGATATAAAACAGAGTATCTACAGATTTAGACTTGCAGAACCAGATATATTTAAAAAAAGATATGCGCAATATGAAGATATAAGTGCAACAAATAGCACAAAGATAGACTTAAATCAAAACTTTAGAAGTAAAACACCTATTTTAAATTCAATAAATTGTATCTTTGAAAACATTATGGAAGGGTATGACGATAAAGCAGTCCTTTATCCAGGTGCAAATTCAAAAGAGGGCTATGATTTTACTGCAGAATTGACTTTGATAGGTAAATATCAAAACATGGGAAATGAAGAAGTTGATGAAACTTTAGAAGATTTAACTTCTGCAGAGGCTGAAGCTACATATGCTGTAAAAATTATCAATGATATTGTCGGCACAGAGTATTATGATCACAAAGCAGATAAAGTGAAAACAATATCATATAGGGATATTGTAATTTTAATGCGTGGTATCAAAGGTTGGGGTGAAATTTTTAGAGAAGTTTTAGCTGACAACAATATTCCAGTATATTTAAGTAGCAATACTGGATATTTTGAAACAGTTGAAATTAATTTATTAGTTAATTTACTTCAAATTATTGATAACAGCAGACAAGATATTCCATTAGTTGGAGTATTAAAATCACCTATATTTAATTTTGAAACAAATGAACTTGTTGAAATAAGACTTAGTGATAAAACGGTTCAATTCAATCAAGCTTTTAAAAATTATTCAGATGAAGGCGAAAATGAATACTTAAAGACAAAATGTAAGTCTGTATTAGACAAACTAGCAAAGTGGAAAGAATTAGCTAGATTTACTCCTATAGAAACATTTGTATGGACCCTTATGAAGGAAAGCGGCCTATATACTTATGCTGCAACTATGCAAGATGGTAGACAGAGACAATTAAATCTTAGAACATTTTTAGATAAAACAAGTTCATACAGTAAAACTGGAGATAATACGATTTATGGACTTTTAAAGTATATAGAAAAAGTAAAAGCAAGAGTTGAAGTAGGGCAAGAAAGTCTGTTATCTGAAGAAGATGATACAGTGCAGATAACAACCATTCATAAAAGTAAAGGCCTTGAATATCCAGTAGTAATTATACCTGGTACAACAAAGAGATTTAATTTTGATAAAACTGAAGCTATAGGTATGAGTCATAAAGACTTGGGAATAGGTCTTACTTGTGTTGATTTAAAAAATCATACTAAAAGAAATACACTTTTGCAACATACTATAAAAAATGCAAATGAAAATGAAGAATTAGAAGAAGAACTTCGTATTTTGTATGTTGCTATGACAAGAGCTAAAGATAGATTGTATTTAATTGGCAATGTTAAAAATATAGAGGAGTATGATACAAAAGCAGATACTGGTATGCTAAGTGAAAAGTGTTACATGGACTTTATTTATCCTAATATCAATCATAAACATTACAAAGTAAACTTAGTAGCTGGAGGAGTGCTTACTCAATATCTAAATAATGAAGTTGATAATGCAAAACATCATGATGATCTCAAAAAGTTTGTTGAAGATGCTTCAACTTTAGGAGAAGAGGATATTGAAACTGTAGAGAAAATAATGAATTACCAATATCCTAACAGAGAAGCATTAGATACAAAATCCAAGTATAGTGTAAGTGAATTAAATAGAAAAAACTCTATTAAGTATATTAAACGAAAAAAACGTAGACAGCCACAAAGCAAAGTTGTTTCTAAGGCGGCAGTAGGTACGGCTTACCATTCGGTAATGGAATATTTGGACTTTGAAAAGGCATATAATGAAGGTGAGGATTATATTTCAACAGTTGTAAATGATTTGTTAGATAAAGGTATCATAGACGAGCAAGTGGGCAAAAAGATTAAAATTGATAAGATAAACAAGTTCTTTAAAAATGATATTGGTAAAAGAGCAGCCCAAAACAATTGTCAAAAGGAAAAAATGTTTACACTTCTTTATAATAGAAATGGAGTAGAAACTATGGTACAAGGTATTATAGACTGTTATTTTGAAGAAGGTGAAGATTTAGTATTAATTGACTACAAAACAAATTATAATACAGAAAATATTGGACAAAGCTACAGAGAACAAATCAATTTATATAGACTTGCTTTAGAAGAAGCAACAGGTAAAAAAGTGAAAGAATCATATTTGTACTTGTTTGAAAAAGATGAAGCTTTACTAATCAAATAAATAAAATGGAAATGAAAAAACCGGTCGTTATAAACGACCGGCCTTTTTTAGTTATCTAATTTTGTTTTCTTTCGATTGACTTTTTGCGGTTATCGATAGATTAGCAAACTCCCTGAGCAATCATAGCGTCAGCAACCTTTAAGAAACCAGCGATGTTAGCACCAGCAACTAGGTTGTAGCCAAATCCATATTCTTCAGCAGCATCTTTACATGCTTTGTGGATGCTTACCATGATGTCTTTTAGCTGAGCATGTACCTGTTCAGGTGTGAATACTGTCTTACCAGCGTTCTGTCCCATTTCGATACATGAGCAAGCAACACCACCAGCGTTAGCAGCTTTTGAAGGTCCTACAACTACGCCCTTATCCTGTAGGTAAGCGATAGCTTCGTTAGTTGAAGACATGTTTGAACCTTCGCATAGGAACTTACATCCGTTAGCAACCATTGTTTCAGCATCTTCGATTCTGATTTCGTTCTGAGTAGCACATGGGATGTATAGGTCAGCCTTAACTTCCCAAGGTTTCTTACCAGCGATGAACTTAGCGTTTGGATATTTTTCTGCGTATGGTGAGCAGATGTTCTTACCTGATCCTCTAAGTTCTAGCATGTAATCAACTTTGTCTCCTGAAACTCCATCTTCGTCTAGGATGTATCCGTCTGGACCAGAAATTGTGATTACTTTAGCTCCTAGTTCGTTTAGCTTCATTACTGTACCCCAAGATACGTTACCGAATCCTGATACTGCAACAGTTTTTCCAGCTAGTTTTTCGCCACAAGCTTCTAGCATTTCGTTTGCATAGTAAACGATACCATAACCAGTAGCTTCAGTTCTTCCGTTTAGACCACCCCAAGTTAGGCCTTTACCAGTTAGAACGCCTTCGTATCTGTTAACTAGTTTTTTGTACTGTCCAAACATGTAACCGATTTCTCTAGCGCCTACACCTAGGTCTCCAGCAGGAACGTCAGTTGAAGGTCCGATGTGTCTGTATAGTTCGTTGATGAACGCCTGACAGAATCTCATGATTTCAGCATCTGATTTTCCGTTTGGATCGAAGTCAGCTCCACCTTTACCACCACCGATAGGTAGACCAGTTAAGCTGTTCTTGAAGATCTGTTCAAATCCTAAGAATTTGATGATACCAGGGTATACGTTTGGAGCAAATCTTAGACCACCTTTGTAAGGTCCGATTGCACTGTTGAACTGATATCTGTATCCTTTGTTAACCTGGATTTTGCCGTTGTCATCAACCCAAGTTACTTTGAAAGTGATACCTCTTTCAGGTTCTACTAGTCTTTCTAGAATAGCATGTTCTTCGTATTCTGGATGTGCTTCGATAACTGGTTCTAGTGAACGTAGTACTTCTTCTACTGTCTGATGGAATTCTACTTCACCAGGGTTGTTCTTTTTACAATCTTCGATAACTCTTTCAATGTACTGATTTGACATTTTCTCTCGTCTCCTTAATTTAGAATTTTTAAATTAGATATATTTAACAATAAAATAATACCATACTACCGAGCCTATCGTCAACAATTGTATTAAATGTATACAAATTTAAACATAAAATTTAAATATTCTGAAAAATCAATGAACTTCAAAGACGTGTACTATGTTTTTTAAATGATCAAATTCCAATGGCTTTATAACAATATGTATCATTATTGTATGAAAAGTGATAAAATGTAATAAATAGAATCTAGGAGGTATTTTTATGCCAAAAAAAACGGTAAGCACATTATATAAAGAGATAGAAAAAAGTTTAACATCGAAGGAATTTTTAGACAAAACAGACTTAACTAAGAAAAAAGTTTTGTATATACTAAAAAATTTCAAGTGGAGAGAAAATATTTCCAATTTGGTAGCTCAAGATACGATTTCTTGTAAAGATGTTTTTGAATACGCAAGAGCATCTATGGAATATTTTGTATCTGAACCTGAGCCTAATTGGCTAAATTATATACATGAATATTTGATTACAGAACTATATCCTCACAAAGAAACTTTTATTTCAAAAAATGAAAAAAAGACTTATGCGCCTAGCATATATTTTTATTTGGAAGTGTTGAGAGTATTTTTGCTATTTGAAGCAAAAAGAAACCCAGTGCCAGCAAGTAGAGATTTAAAGTTTTTAAATAGTGAGGAATTAAAAAGAACTCAAAGCTATATTGAATATCAGAGATTAAAGAGAATCTCAAAAGAGCTTTACGTATTTGAATTGTTTAAAATAAGCAGAGAGATTATGCCATTTGACTTATTTTCTCATATTAGCGGTGTTCATTATGTTGCCACACATTGTGCAAAACAGTTAAGTAGTATAGGAGTGCCTGTGGATTTATCACTGGTATCAGGAGCAGCCATTACTCATGATATCGGTAAGTTTGGATGCAACAAAAAAGAAGTGTCAAGGATACCATATTTGCATTATTATTACACAGATGTATTTTGTCAAAGGGTTAATTTGCCTCAAATTAGTCATATTGCAAGTAATCACAGCACGTGGGATTTAGAGCTTGAAAATCTTTCAGCTGAGGCACTGTTACTTATTTATGCAGATTTTAGAGTAAAAAGCACAAGAGAAAATGGTGTTGAAATTACGCATTTTTATTCCTTAAAAGAAGCATTTGATGTTATCTTGTCAAAATTAGACAATGTGGATATGGCTAAGGAAATGCGATATAAAAAAGTTTATGCCAAGTTAAAAGATTTTGAAGATTACATGGTTCAGCTTGGTGTAAATACAGACCTTACATCTTGTAATATTTCAAAAAATAAGATGGAAGATGTTCATCTTTTAACAGGAATGGCCGTTGTGGATAGACTAAAGTTTATGTCAGTTGAACATAACATCAAGGTTATGAATGGCTTTAATGATGAAGTCACATTTGCAGGTCTTATTGAAACTGCTAGAAGTGAAAAAAACTGGAAAAATTTAAGAGGCCACCTAAATATTATAAAAGAATATTATACATATATGACTAAAAAACAAAAGCAAATGACTTTGAGATTTATGTTTGATTTGCTAGGTCATAGAGAAGGAGATGTAAGAAGAGAAGCGGCACAGCTGTTTGGAAATATCATCAGTACTTTTGATGAAGAATACAGAAAAGAATTACCAGAAGGAGCACATGTTGATAGTGGAGAAATCAACTCTTTTAAGCTCCTTAGAGAATATTTAGAAAAAATAATTGTAACTGATTTAAAGACTACAGACCAACAAAAACGTTGGATGGGATATACACTTAAAAGCATACTGGGAACCATTCTTAAAAAAGCAAGAGAAAATGAAAAACCTAAGTATGTAAATTGTTTTGTAGAATTTTTAAGGAAAACTGATTATGATGATATAACTACTTTTATTTTACTTGAAGCTTTATTTTATGTACCACTGGAATACGCAACTGATGAAGATAGGGAAATTATAAAACACTTTGTGGATGAAGCTGCAAATAGACAGCCACAGGAAATAAGTATAGCGGTATATAAAATAACTAAGGGCTTAAAAGGCTCAACTCCGCAAAAAGGAAGTAATACAGAACTCTTTAGAGAAAACTTAAAAGTAGATACACCTTGGATTGTAAAAAGCCAAAATATAGAAGTTTTGTTAGAGCGAATGGTTAAAGGCAATGAAACTTCAACACTTCAAATAGCTACTCATTTTTCAAATTTAATTAAAGTTTGCGATAAGGTAACTGTTAGACATAAGGCAGGCAGATCCTTAATTAAGGTTGCAGCAGAACTTACTTTAGATCAGAGAAATGAACTTGCAATAGAGCTTATGAAAGGCCTAGAAATAGGCGAATACGAGTATTCAAAATATATTCCTGAATACTTAGGTAAGCTAGCAATTATGCTACACCCAGATGAATTAGATGAATTTTTAAAGGAAATAAAAAAGCTTTCACTAAGTACAAACGAAAGAGTAGCTTGTGTCGCCCTTGATACTATAGGACGTTTGCTTTGTGTATATGAGGATTACAAAGGCGCTTTTGACGAGAGTGAAGAAAAGTACAATGAAAGAAAAGAAATTATTATAGGCATGCTTTTAAAAGGATTGTCAAATTATAACGATACAGTTAGCCAGGAAGCTTTTGTTGTAATTGGGCAGTATTTATTTGGAGATGAAAATATTTCAGATGAAGTTAAGTTTGACTATTTTAAAATTATGTACAAAAAAATTGCTGTTTTATTAAATGTTAGCAATGAAGATACTATGACATTTTACAATCATGCGGCAAATTTAAATCATATATATAGATTTATCTCTGACTATTTACATACACATGAGACTATGAATCTAGAAAAAGAACAAAAAATTGCATTTTTCCCAGGAACATTTGATCCATTTTCATTGGGCCACAAGGAAATCGCTAGGACTATTAGGGATTTGGGCTTCGTTGTGTATCTTGCAATTGACGAATTTTCATGGTCTAAAAAGACTCAGCCCCATATGATAAGGCGAAAAATCGCATCCATGTCTGTTGCAGATGAAATGGATATTTACATATTCCCTGATGATGTGCCTGTAAATATTGCTAATAGTGAAAGCATAAAGGAATTAAAGGAGACTTTAAAATCAGATGATGTATATATTGTAGTTGGAAGTGATGTAGTGAAAAACGCCTCTTCATACGAAAAAGACCCTGAAGAAAATTCAATCCATTCCTTAAATCATATAGTGTTTAAAAGGGTTACAGGAGAAGATACTCAGCAAGATGAAGAAATAGAAGAAGAAAAATTGTCATTGATTAAGGGAGATATTGTTAGATTGAAGTTGCCGACACAGTTTGAAGACATTAGTTCCACTCGTATCAGGGAAAATGTTGATAGCAATAGAGAAATTTCTTATCTAATAGATCCTCTAGTGCAAAACTACATATACGAAAAAGGTCTGTATATTAGAGAACCACAGTACAAAGGTTTGCCAGAACTAGAATCGTTGAAAATTGGCAGCTTAAGAAAAATAAATCCTGAAACTATAGATAAAGTTGATGGACTTAAAAACAATTACAGCAAAGAAAAAATTGATTTGTTAAAACAGTACATCCAAGAAGATGATGTTAAATCGATTGTAATCAGGAATGGCAACAGTGGTGATAACATAGTTGCTATTGGTACTGCAAAAGAAGTTAGCACTTCAAACTTGTACGAAGAATTCAACGACCTGGAAATTGCCCAGTACATAAGAAGCAAAGTTCGAGGTAAGGTATTGGTAATAGGAGATATTTACATAGACGAAGAAATTGTAAATAGCAATATATGCCAAGTAGTAGTAACTGAGCTTTTGGCTGATGCATTAAAAGATGATTTTAATTATGCAATTTACAATCCGATTTTAAAGGATGAAAACGAATATATTATAAAAAGCATACTGGCGTTGCAAGGATTTAAACCAGTAGTTATAAATGGAGAAGACAAAAAAATCATGTCGGTAGATATGAGAAATCCTGTAGTTTTAATACATAATACAGAATCAACTTTAAAAGCGCCATTTAACAAGGAACCTCAAATTTTAAGAGTACTTGAAATTGCTCACGAAAGAATACAAAGGTCGTTAACAAAGCTATATCCAGATAATCTTGTTTTATCAATTAACTTGGATGTTATGCAAAACAAGTTGATAAAAATAGTTCGCAATGAAAATAAACCAGATGAAAGCATCAAAAGCAAGAGAAAACTTGGAAATAACATGTGTGTGCCATTTGGCGAAGTGATGAAGTCTACAGTTATTCCAAATACAGTAACTAAATCTATACATATGGAAAAAGTTTTTGCACCTGTATTAGCATCATATGATATAAAAGAAAGTCAGCATTATGGCAAATTAATAGATCAAATAAGAACTATTAAAGCTTTTAATAGACCTGTTATCTTGTTAGATGATATCTTGCATAAGGGATACAGACTGCAAAAGTTAAGTCCACTGTTAGACAGTGAAATGGTAGAAGTAAAATGTGTCGTTGCTGGTGTTGTTTCTGCAAATGGTAAGGATTTAGCAAAATGCATGGGAGGACGCAAAATAAAAAGTGGATACTACCTACCTAATATGCTTGCTTGGTTTAACGAAAGCGGCCAGTATCCATTTATAGGTGGAGATGCAGTTATGAATAGAGCAGAAGACAGTGTAAACACTGCGGTTAATTTGATATTGCCTTATGCTGCACCTGTATTTTTACAGAGTAGAGATAAAAAAGCACTTTACAATTTTTCTATGACTTGCCTTGAAAATTCAAGGGATATATTGGTTATGATTGAAAAATTATATCAAGAAAAATTTGAAAGAAAACTAACAGTAGGAAGACTTTCAGAAGTTTTCAAAAAGGTTTGTATACCTGATATGGATGGAGGTAAATTGTTTAACGATAAACTATCACCATCAGATCATATTAAATTGGATATAGATAAATTAACAAGGTTGAAAGGATTGATGTATTAGTGAGATTGTTAAGCGATATTTTTTCAGGAGAAATGACTCTTCAAGATAAAAGTTTTTTATCTTATGAAGATATAAGATTAAAAAAAGAAAAATACAAGGTGAATATTTTAGCTTTGGGGGATGTTGGAGGCACACTTTTATTGGCTATGAAACTTTTAGGAGGAGAAATTATTGATTCAATAGGTATTTGTGATATATCCGAAAAAGTTTTAGCTAGATATGAAATGGAGATGAACCAAATTTCATGGCCTTTTCCAGATGAAGACGATTCTCTATCCAACCATTTACCAAAAGTGGAAATAATATCACAAGATAAATTGTTCGATTGTGATTGCTTCGTATTTTGTGCATCGAAAGGTGTGCCGCCAGTTGGAAATGAACAAAAAGATGTTCGCATGGTTCAATATGAAGCAAATAAGGATTTGGTACAAAACTATGCAAAACTAGCCAAAGACGTTGATTTTAAAGGGATTTTTGCGGTAGTTTCAGATCCAGTTGATCCTCTTTGTATGGCAGCGGTAAAAGGGGGATTATCAAAAAGTCAAGTTAGAGGATTTGGCCTTGGGGTTATGAATGGCCGCGCTAGATATTTTGCATCAAAAGATGAAAAATTTAAAAGCTATTTAAGTGAAGGCAGAGCATTTGGACCTCATGGCAACGACCTTGTAATCGCAAACAGTATTGAAAATTATAATGATGAAATTTCTAAAGAGTTGACTAATCTAACTGTTAATTCGAATTTAAAAACTAGGGAGCTAGGATTTAAGCCCTATATTGCTCCAGCAGTTTCAAGTGGCGCTATGTCGATTATTTCAATGTTAAGTGGCAAGTGGCATTACAGTTCAATTTGCTTTGGAGATGCTTTTTTAGGAATGAAAAATAGGTTGTGTCACAGTGGTACTCTTGTTGAAAATATACCTCTAAATGAAACTTTGTTTTCACGAATTGAAACAGCCTTAAATAATTTGAGGAATATAAAATGATTTATTTAGTAAAACCTGTAGACAGTGGCAATCTTAATAACGAAAGATTGGACTATGTTTTAAAAGAAGTTTTAGCAAAATATGAATACAGAGAGGTAACTTGTGCAAAAGAGTTTGCACAGATGGATCTTAAAAATAAGCGAATACTTTTTGCGATAGACATCGGTCATTCCGGTATAAATATAGAATACAGCAAGATGCTACAACATATTAGGGAACATAGGGATTTTTTCAAGGGGTCTTACGGTAGCGTTATTGTAGATGGTCAAAGTGAATTTTTTACAAAAAATATCGCTAGAGGCTTTGTATTTTCAGCTAATATGGCTGGATGTGAATTTCCTGGAAGACCACTTGTGGAAGCGACAGGAGCACTTAAAAATTTTAATTTGCAAGCACAGATAGATGAAACAGATAATCTGACAGCATATGTAAAGGCGTCCGCTGATTTGGTAGAAAAACTGGTTAATTACAAAACGCCAAAAGTTAAGGGACGAAAACCGAAAATCTTGATGATTCACAGCAGCAATTTTAAAACTTCTAATACTTTGCTTTTGTGGGATATGATTAAAAAGAATATTGAAGAGGATTGTGAAATTAAAGAGGCGTCTCTTGCAAATGGAACTATTACCGATTGCAGAGGTTGCCCTCACAGCACATGTATGCACTTTTCAGAATTAAATAGTTGTTATTATGGAGGGCAAATTGTCAAAGAAATATATCCAGCTGTTTTAGAATGTGATGGAATTGTGATGGTTTGTCCAAATTACAATGATGCGGTGGGAGCAAATTTAACAGCCTTTATAAACAGGCTTACATCTCTTTTTAAGACTCACAAATTTTATGATAAAAAGCTATTTGCAATTGTAGTTTCAGGCTACAGTGGAGGGGATTTAGTAGCGCAACAGCTTGTAAGCGCAGTGAATATGAATAAAACATTTACATTGCCTCCTTACTTTGCAATATGTGAAACAGCAAACAATGTAAAGGAAATTTTAACATGTGATGATATTGTGGAGAAATCAAGGAGTTTTGCTAAAAATCTACTGTTGTCATTTAATTAAATCTTGAAAAAAGACATTAAAAAACGTATACTTTTATATGTATGAGAGGAGGCTGTGAATGGAAGAAAAGAGAATTTTTGAGGAAAATATAGAAGAAATTATAGAGCTTGCAAAAAACAAGCAATTTAAGGATATTAGAGAAGTACTTCTAAGTTACAATTATGCTGATATTGGGGAGATTTTAGAAGAAGTTTTAGAAGAAGTTGGCATAAATGAAACGATAATTATATTCAGACTGCTTCCTAAAGATACTTCTGTAGAAGTTTTTTCTTATTTACCTACTGATGACCAGGTAAGGATTATCAATGGTATAACTGATATAGAAATTAAATATATTATCGAGGAACTTGATTTCGATGATAAAATTGATATTTTGGAAGAATTACCAGCTAATTTGGTTGATAAAATTTTGGAAAAAACACCTAAAAACGAAAGAAGTCTTATCAATACCTTTTTAAATTATCCTGAGGATTGTGCGGGTACACTTATGACACCTGATTATATAAGTCTTCAGGAAAACTGGACTGTGCGACAAGCATTGGATTACATTAAAAAAGAGGGAATGGACTCAGAAACTATTTATACTTGTTATGTTAAGTCAGCAGGTAGAAAACTTGAAGGTATAGTTTCACTTAGAACACTTGTTGTAAGTGATGATAACCTAATGATAGAAGATATTATGCATAGGGATATAGTAGATATCAATGTGTATGAAGACCAGGAAGAAGTTTCTGAAAAATTTAAAAAATACGGGTTTATAGCTATTCCTGTAGTTGATAATGAAAAAAGACTTGTGGGTATTATTACAGTCGACGATATCTTCGATGTTATCGAAGAAGAAGCAACAGAAGATATTGAGAGAATGGCCGGTGTATTGGATGACTCAGATACAGAGTATCTTGACATGAGCGTTTGGCAACATGTTAAAAACAGATTTCCGTGGCTATTCTTTTTAATGCTTTCATATATATTAACTGGAAGTATTATTTCAACATCTGAAGAAACATTGTCCGCAGTACCTGCACTTATAGTATATATGCCTATGCTTATGGGTACTGGTGGTAACTCAGGATCACAGTCAGCAACACTTATTATTCGTGGTCTATCAGTAGGCGAAATAGATATGCGAGATACGCTGCGAGTCCTCTGGAAGGAAATAAGAGTCAGTGTGCTTATAGGTGTATCATTAAGTGTATTGAATTTTGCCAGGGTTATGTTTGAACAAAGGGATAATCCTCTGCAATTGCAAGTTGCTTTAGTAGTTTCCATAGCCATGATAGCTATTGTAATAGCTGCAAAGAGTATAGGTAGTATGCTTCCTATTTTGGCGAAAAAAATAGGTATCGACCCTGCTCTTATGGCCAGTCCAATGATTTCATCATTGACAGATATGGTATCTATAGGAACATATTTATTACTAGCAGGAGCTTTTTTAGGAGTAATTTGATTTTTATAATTAAATATGATAATTAAATTATAAATTTAGGGAGAATTTACAAATGAATAAAACTGATTTAAAAGTTAGAGATACTCAAAGTCATAAGGGTAATTACGGTAAAGTTTTAGTAGTTGCTGGTTCAAAAGGTATGGCTGGTGCTGCAATGATGTGTGGCAAAGCGGCTATTAAATCAGGAGCCGGCCTTGTAAGATTTGCAGTTCCCGAAGAAATTTTTGATATACTTCAAGTTGGAGTGCCAGAAGCAACATGTCTTGAAAGAGATTTTGAAAATGTAGTAAATATTCATGACTATGAAGCTATTGCTTTAGGTTCAGGTTTAGGAACAGGCAAATCAAATATTCCTATTATTAAAAAAATATTAAATGAATATAGAGGCAAACTTGTTATTGATGCAGACGGCTTAAACTGTGTTATGAAGTATTCACTTTACGGAAATTTAACCCAGTCAAGTGCAGATATTATTTTAACACCCCATATGGCTGAAGCAGCTCGACTTTTGGAAATTGAAAAAATAGATATTAAAAAAAGAGAGCTAGCCGCTAAGGAAATACAAGAAGCATTTAAGACTACTGTTGTAATGAAAGGTGCTAACACATTAGTTATTTCCGATAATAAGGTTTATGTAAACGACACTGGTAACCCAGGAATGGCAACTGGCGGTTCAGGAGACGTTTTAACAGGCGTTATTGCTGCCCTTGCAGCACAAGGTTATAGTGCATATGAATCAGCAAAAATAGGTGTATATATACATGGTCTTGCTGGAGATATATGTGAAGAAGAAATTGGTCAAATAGGTATGACCGCAATGGATATAGTTGAAAAAGTGCCTATGGCATTTAAAATATTAAGTAACAAAGAAAAGTAATATAGGAGAAAAAAATGGATAACAAACAGTTAAAAGAAATTTCTACCAATATTAGAAAAACTATTGTAGAAGCTGTTCATGCAGCAGGATCAGGCCATCCAGGTGGTTCATTATCAGCTGCAGATATTTTAACAGTACTTTATTTTGAAGAAATGAACATCGACCCTAAAAATCCTCAGATGGAAGGAAGAGATAGATTTGTTCTTTCAAAGGGGCATGCTGCTCCAGTTCTTTATGCAACATTGGCAGAAAGAGGATATTTCCCAAGAGAAGATGTTTTGACATTAAGAAAAATTGGAGGCAATTTCCAGGGACATCCTTGCAGAGATAAAGTTCCAGGTGTAGAAATGTCAACAGGATCATTAGGTCAGGGTATATCAGTTGCTGTAGGTATGGCTATTGCTGATAAACTTGATAAAAAAGACAGAAGAGTATATGCACTTTTAGGAGATGGAGAACTTCAGGAAGGCATAGTTTGGGAAGCAGCAATGTCAGCAGCTCATTATGGACTATCTAATTTAACAGCTTTTGTAGATTGGAATGGTCTACAGATTGATGGTAACAACGATGATGTTATGACTGTAAAACCTATAGATGAAAAATTCAAAGCTTTTGGCTGGGATGTAATTGTAATTGATGGTCACGATTTTGATGACATCAAAAAAGGCTTAGCTCATGCTAGAAGTGTTACAGACAAACCAACAGCCATTATTGCTAAAACTCATAAAGGGATGGGAGTATCATTTATGCAGGACAATGCAGGATGGCATGGCAAAGCTCCAAACGATGAACAGTTAGAACAAGCATTGAAGGAAATAGGAGGTTCATTATAATGGCAGATAAAATGGCAACAAGAGAGGCTTATGGAAAAACTCTTGTAAAAATGGGTGCAATTAAAGACGATCTTGTAGTAATGGATGCTGACCTTTCAGGATCTACTAAAACAGGAGAATTTAAAAAAGTTTATCCCGAAAGATTTTTCAATGTAGGTATTGCTGAACAAAATCTATATGCAGCAGCTGCTGGTATCGCTTTAAGCGGTAAAACAGTTTGCGCATCAACATTTGCAATGTTTGCAACAGGAAGAGCATTTGAAATAATCAGAAATTCTATTGGATATACTAAAGCAAATGTAAAAGTATGTGCTACACATGCAGGTATTACAGTAGGTGAAGATGGTGCGAGCCATCAGACTTTTGAAGACTTAGCTCTTATGAGAACTATACCAGGAATGGTTGTAGTAAATCCTTGTGACGGTGTAAGTGCTGAGAAACTATTAGAGCAGGTTATCAATATGCAGGGACCAGCTTATGTAAGACTTGGAAGAGCTGCAGTACCTATGTTTTACGGTGAAGATGCTGAGTTAACAATAGGTAAAGGACATGAGCTAAAAGATGGTAATGATTTAACAATTATCGCAACAGGTATTATGATAAACGAAGCTATGATTGCAGCTGAAACATTGGAAAAAGAAGATGGACTATCTGTTAGAGTAATTGATATGCATACAATTAAACCACTTGATGAAGAAATTATCATCAAAGCAGCAAAAGAAACTGGTAAGATTGTAACAGCTGAAGAACATTCAATTATTGGCGGATTAGGTGCAGCAGTAGCTGAGGTTACAGCAGAAAAATGTCCATGTAAAGTTTTAAGAGTTGGACAGCTTGACACTTATGGTGAATCTGGAAAACCAGAAGAATTAAAAGAAAAATATGGCATGAATGCCAAAGCAATAATCAATAAAGTAAGAGGTGATCTTAAATAATGATAACTTTTGATCATGTAACAAAACGATACAGCAGCAATGTTGGGCTTGAAGATGTAAGTATACAGATCAAAAAAGGTGATTTTGTATTTTTAGTTGGACCTAGTGGTGCTGGTAAATCTACTTTTATAAAATTAATTATGAAAGAGATTGAAGCAGATGAAGGCAGTATAAAGGTAATGGGACAAGAAGTTGTTAATTTACCAAGCAGACTATTGCCACAGCACAGAAGAAATATCGGTATGATATTCCAGGATTTTAGATTGCTACCAAATAAAACAGTATTTGAAAATGTAGCTTTTGCTATGGAAATAGTGCATAAATCTCAAAGACAAATTAGAAAACAAGTTCCAAGAGCATTGAGTCTAATGGGTATATCAAGTAAGGCAAATATGTTTCCTGATGAGCTTTCAGCAGGTGAACAGCAGAGAGTTGCTATTGCAAGGGCAATTATCAATAAGCCTTCTATGCTTATTGCAGATGAACCAACAGGAAACTTAGACCCAGCAACAGCGTGGGAAATTATGACTCTTCTTGAAGAAATCAATAAGCGAGGAACAACAATTGTAATGGTTACTCATGCCAAAGATATTGTTGACCGTATGAATAAACGTGTAGTTGCAATTGAGCAGGGACGTATTGTTAGAGATGATATAGGGCATTATGGATATGCTACAGATGATGCATTGGGAGGTGAAGAAGATGAATAAATTTCTTTACTCGCTAAAGCAGTCATTTAAGCAGATAAAAAGAAATAAAGGAATGACATTTACTTCTGTTTTTGCTATTACAGCTATGTTGATAATTTTAGGTTTATTCTTCATGGTAATCATAAATATCAACACTGCAGCTGAAATGGTTAAAAATGACTATAACAACATCGAAGTGTTTTTCAAAGACAATGTAAGCGAAAAGCAAATTGAAAAAATTAAAAAAGATGTTAAAGGTTGGAAAGAAGTAGATACAGTAACTTACAGAACAAAAAGTGAAGCTTTAAAAATCTTAAAAGTAAGATGGGGAGATAACGCGTATCTATTAGATGGGTTATCATCAAATCCATTGCCAAATTCACTTGTAATAACAGTAGATAATCTAGAAAAATCGGATCAAGTAGCTGAGGCAGCTGCAAAGATAAAAGGTGCTGAAGATGTTAAGTACTATAAAGATACAGTACAAAAACTTTTAAAAGCTACAAAAGGATTTCAGATTGCAGCTGTAGTTATTATGGTATTTTTAATTATTGTATCAATAGTTGTTGTATCTAATACTATTAAGCTAACTGTATTAAACAGGTCTGATGAAATTGTTATTATGAAATACGTAGGTGCAACGAACTGGTTTATACGAGGACCGTTCTTACTTGAGGGTATTATAATCGGTATAATATCAGCGCTTATTTCATCAGGTATCGTAACTTTGATTTATCAAAGTGTAGTAAAAGTGTTAGGAGAAGACTTATTGGCTGTTTTATCAACACCAATGGTACCAGTAGGATTTTTATCATTTAACCTTGTTTGGATTTTCTTAGCACTAGGTATCAGTATAGGTGCTTGGGGAAGTATAATATCAATGAGAAGATTTTTAGATACTAAGTAAAGGAGTGACTTGATGTTTAATTTGAAGAAAAGATTAATTGCATGTTTTTGTGCAGTAGCTCTTTTGGCTTCAACGGCTGCAGTACCATTTACGGTAGAAGCAAAGGAAACGCAGTCAAGTTTAAATAAAAAAATTGAAAATGCTCAGGATAAAATTGATTCTAACAATAAGAAAAAGAGCAATATTTCAAAAAAAGTAAAAAAATTACAAAAAGAAATAGCCGCAGCTGAATCAGAATTAAATAAGCTATCAGCACAAGTAGAAAAAGCTCAAAAGGAAGTTCTTGAAAAAAAAGAAAAGCTTGATAAAGGTAATAAAGATTTAAATTCAAGATTGAGAAATATTTACAAAGGCGGAAGCTTAGGTTTTGTAGATGTAATATTAAGCTCAGAAAATGTTTCTGATTTATTTTCTAACTTTGAAATGGTAAAATACATCTTTAAAAATGACAAGGAAGTAGTTACTAAATTAAAAGCTGATTATAGTGAAGTAAAAGCTTTGGAAAAATCTCTTAAATCTAAAGAAAAGAAATTATCTGCAAAACAGAAAGAACTTAATTCAAGTAAAAGTGATTTAACAGCTCAAAGCAAAGAACTTGCAGAAGCTAACTCAAGTCTAGAAGGTCAAATAGACAAATGGCAAGAAGAGTCAGAGCAGTTAGCGAGTGAAATCAACAATATAGTAAGCAGCGGTGGTGGATATCAGGGAAGTGTATCTAGTTCATCTGGTGGGTATACGTGGCCAGTACCAGGACATACTAGAGTAACTTCAACATTTGGATATCGTATCTGTCCATATCATGGTGCAGAACTTCACAGCGGTATCGATATACCTGCTTCAACAGGAAATAGTGTAGTTGCAGCAAAAGGTGGTAAAGTTATTATTGCAGGATGGTACTATAGTTACGGTAAAGCAGTAGTAATAGACCATGGTAATGGTGTAACAACATTATATGGACATAATAGTGCACTAAATGTAAGTGTTGGACAGGTAGTTAAAAAAGGACAAACTATTGCAAGAATAGGAAGTACTGGTAACTCAACTGGACCTCATTGTCACTTTGAGGTACGTGTAAACGGTACTCCTAGAAACCCAATGAGTTATTTATAATGGATATTAACAGAGTAATTTTAGAAATTATAAACAATAGAGGTATTAGAGGTGACAAAGAGGTGTCCGAATTTTTGTCACCTAAGCCTATGTTAACTTACGATCCATTCCTTCTTAAAAATATGGAAGTAGGAGTGGATTTAATTTTAGATAATATAAAATCGGGCAATAAAATATGTATTTACGGTGATTACGATGCTGATGGAGTAACATCTGTAAGCATACTTATGGAAGTGTTTTCAAATCTTACAGAGAATATTCAGTATTATGTTCCTAGTCGTTTTGATGAAGGATATGGTCTTAACAAAGACGCTATACAAAAATTGTATGAAGATGGAGTAAATCTAATTATTACAGTTGACTGTGGCATTGTTTCTTATGATGAAGTTGATTATGTTCATCAGCTTGGTATGGAAATTATAGTTACAGATCATCATAGTATCGGAGAAAAGCTGCCAGATTGTTTGGTTATTAATCCAAAACAGGAAGACTGCAACTATCCTTTTAAAAACCTAGCTGGATGCGGGATAGCCTTTAAATTGTCACAAGCTTTGCAACGCAAGACTGACATTCCTAAATCTGTGGTAAACGGAGTGTTGGATTTGGTGGCACTTGGTACTGTAGGAGATGTTGTACCCCTAGTCGATGAAAATAGGACTATTGTTAAATACGGAATGGCACGCATTTCTGCTGGAACTAGACGTGGTCTTAAGTTGCTCGTCGATAAAACTGGCAGGGGAGGCAATGTGACTTCCGAAGGAATATCTTTTGGAATAGTTCCTCATCTTAATGCGGCAGGGCGTATGGAAGATGCAAGTATAGGTATACAGCTTTTTACTATTAAAGATGAGGCTTTGCAAGACGCTAAGGTTGATAAGTTAATTGATCTTAACAGACAGAGAAAATCTATACAGGAAGAAACTTATAATAGATGTGTTGATATTTACGAAAAATCATATACTCAATACCAATTTCCAATTATAAAAATGGATGAAGCCCATGAGGGTATAGCAGGTATTGTTGCAGGTAAGATGAAGGATTACTGTGAAAAACCTGTGGCTATTGTCACCAAGGAAAAAGACGGTTATAAAGGTACAAGCCGAGGTATTGAAGCTGTAGATATATATAAAGTTTTAAGCAAAGAAAGAAGTTTATTTAGCAAATTTGGTGGCCATAGTAGTGCTTGCGGATTTTCAATTGATGAGGATAAACTGGAAACATTGCAAAACAATATAGAAAAAACAATGTCAAATTTGCAGTATTTGGATATTGATGATAGTGCAAAGTATGATATTGAGTTAAAGGGTGAGGATATTTCTTTGGAACTAGCTAAGGAAATAGAATTGTTAGAGCCATTTGGCTGTGAAAATGAAAAACCTAAATTTTTAATTAAAAATTGTTATATCGATAATATTTATTATATGGGACAAAATCAAGAACATATAAGATTTAATACAACGATTGAAGGTTATGGAATTTTACAGTCAGTTTTATTTAACTATAAAAATATATTACAAACACCGCTAGATAATGGTGTAAATGCTAATATTATAGGTAGTCTTGATGTAAATAGATGGAATAATACAGAAAGGCTTCAGTTTATGACAGATAGTATTTTTGTAGAGTAGCATCCTTGACTAGTATTTATTTAGATGTTATAATTACTTTGCAGTGCTAAAGCGTAGAAAGGAGTTTTTATGACATACGTATCTAAATTAAAAAGTGAAGAAGTGGATAAATTATTTGAAGCTGTACTTTCTTTGGAAAATGAAGAAGATTGTTACAGATTTTTCGAGGATATATGTACTATCAACGAATTGCACGCAATAGCTCAAAGATTGCATGTTGCCAAGCTTTTAAATGATAAGAGAACATATAATGAAATCGAGGAAATAACTAAAGCATCGACTGCAACAATCAGTAGGATTAACAAGTGCCTACAATATGGTGCAGATGGATATAAATTGGTTCTTGATAGAATCGACAAGGATGATGAAAAATAGGTATAAAAATAAAGTGGTGGTTATTCATTGGAAAATCCACCACTTTTTATGTTTAATTACTATCTTATTTGATTAGGCTTTTTGCGTTTTCTAGAGCGATATCTGTAATTTCATCACCACTTAGAAGTCTTGCAATTTCCTCAACTTTTTCATGTTCAGTTAGGTGTTTAACAGTTGTAGTAGTGTTAAAACCTAAAGTGTTTTTAATAATTTTATAGTTATGGTTACCTAGTGCCGCAATTTGTGGTAGGTGAGTTATAGCTATAATTTGATGCTTATTTGAAATTTCAAGTAGCTTTTTACCTACAACATTTGCTGCCTGGCCACTGATACCGCTGTCTATTTCATCGAAAATCATAGTGCCAATACCATCGTATTCGCCGATAATATTTTTAAATGCCAACATTATTCGAGACATTTCACCACCTGATGCAATTTTAGATAAAGGTTTTAGTGGTTCACCTAGGTTAGTGCTTATTAAAAATTCCACTTTGTCCTTACCGTTAGCAGTGTATTTATCAAGCTGGCTAACTTGCATTTTAACTACAACATCTGAAAAATTCAAGTCATTTAATTCCTTTTGGATTTTTTCTTCAAGAGTTGCAGCGCTTCTTTTTCTAAGCTCTGAAAGAGATTCAGTAGTAGTTTTTAGCATCTCTCCAACACGTTCTTGTTCGATAAGCATACTGCTTAAATCAGAGTCAACATTATTGATTTTAGTAATATTGCTTTTGATTTTATCAGCGTAAAGCAAAATATCGTCAATAGTTGCACCGTACTTACGTTTTAAACTGTTAATTGTCTCTAGTCTATCTATTAGTTCATCAATATTTCCAGGAGAATAGCTCAATCTATCTCTGACTCTACGAACATTGCTAATTGTATCGTCAAGTCTGTAATATACATCTGAAAATTCGTATTCTAATTCGCCGGCGTCCTTTGATAAACTTTTAATATTTCTTAAAGCGTGTTGTATGGCTGTTAGATGAGATAAAATAGAGTTTTCTTCATCTGTACATAAGTTGTAAGCCTCTTCAAATCCGTTGAAAATCTTTTCTTTGTTTTGTTCTTCTAAAAGTTTTTCCTGAAGTTCAGTATCCTCTCCAGGCTGAAGTCTTGCTTCTAAAATTTCATTTAGCTCGTATTCCATCAATTCTTTTTTTGAATTGTATTCATCAACGATTTCTTTTTGCTTCTTGATTTTAGCTGAAATATCTTTGTAGTTTTTGTATAGTTCTGAAACTTTTTCCTTATATGGTGAAATAGTGTTTTTTTCATACTTATCTATTAAGTCTATATGACATTCGGGATTTAGTAGTGATTGGTTATCATATTGTCCATGAATGTCAGCGATTTTTGTTGTAAGTTGGTGTAGCTGAGAAAGACTTACTATTTCGCCATTTATTTTACAAATATTTTTGCCATTTGTAGATAATTCTCTAGTTATTACATAATCTGTGTGCAGATATTCTGCTACCATTTGTATTATAGCTTTATCAGCACCAGTTCTAATATATGAAGAATCCGCTCTGCTACCTAAAGCTAAACTCATAGCTTCTACTACAATAGATTTACCTGAACCTGATTCACCGGTAATAATATTTAAGCCCTTGTTAAAATCAATTTGTACATCTTCAATAATGGCAAAGTTTTTAATACTTAAATGATTGATCATTATTTTTTTACCTCAAAATTATTTTCCTAAAATACTATCAAATCTATTAACTATTTCAGGCACATGTTCTGGATCATCAGCAACTAATAGAACTGTATTATCACCAGCAACAGAGCCTATAAGATATGGGATATTTAATGAGTCGATTGCTTCACCTGCAGCTGGCCCACATCCTGAAAGAGTTTTAACTAAAACGATGTTACCTGAAGCAGCAACATTTAAAATCGTTTCTTTGAATATTTTTACAAAACGATCATTAATAGGTCCTTCGTTATTAGTTGATACTGAATATTTATACTTACCAGAAGGTGATAGTGTCTTAACTAGTTGAAGTTCTTTAATATCTCTAGATACAGTTGCCTGAGTTACGTTATAACCACTGTTTTTTAACATTTGACAAAGTTTTTCTTGAGTTTCGATTTCGTACTTTGAAATTAGTTCTAGAACTTTGTTTTGTCTTGAATATCTCATATTTAATCTCCTTATTTATTTTTATACCTGTTTTAATTATAACATTTTAGGTATGTTTATTTCAATAGACAATATGGACAAACATATGTTTGTGTGCTATAATTTTTTAAGAAAATAAGAAAATTATAGGAGAATTTCATGAGAATATTGGGAATAGACCCAGGATATGCTATACTTGGATATGGTGTTGTCGAAATGGTAGGTAATAAATTTAAAGTAATCGAATACGGTGCTGTTACAACTGATGCAGGTATGAATATGACTGATAGATTGAAGCACATATATTATTCGCTTATGGAGATTATAGACAGAACTGAACCAGATGAGGCGGCAATTGAAGAGCTTTTTTTTAATACCAATACTAAAACTGCTATTAAGGTTGGGCAAGCTAGGGGAGTTGCAATACTCGCTTGTGCAAATTCGGGACTAGTTGTTGAAGAGTATACTCCTCTTCAGATAAAACAAGCTTTGACTGGATATGGACGTGCAGATAAAAAGCAAGTACAAACCATGGTAAAAACCATTCTTAACTTAAAAGAAGTACCAAAACCAGATGATACTGCAGATGCGGTGGCAGCGGCTATTTGTCATGGACATAGCAGCGGTGCTAATTCAAGGCTTAACAAGATGATGAAAGGAAGATAAAATGATAAATTATATAAAAGGCTCTCTTGAAATCAAAGATGATAATTTTATTGTGGTTGAAACAGGAGGCATAGGATATACAATTTATGTGCCGACAAACAGCAAATTTTATTTAAATGATATAGGTGATATAGTAAAAGTATATACATATATGTCTGTAAAAGAGGATGATATTAGTCTTTTTGGATTTGAAAATTATGGAGCTATTGATGTATTTCGTAAGCTGATTTCTGTAAATGGTGTTGGTGCAAAAGCTGGCATATCTATTTGTAGCGCATTAAGTGTGGAAGATATAAAAAAAGCCATTGTATTTGAAGATGCTACTATGCTTACAAAAGCAAATGGTATTGGTAAAAAAATTGCACAGCGTATTGTCCTTGATTTAAAAGATAAATTTGAAAATCCTGAGTTTACAAATGACAGTTCAGCTACAGTGGAAGATGTAAAAAATTCAAATGCTAAACAGGAAGCTTTAAATGCTTTGATGGAACTTGGCTATACTAAGGTTGAGGCTATGGAAGCACTTGCAAAAATTACAGATGAAGACCTATCTGTTGAGGCATATATTAAAAAGGCACTTAGAAATTTTTAAAAGGATGATATAGATGTTTGAAGACGAAAGAATAACCGATGTTTATCAAAATTTTGATGAGGAGAAAAGTGAGTTTACACTGCGTCCACAAACTTTAGACGAGTATATAGGACAAAAAAAGGTAACAGATAATTTAAAAGTTTTTATAGAGGCTGCTAAGATGAGAGGTGAACAACTGGATCACGTCTTATTTTATGGTCCACCGGGACTTGGTAAAACAACTCTTGCTGGTATTATAGCCAAAGAGCTTGGAGTTGAAATCAAAATAACTTCAGGGCCTGCTATTGAAAGAGCAGGAGATCTTGCTGCAATACTTACAAATCTCCAAGAAAACGATGTCTTATTTATAGATGAGATACATAGATTGAATAGATCTGTAGAAGAAGTTTTGTACAGTGCCATGGAAGATTATGCTATCGATATTGTTATAGGTAAAGGTCCATCAGCTAGATCTATTAGATTGGACTTATCAAAGTTTACTTTGATAGGAGCAACTACTAGGGCGGGCAGCTTGTCAGCACCTCTTAGAGATAGATTTGGAGTTTTAGCAAAATTTGAAAATTATACTATTGAAGAATTAGAAACTATAATCTTAAGATCGGCAGGACTTTTAAATGTTGAGGTGGATAGTGCATCTTTAAGAGAGATGGCTATGCGTTCAAGAGGAACACCTCGTGTTGCAAATAGAATTTTAAAACGCGTAAGAGACTTTTCACAAGTGGAAGGAAATGGCATTATAAATATCGATATAACTAAAAAGGCTTTGGATGCTTTAGGAGTTGATGATTTGGGCCTTGAAAATATTGATAGAGAAATACTTCTAGCAATAATTCAGAGATTTAAAGGTGGTCCTGTAGGTATTGATACAATAGCAGCTTCAATAGGTGAAGAAAAAATAACAATTGAAGATGTTTATGAACCCTACCTAATACAGCAAGGACTTTTACATAGGACTCCAAAAGGAAGGGTAGTATCAGAAGCAGCATATAAACATTTAGGATTAGAATACGAGGAATAAATTAAATTATGAGAGTAGATGACTTTAATTACGAATTACCAGAGGAAATGATTGCACAAAAACCGTCAGAAAAGAGAGACCAGTGCAAGTTGATGGTATTAAACAGAGAAAAACAAACTATAGAACACAAGCAATTTGTAGATGTACTAGATTATCTAAAAGAAGGGGATTGTTTAGTTTTAAATAATTCGAAAGTACTACCAGCAAGATTGTTTGGAGTAAAAGAAAAAACTGGAGCTAAAATAGAATTTTTATTGATAAAACGCATTGAAGGCGATACATGGGAGACTATGGTTAAACCTGGCAGAAGAGTAAAAATTGGAGATGTTATAGCTTTTTCAGATGACTTTAAGGCGGAAGTTTTAGATTTTGGTAAAGATGGCACTCGTATAGTAAGATTTATATACGAAGGTATTTTTATGGAAAGACTAGAAGAAATCGGCAGTATGCCACTTCCACCATACATTGAAAGACCAAGCGATACTGAAGATAAAGATAGATATCAAACTGTCTATTGCAAAGATGAGGGATCAGTGGCAGCCCCTACAGCTGGATTACATTTTACTGAAGAACTGCTGGATAAAGCAAAAGAAAAAGGCATAAAACTTGTTTATGTAACCCTGCATGTTGGCATAGGCACATTTAGACCAGTAAAATGTGATATAGTTGAAGAGCACAGTATGCACTTTGAAGAGTACTTTGTGAGTCAAGAAGCAGCTGATGAAATTAACAATACTATCAAAGCAGGTGGAAAAGTTGTATCAGTAGGTACGACTTCAACTAGAACAATAGAAAGTGCAGCAGTATACGATGAAGAAGCAGGCAGATATTTTGTAAAAGCAGGAGATGGTAGCACTGGTATATTTATATATCCTGGCTATCAATTTAAAATAATCGATAGACTTATTACAAATTTCCATTTGCCAAAATCAACTTTGCTTATGCTTATTTCAGCTCTTTACGACAGAGAAAAAATCTTAGAAGCATATGAAGAAGCTAAAACCCATGATTATAAATTTTTCAGCTACGGCGATGCTATGCTAATTTATTAGTAAAGATTAGAAAGTAATTATAAGTAGCTATTTGCACTTGTTTAGTGACGATTTTATTATATTAATAACATTGAAGTTGATAGTTGCATTTAGTATAATTAAATAGAGCAAACAAAAGTCCATCCATAAAAAGATGGACTTATTTATATGTAAGCATCTTGAAATAACATGTAAATTACTATATAATTTTTTAGTTAAAAATTATTTTATCGTTATAATTTATAATTTAAGTTAAATTTAAGTAAGAGAGGATATAATATGTCAGCTGTAACATATAAACTTATAAAAAAGGATGCAAACTGCAAAGCGAGAAGAGGAGAGATAACTACTCCTCATGGTACAATTCAGACTCCTGTTTTTATGCCAGTAGGTACTGCGGCTACTGTAAAAGCAATGAGACCAGAACAGGTTGAAGAGCTTGGAGCCGAAATTATTTTAAGCAATACTTACCATCTATATTTAAGACCAGGTCACGAAATTGTAAAGGAAGCTGGTGGTTTGCATAAATTTATGAACTGGAACAAACCAATACTTACAGACAGTGGTGGTTTCCAAGTTTTCAGTTTGGGAGATTTAAGAAAAATTACAGAAGAAGGCGTAGAGTTTAGATCATTTATAGATGGTTCTAAACATATGTTAACACCTGAAAAGTCAATAGAAGTTCAAACTGCATTAGGGTCAGATATTATGATGGCCTTTGATGAATGCGCTCCGTATCCGGCAAGCAGAGAATATGTGAAAAATTCATTGGAACGTACTACTAGATGGCTAAAAAGATGTAAAGAAGCTCATAAAAACACAGAAAATCAAGCGTTGTTTGGTATTATGCAAGGTGGCATGTATCAGGATTTGAGAAAACAAAGTGCCGAAGAAATAGTAGCACTAGACTTACCTGGATATGCTATTGGAGGTCTTAGCGTAGGAGAACCAAAAGAAGAAATGTGCAAAGTTTTGGATTATGCTGTAGACTATCTACCAGAAAACAAACCGAGATATTTAATGGGAGTTGGTACTCCTGATTATCTATTTGAAGGAGTAGAACGCGGTATTGATATGTTTGACTGTGTCCTACCAACACGTATAGCACGTAATGGTACTGCGATGACAAGTGCTGGCAAAGTAAATATAAAAAATGCTAAGTACGAAAGAGATTTCACACCATTAGATCACGAATGCGATTGTTATACATGTAGAAATTATTCAAGAGCTTACTTAAGACATTTATTTAAGTCAAACGAAATTATGTCATCAATGCTTTTATCAAATCATAATTTGCATTTCTTAGTTAATGTTATGAAAAATATTAGAAAAGCTATTGAAGAAGATAGATTTATGGAATACAAAGAAGAATTTTATAGAAAGTATGGGTATATAGATTAAATGAATAACACATATGAAAAGATGGATATATGTATTCACGATGAATTTTGTGGCGGCTGTATTCATCAGGGTATTGATTATGAAAAACAATTAGAAGACAAAGAAAAAGAAATACATAGATTGCTTGACAGTAAAAAGTTGAAAATTGACAAAATAGATTCAATCCAAGGTAGTCCAACACAATACAGATATCGAAACAAGATGGAATACACTTTTGGGGATATGGTTATTGATGGACCTATGACCTTGGGAATGCATAAAAAGGGTCATTATATGTCAATTGTAACAGTTGATCATTGTCAATTAGTCCATGAAGATTTTAATAAAATCTTAAAAGGTACGTTGGACTTTGCCAATGAAAAGGGGTATAAGCATTATCACAAAAAAAGTCACACAGGTTTGCTTAGACATCTTATAGTGAGAATGGGTGTTAAAACAAACGAAATTTTAGTTAATATTGTAACATCTAGCGAGTCAAACTTCGATGAAGCAGGCTATGTTGAAATGATTAAAAATCTGCCTTTAGAAAATAAAGTTGTCGGAGTACTTAGAACAATAAACGACAATCTTGCAGATGCTGTAAAATGCGAAGAACTTAAAATATTAGATGGTAGAGATTACTACATGGAAGAAATAATGGAACTTAAATTTAAAGTAAGTGCATTTTCTTTTTTCCAGACAAATATTTTAGCAGTTGAAAGACTTTACAAAGAAGCAATCGAGTTAATCGACGATTTTGAAGGCAAAACAGTATTTGACCTTTTTTGCGGCACAGGTACTATAACTCAGGCAGTAGCTTCAAAAGCCCAAAAAGCTGTCGGCGTTGAACTAATAGAAGAAGCAGTTGAAGCGGCAAAGGAAAATGCAAAATTAAATGGTCTTGAAAATTGTCAGTTTATCGCTGGAGATGTTTTTGAAGTTTTAGATGAAATTGAGACTAAACCAGATGTAATTATAGTTGATCCGCCTAGAAAAGGTATAGAGCCAAAAGCTCTTGATAAGATTATAAAATACGGTGTTGATCAAATAGTTTACGTTTCATGTAATCCAAAAACACTTGTAGAAAACTTGTACTATATGGAATACAACGGCTATAAAGTTAAGTATTTAAAACCATTTGATAATTTCCCAAACACTAAACATTCCGAATGTATTGCTCTACTTGCTCGCAGCAAATAGCTTAGCAATCATATATAATAAATTATTTATACGAAGAATAAGGAGGAAAAAATGAGAAAATATCTTTCAGAGTTTCTTGGCACATTTGTGTTAGTGTTTTGTGGCTGCGGAAGCATGTTGGCTACATATTTTTTGATTAGTGCTATGGGAATGACAATTCCTTTGGCCTTTACAATTGTTGCTGTCGCACTTGCTTTTGGTGCTACAACATCAGTGGTTTACTACTTGTTTAAAGAAGTATCAGGTGCACATATTAACCCGGCAGTTTCAATAGCTGTATTGATTAACGGCGGTTTTGAAAAGAAAAAACAGTGTATCGGATATCTTATTGCACAGTTTGCAGGTTCAACAATTGCAGCTTGCATATTGTGGTTAGTAACTGGACAAAAATACTATTTAGGACAAAATGGATATGATGACCAAAGTTCATTGTACATCGGTATGGTGCCAGCAATCGTAATTGAAATTATTTTAACTATGGTTTTAGTAATGGTATTTTTAAAGGTAAGCAACAGCAAAAATGAAAATACAGCAGCGGGTAGCATCGTTTTAGGTATTACTACTACAGCTTTATATATGGCAGCATTGCCATTTACAGGAGCTTCATTAAATCCAGCTAGAAGCTTTGGACCTGCAATTATTATGTTAAGCGATGCAATTAAACAGGTACCTGTATTTATTATAGCGCCTGTTGTTGGAGCAATTATTGCTGCATTTTTATATAAAGGCTTAGTATGTGGTGAAAAAATAATTAAGCCTAAAGAAAAGGTAGCTGAAGGAACTGATGAAACAGAAAATAAAGAAGTAAAAGAGAAAAAAGGTTTTTTCAGAAAAAAATCTAAAAAGGTAAAAATTGAGGAAACTGAAAAAACTGAAGAAAAATAATTAATATTGCATATGGATGGTGCAATGCAATTTGGAGGGACTCATGAAAAAGTTAGTTGCTATAGCATTAGCTTTAATAATCGGCGGAACATCTGTCTGTTTAAGTTCTTGCAATGTTGAAAAGCAAGAAAAAGAAGATCAAATAAAATCACAAGTTTATGATATTACAGAAGATTTAAAATCTGATATGAAAGAAAGTTCAGATGCGTATAAATTTGCATCTAAATTATCTTCATATTGTGATAGTAAAAACTTAGAGACAAAACTTGTAGATAACAATGTAATAGTAGATTTAAAAGCTACAAAAGGTTATGAAAAAGCTGAATCAAATATTATAGTAGTTGAGTTTAGCAAAGAAGACTATAAGAAAAGTTGTCAGCAATTGGCAATGGCTATAGCTACTGCAAAAAATTCAGAATCACACGGTAAAATAAGATATATATTTTCACCTAAAGTAGATGGAAAATCAGTAGGTATCAATAAGCTTGATAGCTCATATTTAAAATATGATAACTTAATAAGTCTTATGGACTGGGAAAAAACTGAGATATTTAACGGTGCTGCATCTACTAAGGTATATGAGATGACATCTAATATTAGCAAAGAGTCTCCAGAAGGCAATATGGCATATAAAATATCCATATCAAATTTAATAGCATGCGACAGTGGAGATAGAACTGATAAACATACAAATCCTATTACTTATTTAAGTAAGCTTTTATCAGATGCTAAATCAAGCGGTATTAGTTTTGAGCTAGCAGAGTTTAAAACTTCAGGTAGCACTACAGAATATCCTATTGGAGCAGAGGCTACAATTGTCATCGATAGTGGAAGTCAAAATAAATTAGAGTCAAGATTGGAAAAAGATCAGGAAGAATTTGATGACAAAAATAGAAAGCGTGACCCCGATGCAGTGTTTGCCTTTGAAGAAACTGCCATTCCTGATGGAGCTTTAAACTATGATGATACGTCAAATTTATTGGCGCTTCTATATACTCTTGAGGATGGTATATTTGCAACAACTGAAGAGGACTACGAAGGCGATATCTTAGGACTTTCAACAATCTACAAAGTGAGCATAAGCGCAAGTGATATAAAAGTTTATGTAATGGGTAGAAATATCGACGAATCAACTGAAAAAAGCATGGACAATGAGTTTAAATTGACTGCAAATTTACTTGATTACAGCTTTAAGACTTCAGAAAGATATCCACTATGGGCACCATCAGATGAAAATAAGATTATAAAAGATGGCAAGTTAAAAGACGCATTGGAATCTAAAGGCATAGACAGAAAAGTAAAATATACTTTTAAAGAAAACGTATGCTCAATTTTACAAAATAAAAATAAAAAAATAAATTTAGTTTCTTTGGGAGTAAATATGCAAGAAGCTAATGAGTGTACATTGGCCTTAATTCAATACTTTGAAAGCCTTAACGAAAAATAGCAAACTAAAAGGTACTTTATTGTGAGATAGAGTACCTTTTTTTTACATTGACATATGGCATATATAGTTTATAATAATATAGCTGTCTGCAATAAGTAACTATATGTAGTAGTGGAAATTTTCGGACAGTTGTAGATGAAATACGTGATATATAGTAAAAATATAGGAGGTATGTATGGGCAAAATTGTAGAGATTATAAAGCGTGATGGCAGAAAAGTGCCTTTTGATATAGATAAGATTTCTACGGCTATTTTCAAAGCTGCAAAGGTTTTAGGCGGCAAAGATCAGGAAATGGCAGATTATCTTGCTAAGCAAGTTGAACTGTATCTAACTGAAAAATGTCATAATGAAACTCCAACAGTTGAAGAAATCCAAGATGCTGTAGAAAAAATCCTAATTGAAAATGGACATGCAAGAACAGCAAAGGAATACATTTTATATAGAGCTGACAGAACTAGAGTTAGAGATATGAACACTAAGCTGATGAAAATTTATGAAGATCTAACTTTTAAAGATGCAGCTGAAAACGATATAAAAAGAGAAAATGCTAATATAGACGGCGATACAGCTATGGGAACAATGTTAAAATACGGCTCAGAAGGCGCAAAACAGTTTTATGAGATGTTTGTATTAAATCCTGACCATAGCAAAGCTCACATCGAAGGAGACATACATATCCACGATATGGACTTTTTAACACTTACAACAACTTGTTGCCAAATAGACTTAAGAAAATTATTTAAGAATGGCTTTAGTACAGGTCACGGCTTTTTGAGAGAGCCAAACGATATTGCGTCTTATTCGGCACTTGCATGTATAGCGATACAGTCAAACCAAAATGACCAACACGGGGGACAATCTATTCCATATTTTGATTACTGTATGGCTATGGGTGTAAAAAAGACTTTTAGAAAACTCTATTGGACAAATATGGGTAAAATAATTGATCTTATTAAAGATGAGGAAACAAATATTGAAAAGGTAAAAGAATTTGGTAAAAAACTAGTTGAAGAAAAAGACATATATCCTAATATGGCAAACGACAATGATTATCTTAAATACGAGATTGAATTTCTAAAGACTTTGTTACCAAGTTACGAAGATGCGCAGCTAGAAAAGCTACAGTCAAGATGTATGAAGTATGCTCACAAGGAAATTGTAAGATCAACATATCAGGCTATGGAAGCTTTTGTACATAATTTAAATACAATGCACAGTAGAGCAGGAGCTCAAATACCTTTTTCATCAATTAACTACGGAACTGATACATCTCCTGAAGGTAGACTAGTTACAGAGCAGGTACTTTTAGCTACTGAAGCAGGACTAGGAAATGGAGAAACTCCAATATTCCCAATTCATATTTTCAAGATTAAAGAAGGTATTAACTATAATCCGGGAGATCCAAACTACGACTTGTTTAAGTTGGCTTGTAGAGTTTCTGCAAAGAGATTATTCCCTAACTTCTCATTTATCGATGCTCCATTTAATTTACCTTATTACAAAGAAGGTGATCCTGATACAGAAATAGCATATATGGGATGTAGAACTAGGGTAATCGGTAACGAATATGACAAAGATAGAGAAATAGTAGGAGGAAGAGGCAACCTAAGCTTTACTTCAATTAATCTACCTCGTATTGCTATTAAGGCAAATGGTAATCTAGATGTATTTTTCGAAGACCTTGATAGAAAACTTGATTTGTGTATTGATCAGTTAAATGAAAGATTTAAAATACAGGCTGCTAAAAAAGTTAAAAACTATCCGTTTTTAATGGGCCAAGGTATTTGGATTGATTCGGAAAACTTAAAGCCAAATGACGAAGTTGGTGAAGTATTAAAACACGGTACATTGTCAGTTGGATTTATTGGACTTGCAGAAACCCTTAAGGCTTTGCTTGGTGTTCACCATGGCGAAAGTAAGGAAGCACAAAATCTAGGATTAGAGATTGTAGGCTTTATGCGTAAAAAAATGGATGATGAATCTAAAAAGACAGGATTAAACTATTCCCTATTGGCTACACCAGCAGAAGGTTTATCAGGTAGATTTGTAAAAATTGATAGAGAAAGATTTGGAGTTATTGAAGGAGTAACAGATAGAGAATACTATACTAACTCTTTTCATATTCCAGTTTATTATAATATTGGTGCTTTTGATAAGATTAAACTTGAAGCTCCTTATCACAATCTAACAAACGCAGGACATATTTCATATGTTGAACTTGATGGAGATCCACTAAAAAATCTTGAAGCTTTTGAACAGGTAGTAAGATGCATGAAAGAAAGCGGCATAGGATATGGTTCAATTAATCATCCTGTTGATAGAGACCCAGTTTGTGGTTATACAGGTATTATAGATAATGAATGCCCATGTTGCGGTCGCAGAGAAGACGAAGATGAAGGTTTTGAGCGTATTAGAAGAATAACAGGTTATTTAGTTGGTACTGTAGATAGATTTAACAATGCAAAAGCAGCAGAAGTTAAAGACAGAGTTAAGCACCAGATTGGAGAAGGCATTGAAGAACTCTAATGAAGATAACAATGAAATAAAACTTGCAGGTATAGTGAGAAATTCAATTACAGATGGTCCTGGTATAAGATTTACAATTTTTGTGCAAGGGTGTCCTCATCATTGTAAAGAATGTCACAACGAGTCGACTTGGGATTTTGAAGAGGGCAAATATGTTACAATAGATAGATTGTTAGAAGAAATAGACAAAGATCCATTGCTAAAAGGAGTAACATTTAGCGGTGGAGAACCTATATGTCAAAGCAAGACTTTAAAGAAACTAGCAAAAAAAATTAAGGAAAGAGCCCTGGACTTAGTTGTATTTACAGGTTATACTTATGAACAGTTGTTAGAAAAAGAGGATGAAGATGTCAATGAACTTTTAGAACTAACAGATTTGCTAGTAGATGGCCCATTTGAAATTGAAAATAGGGATTTATCTTTAAAGTTTAGAGGAAGCTCTAACCAAAGAATAATAGATTTAAATAAAACTCGTAAATATGCAAAATTAATGCTTGCAAATGACTACATGATGTGATAAAATAACTTTTGTTCGAGTGAAATTATGCTAATTACAGCTTAAGATAAGTAAGAAAAAGGAGGTGCGGCAAATGTCAAGAAAATGCGAAATTTGCGGTAAAGGACAGGTTTCCGGAAACAATGTATCACATTCTAACAGACACACAAGAAGAAAATGGAATGCGAACATTCAGACTGTAAGAATTGAAGAAGATGGCAGAGTTAGAAAGGCTAATGTATGCACAAGATGCATTAGATCAAATAAGATTAACCGCGCCAACTAATAATGACGATTAAAATTCTGCACTTATTATGTGCAGAATTTTTATTTTACAAAAAAATATTGTATAATACCCTTATTACAATTAAGGAGCGATAAAATGGGAAATGGATTTAAAGAAAAAACTGATTTTGGCAATATAGTTATAAGCGAGGATACAATTGCTGAAATTGTTTTGTCCGAAATTAGAAAATACAAAAATCGCATATACATTACTAACAGTAAAGGCAAAAGAACATCTAAGGTATACAAATCTGTTGGAGGTTCTTCTGCTGCCAATATAGACGTTGATATTGAAAATAATTTAATCAATATTAAGGCGTATCTAATATTTAAGTTTGGATTGAGTATAAAAAATACAACAGAAGAACTTATGGAAAACATAAGGAAACAAATTGAAATTGCAACAGGCAAAAATCCAAAATCAATTACAATAGTAATTACAGGAGTTGTCTCTAAAAAAATTGCAAGACGAAATATAGAGGTAAGTAAAGTATATGAAGTTTACTGATATAAAAATAGGCGATTTAAAAGGCATAGGGCCTAAAAAGGAAGCTTTGTATAATAAACTTGGTATATATACAGCAGAGGATTTAATAAGAAACTATCCGAGAGCTTACCAGGATATGAGAGAGCCAAAAAAGATATCGGATTTAAAAGATGGTGAAGAAACTTTAATAAAAGGTAAAATAGTACTGTTTACAGAGCCACCTACAAGAACACGAAAAAAGATGACAAGGATTTTAGTAGATGATGGTACGAAAAATATAGAGATAATATTTTTCAATCAGCCCTACTTAAAAAAGACAGTACATGTTCGAAGGAAATATTATTTTTATGGAAAAGTTTCTATTAAAGATGGACGCACTCAAATGGTTCAACCAGAAATAATAAATGCTCAAGATTTTCGCAAGGAAATATTGCCTCTATACACAACTATAAAAGGTATAAGTCAAAAGGAAATAAGAAAACATATTAGAGAACTTTTAGATGATGATATTGAAGATTTTTTGCCATTGGATTTAGTTAAAAACAGAAATATTTGTCCAATAGACTATGAGCTTAGAAACTTACACTTTCCTCTAGATAGGGAACACTTAAAAGTAGCAAGATACAGACAGATTTACGAAGAACTGTTCATTATGCAATTAGGCCTTCAAATGATGCGTACAGAACAAAACTCTGGTATAGTTATGAATGGCGATTGTAATTTGTTTATAGACAGTTTCGAGTTTGAGCTTACAGAGCCGCAAAAAAGATCAGTAAATGAAATACTTGATGATATGGCTTCTGGACAGTGTATGAACAGACTGCTTCAAGGTGATGTTGGTTCAGGTAAAACAGCAGTAGCATCTATTGCCATGTACAAAGCTGCAATCAATGGATATCAAGCAGCTTTTATGGCGCCTACAGAAATATTGGCAAAGCAGCATTATGAAAGTTTAAAAAATCATTTTGAAAAGTTTGATATAAAAGTAGGACTTCTTACTGGATCCATGAAAACTTCAGAAAAGAAAAAAGCCCTCGAAGCAATTTTAGACGGAGAGTATCAAATAGTTATAGGGACTCACGCGCTTATACAAGAAAGGGTAGAGTTTAATAATCTGGGATTAGTTATTACAGATGAGCAGCACAGGTTTGGCGTAAATCAAAGATTTGTTTTAAGCAACAAAGGTATAAAGCCCCACGTGCTTGTAATGACCGCAACACCCATTCCTCGTACACTTGCTGTAATACTTTACGGTGACTTAAAAATGTCTGTTATAGACAAACTGCCTCAGGGAAGAAAAGAAATAAAAACTGTAGCAGTTGGACCAAAGCAAAGATCTGACATGTATGAAAATATTTTAAGTGAAGTGAAAAATGGTAGTCAGGTCTATGTAGTAGCGCCGTTAATAGAGGATAGTGAAAATCTGGAAAATGTAAAATCTGTAGCTAGTCTAAAAGATGAGCTTGAGAAACTTTATATGCCATATGGAGTATCTGTTGCGGTAGTGCATGGAGCTATGAAGCAAAATGAAAAAGATGAGATTATGGCTAGATTTTACAGTGGTGAAATAGATATACTAGTTGCAACTGTAGTTATAGAGGTTGGTATAAACGTGCCTAATGCGACAGTTATGGTAATTGAAAATACCGAAAGATTTGGACTTGCCCAGCTACATCAGCTTAGAGGTAGAGTGGGACGAGGAGAAAAACAGTCATACTGTTACTTAGTTAATAACAGCAAAGGTGATGTTGCAAAAAAACGTTTAAAAATAATGTGCGAAAGTACAGATGGATTTTATATATCTGAAGAGGATTTAAAATTAAGAGGTCCGGGAGAGGTATTTGGTACTCGTCAACATGGGATACCTGATATAAGTTTAATAAATGCTGTTAAGCATTATGATATATTAGAAAAAGCAAGAGAAGATGCAATCTTGTATAAAGATTTAAAAAATGATTACTTGGATTACAAAATATGTAATATGTATGGAGAAAATTTAAATATGCAATTGTAATCAAAGGATAATATGGAGGAACATTATGAGAGTAATCGCAGGAGATTTTAAAGGAAGAAAACTTGAGGCACCGATAGATAACAAAGTTAGGCCCACTAGCGACAAAGTAAAAGAAGCGATGTTTTCTATACTTATGAATGACATTTACGGTTCTGTAATCTGTGATATGTTTGCAGGTAGCGGTGGACTTGGAATTGAAGGGATTTCAAGGGGTGCAAAAAAATGCTATTTTATAGATCAATCCAATAGCAGCATTAAATTGATTATACAAAATGTATCAACTTGCAAAGCCGAAGAACACGCTGAAATTATACAAGGTGATTTTCAAAGAGCTCTTAACCGTATAAAAGAAAAGGTGGATATCTTTTTAATCGATCCGCCTTATGGATATGGCATAGAATTAAAAGCTATGGAACTTATCGCTGAAAAAGGGCTACTTGCTGAAGATGGTAAAATTGTAGTTGAACACGAAAAGCATGATATTTTACCAGATGAGGTTGCAGGATTTAAGAAAATCAAGGAGAAAAAATACGGTAGAGTTGTATTGTCAATTTATATGTGATAAAATCAACCAATAGAGCAAAAATAAAAAATTGGAGGCATTTGATGAGTAAAGCACTTTATGCAGGCTCTTTTGATCCACTGACTTGTGGTCATGGTAACCTTATTAAAAGAGCTGCTAAGCTATGTGATGAGTTAGTTGTTGGAGTAATTGCAAATCCGCAAAAGGTTCCGTACTTTACAGTTGAGGAACGTGTAAAAATGATTGAAGAAGCTATGAAAGACGTTGATAACGTTAGAGTAGATGCTTTTGAGGGATTGCTTGCTGACTATGTAAATAAAAATGGCTTTGATATGGTTATTAGAGGATTAAGAGGGACTTTGGATTTTGATAATGAAATACAAATGGCTCAGATGAATGCAAGACTGTATCAAGACAAAGTTGAAACTGTATTTTTAATGACAGATCCTAGATTTTCATTTGTAAGTTCAAGCATGGCAAAGGAAGTACATAGTTTAGGAGGAAGCATAGAAGGTTTAGTGCCTGAAAATGTTTTGCGAAAGATGGACGAAAGGAAGAATAGATAATATGAAAATAGATGAATTATTAAAAGAATTAGATGATATTATTGATTCTGCTTCTAGTGTACCACTAACTAATAAAGTAATGGTGGAAAAAGAAGAAATTTTGGCAATTCTTGGTGATATCGAAAGAGCTCTACCAGATGAAATTAAACAGGCTAGATGGATTCAAAATGAAAAAGATAGAATTCTTTCAGAAGCGAAAAAAGAATATCAAACTGTTGTAAATGATGCAAAAAGACATGCCGAAAGCTTAGTAGAAAAAAATGAAATTGTAACTAGAGCTAGAAAAAGAGCTGACGAGTTTATGATGGTTACTGAAAACAATGTTAGAAAACTAAAAATGGGCACATACGATTATGTGGACAAAGTTTTATACAATATGCAAAATCAGCTTGAAGAAATGAAAAACTTGTACGAAGAAATGTTTAAACATGTCGGCGACAGCTTTGAAAAAATCGAGCAGGTTATTGCTGCAAACAGAGATGAAATAAAAGAAATGGCATATAATACACAGATGGATAAAGACGGGGTATCTATTGATTAGTAACAATGTTTTAGGTATTGTAGCCGAATACAATCCTTTTCATATGGGCCATAAGTACCAGTTGGAAAAGTGCAAAGAAATGTGCGACGCAAAGTATGTAGTGGCCGTTATGAGTGGTAATTTTACTCAGCGAGGAGAAGTTGCCATATTAGATAAATGGACAAGAGCAAAAATGGCAATATTAGCAGGTGTGGACCTGGTAGTTGAATTGCCATTTTATTTTGCTTGTAATTCGGCAGAGTATTTTGCCAAAGGCAGTATAGATCTTTTGAATTCTTTAGGAATGGTTACTCACATCGGCTTCGGCAGTGAGGCGGGTAGTGAGAAGCTATTGTCCCAGGTGGCTATGAAAATTGCCTTTGAATCAGACCAGTTAAAAAATGATATCAAAGCAAATCTCGACAAAGGTATGAGTTATCCAAAGGCTAGAAGTGAAGCCCTAGGAGAACTTGGAGATATTTTAAAAAGTCCTAATAATATTTTAGCCGTTGAATATATAAAAAATATAATTTTATCCGGTAGCCAAATAAAGCCTGTAACAGTTGCAAGGTTTGAAAAAGGTTATCACGATAAAGGTGTTTCAAATAATATTGCCAGTGCAACTTATATTAGAAATGAAATAAGGTCTCGCAGTATTGATGATATTGAAGGTGTTTTGGATACAACAAAAGAAGTGCTAAAAGAAAATATAGGTAATTTAGTGTTTCCTAATAATGAAAAAATATTTCAACTTTTGAAATATAAAATCTTAACCAGCGATTTACATAGTCTATCTAATATATTTTCTGTGGGTGAGGGCATAGAAAATAAAATTGTAAAGGAAATTAGAAATTGTCATTCGTTAGAACAATTAATAGATAAAGTTAAAAGTAAACGATATACAAGGACTAGAATACAGCGAATACTTATGCATACGCTGGTAAGTTTTACAAAAGAAGATGTCATTCCTAAATATATAAGAGTGCTTGGATTTAATAGAAATGGCAGCAAATTGATAAAAGAAATAAAGAAAAAAGAGGCTAACAAATTGCCTATTGTTACAAATATAAATAAAGAAAAAAATATTAATTTTGATTTGGATATTAGAGCAAATGATATTTATAATTTAATTACTGGAAAAGATACTTATAAATATAGCGATTTTGTTAAACAACCGATAATTATTAATTGATTTAAGTATAGTTATCGTGTATAATAAATAAGGTATCTGTGCAAACGGATTATTTATGAAGTAAATTTAAATTTTAAATATTAACGGAGGAGATAAAATGAAAGTTTTAGTTATTAACTGCGGAAGCTCTTCACTAAAATATCAGGTTCTTGATATGAATGGTGAAATTTTACTTGCTAAAGGTCTTGTAGAAAGAATCGGAATGGAAGGTTCTGTAATCACTCATGAAAAGATCGGTATGGATAAGGTTGTTAACGAAACACCTATGGAAAGCCATAAGGAAGCTATCGCTCTAGTATTAGAAGCTGTTGCTCATCCAGAACATGGTGTTGTTAAAGATATGAGCGAAATCGGAGCTGTAGGACATAGAGTTGTACATGCTGGTGAAAAATATGCTCATTCAGTATTAATCGATGATGATGTAATTGCTGCACTAGAAGAATGTGTTGAATTAGCACCTCTTCACAACCCACCAAACCTATTAGGTATCGCTGCATGTCAGGAACTAATGCCAAATACTCCAATGGTAGGTGTATTTGATACAGCTTTCCATCAGACTATGCCTCCTGAATCATATATTTATGCTATTCCTTATGAATATTATCAGAAGCATAAGATTAGAAGATACGGATTCCACGGAACATCACACAAATACGTTGCTCAGAGATGTGCTGATATCATGAACTGCAACCTAGATGATCTAAAGATTATCACTTGTCACTTAGGAAATGGTGCATCTGTATCAGCTATTAAGAGAGGTGAATGTATCGATACATCAATGGGATTCACTCCTCTTGAAGGTCTAGTAATGGGTACTCGTTCAGGAGATATTGACCCAGCTATCGTTACTTACATCAGAGAAAAAGAAAATCTAGATCAGGGTGTTGCTAATGAAATCCTAAACAAAAAATCTGGTGTACTAGGTATTTCAGGTGTATCTTCAGACTTTAGAGACTTAGAAGCTGCTGCTGAAGAAGGAAACGAAAGAGCTCAGCTAGCTATTAAGGTATTTGCTCATAAAGTTAGATTCTACATCGGTGCTTACATTGCTGAAATGAACGGTGTTGATGCTATCGTATTTACTGCTGGTGTTGGTGAAAACGATATTGCTATGAGAGATATCATTTGTAATGACTTAGGAAATCTAGGTATCAAACTTGACCTTGTTAAGAATAAGACTAGAGGTAAGGAAATGGTAATCTCAAGAGATGACTCAAGAGTTAAGATCATCCTAATCCCAACTGATGAAGAACTTATGATTGCAAGAGACACAGTTGAAATCGTAAATAAAATCAATAAATAATAGTTGACAGGTAATAAACTGTATTGTATAATATAGTAGTTGTGAAAATAACGAAAGTTTATTATACATAATAAATGTTAAGGAGGTGTAGAAATGGCAGTACCTAAGAGAAAAACTTCAAAGTCAAAAAGAGACAGCAGAAGAGCTCCAAATATGAAAATGAAAGCTCCTGGACTATCTGAATGTCCACAGTGCCATGAGCCAAAACTTCCACATAGAGTTTGTCCAAACTGCAACTACTATGATGGTAAAGATGTAATGGCTGAATAATTTGCAAATAATAACCGATCCATTTTGGGTCGGTTTTTATTGGTGCTTTAGCGGCAAAAAACCCCTGGTTCTGCCAAGGGTAGGTAAAAAACTTTAGTTTATGTATATAAAACCTCCGTGTTACAATGATGT
>CAUWIT010000008.1:0-75729 GCA_963558965.1 uncultured Clostridia bacterium | reverse complement strand
ACCACAGAAGGCTCATATTCTTTACTAATTTACAGACTTTTTTTCACAGTCTCATATGAAAATAAAAAACTGCTATGCAGATAATCTCTGTATAGCAGTTTTTGTATATTTTACACATATTAAAGTCTAAAGTTTCTTTTTGCTTCCTTTAGCATCGTGTTTTATTTCTTTTCTCTTATCGATTGGAACAAACTCCTTGTGTTCCTGAACATTGATATAAGCAGGACGAATTAGCTTACCACCTGCAACAAGCTCTTCTATTCTGTGAGCAGCCCAACCAGACAATCTAGCTAGAGCAAATAGAGGAGTTGCAATATCATGTGGAATATTAAGAGCTGAGTAAACAAATCCAGAGTAAAGGTCAACATTGGCACACATCATTTTTTTCTGTCCATGTACTTCTTCGTAAAGCTCTGGTGTACGCTCTTCAATATAGTTGCAAAGAAGATAATCATCCATTCTATCTGTAGACATAGCAAGCTTTTTAGCCATATCCTTAAGTATAACAGCACGAGGATCAGACTTTGTATAAATAGCATGTCCCATACCATAAACTAAACCTGACTTATCGTTAGCCTGTTTCTTTAAAACTTTAATCAAGTAGTTGTCAACTTCCTTGTGGTTGTTAATATCTTTTACATGAGCCTTTAAATCATCAATCATATGGATAACTTTGATATTCGCTCCACCGTGTTTAGGTCCTTTTAATGAACCGATAGCCGCAGAAATAGCTGCATAAGTATCAGTACCAGAAGAAGAAACCAAGTGAGTAGTAAAAGCAGAGTTGTTACCACCACCGTGTTCAGCATGTAAAATCAAGCAAATATCCAAACATTTTGCTTCAAAATCTGTGTATTTTGCATGAGGTCTAGACATGCGAAGGATATTTTCAGCTGTGCTTAACTCAGGTAAAGGATATCTTAAGTGCAAAGTCTTATTATCGAAAAATGAACATTTAGCCTGGTATGCATAAGCAAGTAAAGCAGGGAAATATCCGATTAAATCGATAGACTGTCTTAAAACATTTACAACAGAAGTATCATCTGGATTTTCATCGTAACAGTACATAGCAAGCACTGAACGAGCCAGTTTGTTCATAATACTTCTAGAAGGAGTAGTTAAAATCATATTGCGAGCAAATCCATCAGGAAGCTCTCTCTTTTTAGAAATATACTCCTTGAAATCATCCAATTGTCTTTTGGTTGGAAGCTCACCGAACATAAGTAGGTAAGTAACCTCTTCAAATCCAAAACGATCCTCTTGGATATAGCTGTTTACTAAATCCTGGACATTGTAGCCACGATAGTATAATCTTCCTTCAGCAGGAACTTTGTTTCCGTTCTCATCAACATCATAACCCTGAATATCACCAATGTTAGTCAATCCTACAACAACACCAGTGCCGTTGGCATTTCTTAATCCACGTTTCACATTGTATTTTTTGTATAAGGAAGAATCAATCTGGTTAGTATACTCTATCTTTTTTGTCATAGCTGCTAGATAAATTTTTGGTATATTAGATGGAGTCTGTTCACCAGCAATTATTTTGTTACGTCTTAGTCTAAACACTAAACCGCCTCCTTTCAATTATAAATAGCCTTTTAATTATACCATACTAAAGCGTAAAGGTAAATAGATTCACAGAAAAATGTATTAATATAAATATATTGACATTACAAAAAATAATATTTATTATTCAGGAATGACTTTTGCTACACGTCGTAAATTTTAGGTGAGTTTAAAGACTAAATTTGTTTAAACCTATTTACATTAAATTGACTTAAGGATAAAATTATACTAAATAGCAAAATAATAAAATATATGTACGAATTGCATAAGCAAATGTAATTGGTAAATAGGGAAGCAGGTGTAAGTCCTGCGCGGTCCCGCCACTGTGAAGGATATTTAAAAACCTAAGCCAGAGACCTGCATATATATTTTAACTTACTGACGGAGGATCAGATAAGTTGTTTTTGTGTTGTAAAAAATAAGGGACTGCGACAATAGTTGCAGTTTTTTTGTATATATGAGTTAGATGAGGGACATATGAAAAATATAGCTAGTAAAGAGATAGAAATATATAAAAAACAATTTAGAAAACTAGTGCTTACAGAAGGAGCAGATGAAAAACTTATAGAGAGATATTCTATTGCAAATGAAATAGGGTATCAGATTTATAAGAGTTTCACAGATAAAGAACTATTGGAAATACTGAGGAAAAAGGCTCAGTTGTTAAATCATACGCCATCACAAAAGGAAGTTCCAAAAGTTTTTAAAGAGTATATAAAAACTAGATTTGAAAAATGGCCTTATGCTTTGAAAGAAGCAGGTTTAAGTAAGGCTGCTGGCAGTGGTGGCAAAACTTTAGACAAGATAAAAGAAGAAAATGCCGAAAAAAAGAAACTGATAGAGGAACTACAAAAAATTACAGAGAACCAAGGATACATTCCTCATCCTCATCAAGTACCAGAAATAAGTGAAAAATTGAAAAAATATGCTACTTCTTGGGGAGATATTGTAAAAGAAGCAGGCCTTGATACTTTGGTAGTGAAAAATAAAAAGCTGGAAAAAGAAAGGGATTTAGATAGGGAAACAAAAAATTTGCTTTTGGATATAAAGGAGCAGGCGTACAAAGTAGGCAGAGCGCCTTTAAAAAGTGAAATTGCGACGGATAAAAAAGATAAACTTTTAAAGGCTTTTGGATCATGGCGAAATGTTTTATTTCAAATCGATTTAGAGCCGGTAAAGCGAATTAAGCCATTTGCAAACACATTTATAGATTACAGAAAAAAGACGGAACTAGGGAAACACAATCCGGCTTTAACAAATTGTCTATACAGAGTTTTAAATTTAACTGATCAGGACAAAATGGACTTGGCAGAATTAAAAAATTTAGCTGATGCTAGGGGCGGCATGGTTGAGAAAAAAGACGTGCCAAAAGAATTGAAAAAAAGATTGGTTGCAAGTTGTGGGACTTGGACAAATGCCCTTTGGCAAATAGGTATCGACAGCAACAACGCTGCAAAATCTAGTAAAAAAAGGATATAAAATGAAGGAGTTAGTTAGAGATGGAATAGGACAGGAATGCGAATTTAAAACTTATCACCCATTAGTTATATTTGCATATTTTGCCATAGTTATAGGGATTACCATGTCCATGGCTTCACCAGGTATTATGGTTTTATCCATGATTGTCGCTATTTTTTATTCGATTTTATTAAAGGGACGTAAGGCGATAAAATTCAATCTGATTATATGTTTGTCGACTATAGTATTTACCACTGTGTTTAATACATTGTTTACTCACGATGGAGAAACGGTGCTGTTTTTTATAAACTCCAATCGTATAACTTTGGAAGCAGCCATATTTGGACTTTTTTCTGGCGTGATGATTTCAACTGTTATCATATGGTTTTCTTGCTTCAATATTTTAGTGAATGGGGAGATGATAATGTACCTTTTTTCAAGGATTTCATCTCTATTTGGACTGCTTATTTCCATGATTTTAAGATATATACCATTGTTAAAAAACAGATATGAAGAAATAGATATGGGACAAAAGTGCTTAGGCAAAAAAGGTGGACTTGTAAAAAAAGTTTCAATACTTATAGCTTGGTCGCTGGAGTCATCTATTGAAAGCGCTGATTCCATGGCGTCAAGAGGATACGGACTAAAAGGCAGGACGAGTTTTTACCTGTATAAATGGTCTTTGAGAGATAAAATTTTAATAGGAGTTTTTGCAATTTCAATAATGGCCATAATAGTGCTAGCAAATTTAGTCAATACTAAAATATATTTTTATCCAGTGTTGGTACTGCCAAAAATAAGTTGGATATTTGTTTTAAATATGGGATTGTTTCTTTTAATAAGCCTAATCCCGCCAGTTATAGATATAGCAGGAGAGTATAGATGGAAAAAATTAGAGTCCAAAATTTAACTTTTAAATATCCCCTAGCCAAAAAAAATGCTATTGAGGATATAAATCTCACAATTGAAAAATCGCAATTTGCAGTGGTATGTGGCAAATCTGGATGTGGTAAAAGTACGTTGCTTCGTCATTTGAAAAAGCAGATGATACCATATGGAGAGAAAACAGGTCAGGTTTTTATAGAAAACACAGAAATAGAGGAGATAGATGAGCGCAAAAGCGTAAGTCAAATTGGTTTTATCCAGCAAAATCCAGAAGCGCAAATCGTTACAGATAAAGTGTGGCACGAGCTGGCTTTTGGTTTAGAAAATTTAGGAATGGCAAATCAGGTTATCAAAAGGCGTGTTGCTGAGATGGCAAACTATTTTGGCATACAAACATGGTTCCAAAAAGATGTGACTCAATTGTCTGGTGGACAAAAACAACTGTTAAATTTGGCATCTGTAATGGTTATGCAGCCTGAAATACTAATACTTGATGAACCTACTTCTCAGCTTGATCCAATTGCGACTTCTGAGTTTTTAAATACCTTGCAAAAGATAAATAAAGAGCTTGGGACTACGATTGTTATATCTGAACACAGACTAGAGGAAGTTATACCTATGGCGGATAAAATAATCGTTATGGATGAAGGGAAAATTATTGCCAATGAAAGTCCTAAAAAGGTTGTTAAGTTATTAGACGGACCGTCGGTGGAAAAAAGACATCCTATGTTTTATGGATTTCCTACTGTTATGAAAATTTTTCAAGGTGAGAAATGGCAAGGTAATTCGCCGCTTACTGTAAGGGATGGTAGACTTTTGTTAGAAGAAAAGTTGGCAGCGCGAAATGTTATTCCTGTAAAAAGAGAGGAAAAACCTTTTGAGTTTGACGATAAACAGGGAATTATCGAGCTAAAGGATGTGTGGTTTAAATACGGCAAAGGTCAGGATTTTATTTTAAAAGGTGTGGATTTAAAAGTGCCTAAGGGAAGCTTTTACTGCATGTTAGGGGGAAACGGAGCGGGGAAAAGCACTCTTTTGAAAACCGTGTCAGGCTATATTAAGCCTCTTAGGGGCAAAGTCAAATATATGGAAGATACTAAAATTTCAATGGTTCCACAAAATCCAGAGGCCCTTTTTACGGAAATAACTGTTGAAGAGGAGATGTATGAAGGCATAAGTCATATGGCTTTTGATGATGATTATAAAATTAAAAAAGTAGAGGAGATGCTTGAAACTATGGAAATTGGCCATTTGCGCAAAGCAAATCCCTATGATTTATCAGGTGGTGAAAAACAGAGACTTGCTATTGGTAAGGTTTTGTTAACGGAGCCTGATGTGATTTTGTTAGATGAGCCGACAAAGGGGCTTGATCCTTTTTTCAAAATAACTTTGGCTAGGATTTTCTTTGATTTACTTGATAAGGGCAAAACGATTTTTATGGTAAGCCACGATATTGAATTTTGTGCTCAGTACGGCGAAATATGCGCTATGTTTTTTGATGGTGAAATCGTTTCATACGACCAAAGTAAAAGCTTTTTTGCAGGTAATAATTTTTATACGACTTCTGCAAATAAGTTGTTTAGAAACTACAATGAAAATATAGTGACTTGTGAGGAGGCGGAGCAATGGCTAAGGAAGGTGCTTTAACTCAGTACGAAGCGGCTAGCAAAAAACGTGTGAAAGTTATGTGCGCCATGATTTTAGTTGTGATTCCCTTAGCTTCATTTTTATGTTACAAATTGCTTGGGGAAAATATGTATATGCTAGTTAGCTTTATAATTTTGGCGGCAACGATGGCTCCATTTTTTATGGTATTTGAAAAGCGAAAACCAAAAGCTAGAGAGATAATGCTGATTGCTATGATGAGCGCTATAACAGTTACTGTGCATACATTTTTTCATATTATTATGCCTATACAAATAGGTACGGCTATGGTGGTTATTTCAGGTATCGCTCTAGGGCCGGAAGCGGGATTTTTAATAGGGGCTTTGTCCAGACTGATATGTAATTTTTATATGGGTCAAGGGCCGTGGACTCCGTGGCAGATGTTTTGCTGGGGACTTCTTGGATTTTTAGAAGGCCTTATTTTTAACAAAGATAGAAACGAAGAGCTGAAATCTCGAACTTTTAAGGTTGTTGCAGGACCTATTTTATCTATAGTTTTTGCAATATTAGTTGCGTATATAGTTTATTTAATTTGGCCTGATAAAGATGGATTTTTAGGATGGAGACTTTATCTTTTTGGAGGTGTAGGCCTTGTGATCGGATTGCTTCTACAGCGAAAGCAGTTTCCTATAGATGGGATAACTATGGGGGTTATGACATTTCTTATGACCTTTATTATCTATGGAGGCATTATGAATATAAGCAGTGTAGTAAACAATGCCAATATGCCAGGAGGAGGCAAAATCACTTTGGAGGGAATAAAGCTTTTGTATATAGCTGGAGTTCCATATGATTTTGTACATGCTTTGACAGCATCTATTTGCGTATTTTTATTTGGAGATAGTTTTATAAAAAAACTTGAAAGGATTAAAATCAAGTACGGTATTTACAGGTGAGTTTTATGAGTGAGTTTGAGAAAAAAATAAAAAATAAAAAGAAGAGAAATATAGGGATTATATGTATTTTAGTTGTTGTTGCAATAGTTGTCTTTGGGACGATGAATATTGAAACGAAAGACAAGGCTATGAAGGACGCACAAAAAGATGTAGATGGTAAAAATACTATAAAAGTTACTATGGAAATAAGGTGCGACAATTTATCTAACAATATGGACAAACTAAAAAAACAGGAAAAAGCAAAATGGGTTCCAAAAGATGGAGTTATATTAAAGGAAACTCAGTATACTCTTGAAAAAGATGCAACTGCTTTTGATTTGTTAAAAAAAGCTACAAACAAGGAAAACATACAGACTGAGTACAGCTATACAAAATCCTACGATTCATATTATGTAGAAGGTATCAATCACATTTACGAATTTGATGGTGGCAAGTTAAGTGGATGGCAGTATTATGTAAATAAAAAATATCCTAATTACGGATGTTCTCAATACAAGTTAAAAAACAATGATAAAGTCGTATGGGTATATACATGTGACAACGGTAAGGATGTAAACATAGATGAATACTAATATATATGTGGCTACTTTTTCAGAAAATGCCATAGAAGTGATAAATAAATATGGAGTAAACATGGAATTTAACCATCTTTGCATCTCTGAAAATTTAGATAGACGAGAAAGAACATTGAGACAAATGAAAAAGGATTTCGCTGCATCAAATGCTCAAAAAGCTATAGTTCATGGGCCTTTTACTGAAATCATACCGGCGTCCATAGATCCAAGAGCTGTTCAGTTAGGCTTAGATAGGTTAAACGAGGCATACGATATCTGTAAAGAATTAGGAGTTAAAAGAATGGTTGTACACACAGGTTACATACCTCTTTTGTATTATAAACAGTGGCACATAGAAAAATCCGTAAAGTTTTGGAGAACATTTTTACGTGATAAACCGGCGGATTTTAATATAATGATAGAAAACGTTTTCGAAGATGAGCCATATGTAATGCGAGATCTAATAGAAGCAATAGACGATAAAAGAGCGACCATATGTCTAGATGTGGGCCATGCAAATGCTATGACCGACAAGGAAATAAATGTGGAAACATGGGCAAAAGTTTTAGCTCCTTATGTGACTCATATGCATATACATAACAACTTTGGAAGCGAAGATGAGCACAATCCAATAGATAAGGGAAATATGGATATAAAGAAAATTGTCGAAATTGTTAGACAGGCTAAAAATCCACAGTTTTCAATGACTGTAGAGAGTAGACAGTGCGAATCAACTGTAAAAGCATTGTTGACATGATAATGCTAAAGATATAAAATATTAGGACAGGGGAATAGATTTTCAAGTGTTAATATACTTAATAAAGGAAACAGGTTAAAGTCCTGTACGGTACCGCCACTGTAAGTGAGGAGCAGCCCTTTAATAAGCCACTGAAATAAGAGTTTTTTTGGGATGGCAAAGGTCTGTGATGATGCACAAGTCAGGAGACTTGCTTGAAAATATCAATGACGAGTATCATTTGTAATAGATAGATATACGGGCTATTTGTAATGCAAATAGTCTTTTTTTTATGCCCAAAAATAATTTAGAAAACAATTTTAAACAGATGGAGAGATGAGATGAATACAGAAATCTTAAAAATCAAAGAGGAAATAGGAAAAGCTGTAACAGGTAAAGACGAAGTTATTGAAAAAGTTTTAGTAGCTATTTTAGCTGGAGGCCATATTTTGTTAGAAGATATACCAGGAGTTGGAAAAACTACATTGGCATTGGCCTGTACAAAAGCTATGGGACTTAAATTTAACAGAGTACAGTTTACACCTGATGTGGTTCCTTCAGATATAACAGGTTTCACTATGTATGATAAGGAAAAAGGATCATTTAAATACAATCCAGGTGCAGCTATGTGCAACTTTTTCTTGGCAGATGAAATAAACAGAACTTCAAGTAAGACTCAGTCAGCTTTGCTAGAAGTAATGCAAGAAGGCAAAGTAACAGTTGATGGAGTTACACATGATGTGCCACATCCATTTATAGTAATGGCAACACAAAACCCTATAGGCACTATCGGCACACAGATGTTGCCAGAAGCTCAGCTGGATAGATTTATGATACAGCTTTCCATGGGATATCCTAGCTTTGAAGACCAAGTTGCTATATTGCAAAACAGAGATAAAGAAGATCCCTTATATAAAATAGAACAAGTTCTAACTGTAGAGCAACTGGAAAATATGATAAAAGAAGCAAGGGATACTTTTGTAGATGTAAAAATATATAAATATATAACTGCTTTAACAGAAGGGACAAGAAATCATCCTTTGGTAAAACTTGGCGTAAGCCCTCGTGGAGCATTGGCTCTTGCATCTATTGCTAAAGCTGAGGCCTATGTACAAGGTAGAAATTTTGTAACACCAGAAGACGTAGACAAATTGTACGTAGATGTTAATAAACACAGAATTATCCTTCATCCAAAAGCTCAGCTTGCAGATAAAGATAGCACAGCAGTTTTAGAAGATATTTTAAAAGAAGTAGTAGCACCGAAACTTGATTAACTATGAAAAATAAGATAAAGAAATTGATTTTGGTTTTAGCTATTTTGGCTGTAACAATATTTGCATATATATCAAAAGAAGGAATGATAGTTTCAAGCCTTGTACTATTGACAGTTTTGTATCTTGTATTTTCAAAAATCATGGTTGAAAAAGGCAAGAAAAATTTGCAAGTATCTATGGAAACAGTTTCAGCAGATAAGCAAAACCAAATCACAGTAAAATTGAAAAACCAAGGTCAGATGCCAATTTTAAATATATCTGTAAAAGTCCATATAAAAAATATAATTACTGGACAAAAAGACAGTGAAAATTGGATTGTAAACATAGGACCAAAAGGAAAAAAAGAAATAAAATTTCAAATAAAAGATTCACTTTGCGGCGGTATTTTAGTTGAACTAAAAGAAGTGGAAGTGAAGGACACCTTTGGCAAAATGTCAGAAAAAATAGAAGAAGACTTATATGACTATGTATATGTATTGCCCCAAGTAAGAGAGCTTGATATTACAAAAGAAGAACAGAGCCATTACGATATGGAAAGCTACAAATTTTCACCAAATAAAAAAGGTAATGACAGCAGTGAAACTTTTGGTATTAACACATATCAGCCGGGAAACAACATTAAATCAATACATTGGAAACTATCAGGAAAAATGGATGACATAGTTATAAGAGAGCTAGGGTTACCCGTTGATAACAAACTGATGATAATCGTAGACAAAGGCATATTGCAAGATGAAACATTTGGAAAAATCGAGAAAAGCCAAGCAACAGAATTTGCAGTATCCCTGTCATATACATTTTTACGAAAAAATATACCACACAATATAGGTTGGTATAACTGGACAAAACAAAAATTTGTAACTTTTAAAATAGAAGACGAAGAAGACCTGTGGTCTATTTTGCCAGAGTTTTTAACAAGTCCTTTTACAGATAAGTTAAGACCTGTAAGCGAACAGTTTATAGAAGCACAGTGCGATAAAAATTATTCGAATTTTGCAGTAGTATCAAACAGAGATGTAGCATTAGAAAGATTTTTGGAATATGGAAAAGTTAATTTATATAGACCAGAACAATTTAAAAAATAATAAATTCGTAACGCTTTTGCTATGTGTATTTACAGCTGTTGCAGAAGTCGGATGTTTTTGTAGTGTTTTCAACATAACTAACTTTACAATAGGCTTCAAAAAGTTGTGGAACACTATAGCAACAACAGTTTTAAATGATGACGGGATAGTTTTAAAAGAATTATCAGGAGCAAGCGACAGCTTTAGCTTATTTATCCCCATTACAATAATCGCATTTGCATTGGTAAGCTGGTTGATTTTTAAAAGTGAAAACAAGTGGCTACTTTTAATTTTTGTGGCAATACCTCTGATCCCCACATTAGTGACAAGCCTAGCCCCAGCAGTATTGTGGGCCATTGTCCTTGTAGGCGCATTGGCACTTGATTTTATATACATAAACCAAAAGAGCTTATCAAGGTGGAATGTCATATTGGTTGCTTTGATGGTTTCGCTGGTTTTAACATTAGTTTTTTTGCCGGCAACTAGCAAATATATGACAAGACCATACAAAATTGGACTAATTGATAAAAAAATAGAAAAGAAAATAGACCAATTTAAATATGGCAAATCTCCCCTAGGTGGAGGTGATTTGTACCAAACAAAACGAGATGTAGACGAAGACCAAGTAGCGTTGGAAGTAACTATGTCAAAACCACAATCCATGTATTTAAGAGGATTTGTTGGCGAAGTACATAACGGAAATACATGGGAAACACTTCCTTACGAAGATTATGACCAATCAAAAAATCTAATGTATTGGCTAGAAAAAGAAAATTTCAATGGCATGGGTCAAATAGGACAGGCGGGCATATTAACTGGAACAAAAGACAAGGATATAGACGTAGAGATAAATGTAAAAAAGGCAAATAAAAAATATGGATATATTCCTTATGAAATAAGCGAGCTAGGTGGAGACGAAGTAAATTGGTACAACAATTATCTTACAAAAAACAATAGAAGTAAGATGAAAAGCTATCAATATAAGACAAAACAAAACAGCGTAAAAAACTGGACTGAAATAGCAGCCAAAATGTTTACTAAAGAAAAAACAAAAGATATGAAAAAATATTTAGTAAACGAAAGCTATTACAATCAGTTTGTCTATGAAAAATACACATATTTATCTATTAGCGATATAAGATTGATGAAAAACTATATCGGCAATAAAGGTGATCAATCAAAAGGACATATAGAATACAAAACAGCTATAAACAAGGTAAAAAAATATCTTGATGAAAACATTTTGTATACTGAAAATCCAGGACTAATCACAGATAAAAATACAGATGTAACCTCAGCTATTTTCGAAAAAAATAAAGGCTATGATATACATTATGCAACAGCGGCTACTCTAATGTTTAGATATTATGGCATACCAGCTAGGTATGTAGAAGGGTATCTTTTAACACCTGATGCTGTGAAAAAAGCTAAGGCGGGAGAAAAAGTAGAAATAACCCCAAAAGACATTCATGCATGGACAGAAATATATGTAGATGGTGTAGGTTTTGTACCTATTGAAGTTTGCCCAGAGTACGAAGGTCGCATGGAAGAAGCAGATATGACAATAGGATTGTCAAATAATGCTGTTAAAAAGAAGTTTGAACAAAATAACAACAGTGTTAAAAGCAAGCAACAAACAAAGGAAAACAAGACTAACAAAGATATAGATTTTAAAATTGGAGTGATTGTAACTATTGCAATTTTAGGATTGTTACTACTATTGTTAATTTATTTCCTCTATAGATGTGTTAAAAAATGGATAGTTATTTACAGACGAAACAAGTTGTTTAAAAAAGGCGAGGCCAAAGTCGCTGTAGCTGCTATGTATGGCTATATGGAAGAACTGAAATTGGATATAGGCGAAGAAGAAAAAATCTTAGGTAACAAGGCTGCTTACAGTCAAGATGAGATAAGTGAAGAAGATAGGGAAAACATGGCGGCAAGTTTGAAGAGGCTTAAAAAGGAGAAGAAATCTCATGGAAAAAATCAAAAAAAGAAAAAGTAGCATATCTATTTTGGTTGTATTGACCATGTGTATGGCATTGTTTTTTACCGGCTGTGGCAAAGGTGATATAAACAAGCAAATTGAAGATACAGTTTCAGATGTCAAAGAGCTAAATCCAACGGCAAGTGTAGGTTCTGTCGGTGGAGAATGGGCGGTTAAAGGTGTCAAAGCTAGTGGTATTTCGTTAGATGATGAACAAAGTTACTTCACCACATATTTTGATGATGTTAGGGCAACTGTAAAATCTGAAAAAGGTGTGTTGGACGAAAAGTATTATACGGAATACGCAAGGGTAACTATTGGAGTTTGTGCCGTAGGGGAAAATCCTGAAAATATAGAAGGATACAATATAGTCAAACCTTTGGATAATTATAAAAAAGTAACAGACCAAGGAAATAATGCAGTGGCATTTGCCCTTATCGCTTCAAATGTAGCAGGTGTAAAACTTGAAAATGAACAGAAGTACATAGATATATTGACAGATGAGATAGTAAAAAATAAAGCATATAAAACTGAAAATATAGTGGATTATGGGGCTATGTATTTGCAAGGACTAAGCTACTACAAGGAAGATAAAAAAGTAAAAAGTGCAATAGACCAGTGTGTAGATGGGCTATCAGATAAGCAACAAAAAGACGGAAGTTATGGAAACTGCGAATCAACAGTAGAAGTGATTATAGGTCTAACATCTGTGGGAGTTGATCCTGTAAATGATAAAAGATTTATAAAGGATGGCAACAGCTTATACGATGGACTTATGAGATATAAAACAGATGGCGGTTTTAAACACACAGTTGATGAAGACAGTGATGATCCAAATGTGATGGCAACAGAAAAAGCACTTTTAGCATTAGATAGCATTAAACTATTAGAAAAAAATGAAAAACTGTACCAAGAAAAAAGGTAAGAGTTATGTTAAAAAACATTTCAAATAAAAAGAAAATTACAGTGGCAATACTGGTGATTTTGGCCATTTCAATTGGAGCTTTGTACGGTGTTGTGAAAAATACACCAGAGGCTAGAGGAGAAAATCCAATATCTAGTATCAATAAAAATCGCTCGCAAGTGCTAGTTAGCGGGGAGAAGTATTCTTTAAATAAGGATCAAGAAAAAGAATACAAAAAACAACAGAAGCAACAGCAAAAACAAATTGAAAAAAAGGAAAAAGAAAAGAGAAATCAATTTGAAAATCGTATAGAGCAGGAGATTGAAAAAGAAAAACCGAGCAAACAAAATAAACCAAGCGATGGTAAAGATGGCCCAACAAGTCCAGGTAAACCGACAAATCCAGATGGGCAAATTAGCCCAGATGGTCCAGATGGACCAACTGAGCCAACTGATCCGGTAGAACCAGAAAAACCAACCGATCCAGTTGTTCCAGAAAATCCAGGAGATGATGACCAAAACTCTAAATTGCCAACTATTGTAACAAATCTAAAAGATGGTGAGACAATAGCAGGTTTAAAATTGTCATTTGAATTATCTGCTAAGGATTACAAAGGATATAAAATAGAAGCATTTAATTTTACAGTTAGGGTAAATGGCGAAAAAATTAGCAGTTCTGGTTCAAATAACTACGAACGCAAATACAAGTGGGACGTCAATGAAGGCGAAAACAAAGTAACAATAACTGTAAAAGATAGTGAAGATAATACAATTACTAAAAATTACACCATTTATGCAGATCCAAATGGAGAAAAAGAAGTTATAGGTCAAGTTAGAGTGACTATTGAAGCTAAAACTATAGGTAAGGGAACTATAGTTGAAACAGGTATGACTGTAGATATTTATAAAGATGAAAGTATAGCGGAAGTAACTAAGAGAGTGCTTGATAGCAAGGGCATTTCATATACTATGAAATCTTCAGGATATACAGGAGCATACTTAAGCAGGATTTACAAAAACGGTATAACTAACGGATATGCCATTCCTAAAAAATTAAAAGATAAACTCGATGCTGAGGGTGCCACTATCATGAAACACAAAGAAGACAGCTTAGGAGAGTTTGACTTTTATAAGGATTCTGGCTGGATATGTATTTTAAATGGGGAATACTTAGAAACAGGAACTTCCAATATAGATTTAAATGATGGGGACGAAATCCGATGGGGATTCACAACTTCTTTAGGTCGTGAATATATAAGTGTAAACGCTGGTGGATGGCGTGAAGAAGTTGATATTTGGTAATAAAAAATATTTTATAAAAAAGGAGGTAAGTATGAGTATTAGAGGGAAGAAGTTTACTAAGCTTTTGTCGCTCTTTATCGTAGTTATGATGCTTGGAACAGTTATAGTTCCTACTTCATTTGGATACGCTAAAGAAGTTACAAATGCAGAATGGTACAACTTCAGAAACAATCAGGAAAACAATGGTATTACTGATGTAAATACCCCGACTAGTGCCAAATCGACAAACCTAAAGTGGGCAAGTAAATTTGGAATTGGCTGGGGAGCAGCACCAACACCGCCACTTATTTTAGACGGATATTTGTACATCGGTGTGGGAAAAGAAATAGTAAAAGTGGATAAGGAAACCGGAAAGGAGGTTATGCGAAGCCCGTATGAAATGGTAGCAAATGTGGGATATGCTATGAATCCACTAATCTATGCAGACGGTAAAATATTTGCTCAAGTTGGAAATGGCATGATACAGGCTGTCGATTATGAAACTCTTGAGCCCCTTTGGCACACTGAAGAAATTGGAGGACAGACAGTTTCTCCAATCAGCTATACAAAAGGCAGTGATGGCAAAGGATATATTGTTACAGGTACATGGAATGGCGAAAGTAAAGATGGTGAATACATTTGCGTATCTACTGACGATGAAAATGTAAATGGCGATATAAAGGATTTCAAGTGGATTTTTAGACCTTCTGGAAATAAAAGCGATAAAGAAAATCCTGATTGGAATCTAACATTTGATAAGGAACTTAAAAATTCAGCGAACCCATCACCTAGAGGTTTTTATTGGGCTGGTGCATATGCTACACCTAAGTATATAGCAGTAGGTTCAGATGATGGAACTAGTGAAGGGGAATACACTACAAATGCAGTATTTTATACACTAGATACTGAAACAGGAGAAGTTATTAGCAGAGTAGATGGTATCAAAGGTGATATTAGAACTACTACAGTGTATGACAATGGATACTTGTATTTCAGCACAAAAGGTGGTCAGTTACATAAGATAAAAGTAGATGAAAATGGTAATTTAGGAGAAGATAGCTACATTGATTTAGGGGGCATGACAACTGCTTCACCAGTAGTCTACAAAAACAAAATATATATTGGAGTTTGTGGCAAAGGTGGTCAGTTTAACCCTGACGGAGGCCATGGATTTGCAGTAGTCGATAACAGCAAAGAAAAATTAAGTAGCAACTCAGAACTTTATAGAATACCTATTAAAGGCTACCCACAAACAGGAGCTTTAGTGTCTACGGCTCACGTAAATGACGATTTTAACAATGATGGCAAAGCAGATGGAAGAGTATATATCTACTTTACATACAATGCAAATCCAGGAGGAATTTATTACACTTATGATACTCCTGATCAAAGTGAAGCAGCAAAAATCAGTGCAGAGTTATTTATACCACCTAAAGAACAACAGCAGTACTGTATTAGCTCACTTTGCGCAGATAAAAAGGGAACTATCTACTACAAGAATGACTCTTGCTATTTAATGGCAGTAGAGTCAAACCCAGCATATCTTGAAGATATTAAAGTTACTACAGATAGTGAAAGCGCAGTATCATGGGATCAAACTTTTGATTCACGAAATGGAAATTATATTGTAAAAGTTAAAGGTGAAGATAAATACGTTAATTTAGAAGTAAAAGCATCTGCTGGTTCAAAAGTAACTGTTAATGGCAGTGAATACAAAGGTAAGCAAAAAATAGAAATAAGCGATAAACCAAAAGATGTAGCAATTAAAGTATCTAATGGCGAATATGCAAGAACATATAATTTGAAAATTTCTCAAACTGCGGCTATTACAACTTTAAGCGAACTAAAGGTAAGCACATCAAATAGTTACAACAGCAATTTAATACCTTTAAAAAATGAATTTTCAAGTGAAGTCTATAATTATGATTGTGATATAACTGATCAAAAAGAAGATGAGTTTTATAGGATTTGGGCAAAATCAACAGATCCAAATGCAACTGTAAAGGTTTTAGCAAATGAAAATGTTGCAAGCAAGAGAAATGGAGAAGCAGTTGAAAAAGGTACAGAATTAAAATTGAATGGAACTTCAAATAAATATGCAGCAGTATATAGAGTCGATAAAACTAAATCTGCAAGTGTAACTATTGAAGTAACAGCAGAAAACGGTAAGGCGAAACAAAATTACGAGCTAAGACTTGTAGAAAAAATACCAGTGGCTTCTATTGAACTAAATCCAAAAGAAGTTGTTATCTTAGAAAATAGCAAGATTAAAATAAAGGCTAAAGTAAATCCTATAGATGCGACTTATCAGGATTTAAGTTGGAGCTCTCTAGATGAAGAAGTTGCAACAGTTGACCAAGAAGGAAATGTTACAGCAGTTAAAGCTGGTGAAACAACTATTGCTGCAACAGCAGAAAACGGAGTTGTTATAGGAAAATCAACAGTAAAAGTTATATCAAAAGATTCATTAGTAAATAAATATTTAAGTATAATAGAAACTTACAAAGATAAATCAAAGTATAACAAGGCACAGCAAGATGAAATAGATAATGTTATTTTAGAAGCGAAAACAGCATTGTTTAGTGCAACTACAGAAACTGAAATGATGGATATCGTAAACGAAGCAAAAGCTAAGTTAGACAAAATCAAGACAGCAGAAGAAATTTCAAAGGAAAAAGTAGACGCTGTAATTGCTAAAATCAATGGAATCGGAACAGTAACTTTTGAAAAAGAAACAGCTATTGCTGATGCAAGAAAAGCATATAATAGTTTAACTAGCGAGGAACAAAAGTTTGTTACAAATTATGATGTGTTGTTAGCAGCAGAAGACAGTTTTAGCAAATTAACTGTTGATGCTCCAAAAATTTCAGTAAGTTTAAATAAAGGAGCACCTAGAATTACTTGGTTTAAGATTAAATATGCTAGCAGTTATGAGGTATATAGAGCAACTAGTAAAAATGGAAAATACTCAAAAACATATACAACATCAGGTACAAGTTATACAAATACAGGAGCTGTAGCAGGATACACTTATTACTATAAGGTAGTTGCAATTGCTAAAAATGGCAATAATAGTGAATATAGTAATATAGTAAGTAAAGCGAGAAGTCCTTACGATATATCTGTCAAAATGTTATATCGTTCAGTTGATGGAAAACCGATATTAAATTGGAAAGACGTAAAAACAGCAACAACATATAAAGTTTATAGAGCAACATCCGAAAAAGGTCAATACTCTAGAATTTGTACAACTAAAGGAAATAGCTACACTTATAAAGGTGCAACACCAGGTAAGACTTACTATTATAAAGTTAGAGCTTACAACAAAAATGATAAACTTGTCGGCACTAGTGGACAGATTAGATATAAGACAAAAGTTATAAAGCCTACAATTAAAATCATAAAATCAACTAAGCCATATATTAAGTGGACAAAAGTAAGCAAGGCATATAAATATGAAGTATATAGATCAACAGTAAATAAAACAGGTACATTTAAAAAACAGTACACAACTAAAAATATTTCATATAAAAACACTTCTGCTAAAAAGGGAAAAACTTACTACTATAAAGTAAGAGCCATATCAAAAGATGGTAGAAAGAGCTCATTTAGCTCAGTAGTAAAAATTAAAAGTAAAAAATAAAAATTAAAATGAGTTAATAGAAGGCTCATTTATATAAGAAATATTAACTGAGCCTTCTATAAATTATGAGGAGTTATCATCATGGAATCTAAAAAGTATAAAAGGCTGTTAGCATGGGTGCTATCACTTATGTTAATAGTATCTGGAGTAAGTAGTCCAGTGGCAACTTTTGCAGCTGAAAAAAATCCAACAACTAAAGTTACAAAAGCTGTTACAAAATACAATTTGAAGTTCAATATTACTGATAAATTAACAGGTGATAATATTGAAAATCCAACTATAAAAGTTACATATATGGAAGAAGACTGGGATCTTGGTTATGAATACGAAGAAGAAGTAACACCAAGTTCAGATGGAACTTATGCCATATATCCAGGAACTGAATATACATATACAATTACAAAAGATAAATATGTAAAAATTCAAAGAACAATAACACCTAAAGGGGATGAAGCTAATCTAGTTGAAAATATTAAAATGATCAATCAAGATGCTATCAGCCCAGCAGACCAATCAGCAGTTGATGCTGCAAAAAAAGCTTTCGACAAGGAATATGGTGCACTTAGACCTAGTTGCAAGGATAATGTTACAAATATCAATGATTTCGTAGCGAATAAAGTAAATAACTACGAAGGAGTACAAGGTGTAAGCGTATCTGTTAAGACTTCAAATGATACATCATATGTAGGTCTAGATGGAAAAATAAATTACAACAAAGGTGAACTTGGCGGTTACACAAATGTAAAAAATGTAAGTTGCACATTTGTATTTTCAAAAGGCAATGCAGAAGCAGTTACATCTTCAAGAACTGTAACAATCGGCTGGGATGTTGCTCATTTCAATAGCAAGATAAAAGAAGAAAGCGACTTGCTTACAGCAGATAAAATTAAAGGTGAAAATGCTGATCTTACAAGTGTAACAAAAGACTTAACATTGCCACAATGTATGAAATCTGGATTAAATAAAGCTTGGTCAGTAGTAGACTGGACAAGTTCAAATACAGATGTAATCAATCTAAAAGCTGGAAGTATAGATAGCAAACTATATCCTTTAACAGGAGTAGTTACGCCTCAGGAACAAGATACAGAAGTAACTCTAACAGCAACATTTAAGGCTAATGATTCAGTACTTAACAGCAATGTTGAAAAAGTAGGAGATTTTGAAACACAAACTAAAACATTTAAAGTAACTGTAAAAGGAAACGGACAGGCTAAGCCAACAGAGGCAGAACTAAAAGCTATTTTAGATAAATACTATACAGCAGATTTATTAACAGATATTGATACAAAAGAGAAGTTAGATACTAATAACTGTCAATGTGATATCCAGTTACCTAGATACACTAGAATAAAAGACGAAAACAATAATTTTGTATTTAAAAACAAAGAAATCGAAGTAAAAAGCTCAGATGAAAGCGTTATAAAAATTACAGGCTACAGAGCAAATGTAGACGTTTTCCAAAAAGAAGACAAGGTTGTAAACTTAACAGTCTTATTCACAAGAGAAGGTGTGACAGTAGAAAAAGTCATTCCTGTAAAAGTTATAGCTATAACAGATGAAAGACTAGATGCTGAAATCGCATTGATGGAAAAAGCAAAGGCAAACTGTTTTGCAGGCATCAACGACAATCAGTACAAGGATAAAAACAATATAACTGGAAACTTACACGCTTTTGCAGAGATGCGTCTAGATGAAGCAGGAAATATCGTATGGGCGTACAATGTTAAAGATGTAAAAGGTACAGGCATAGTGCCAGACGACTTTTTCGAAGATTCAGTAGAAATGGAGTCAGCTGGCTACAACAAGTTTAAGTCAAGCAACAACGCAGTTGTAAAACATGACAACTTATTAGTAACAAGACAAGATAATACACAGGAAGTAACTATTTCATCACTTCTAAGCAGTGCTAAATATGGAAAATTTGCAGTGAAACATCCAGAAAATGAAAAATTGCAAAAGCTATATAAGCAAGAAGTAAGCGTTACTGTAAAAGTTAAGGGCACTGTAGATGAAAAAGCAGGTCTTAAAAAGAGCATAGACAGCGCAAAAACATTTTGCGATAGTATCGTTGAAGGTACAGAAGGCGGCCAGTACAAAGAAGGAACTAAGGCTACTTTAAATGCAGCAATAACAGAAGCTGAAAAAGTACTTTTAAACGAAGATGCGACAACAGATGAAATAAATAATGCAATAAAAGCTCTAGATAAAGCTGTAAAAGATGCCAAAGCTAATAGAATTAGCAAGGTTGTAAAAGTTACAGTTAGAGCTAACGAAGTAAGCTTGTTTGAAGGGGTTTATAAGGATTTAGAAGTCACTTCAGATTTAGCTGAAAAATATGGATACAAAAAAGCAGATGAATACGCAGGTGAAGTAACTGTATTAGATGCAGCAGTAGCAATGCATAAGTACATGTACGGCGAAGATTTTGAAAAAAATCCTACTGAATACTTAGGCGTTGGACCAACTGGTTGGATTACTAAAATGTTTGGCCAGGAAACAATGAATGTAGGATTTACAGTAAATCATCTACAACCTGGTATGTCATTAATTAATCAAGCTGTATTAAAGGATAATGATATTGTTGAACTATTTGTTTATTGTGATCCAGGGTGGAATGACGTTGTTCTTTACTTTGAGGAATTATCAACTAAGTGCCAGTTTGGCGATGACATAGAGTTAAATCTAAAGAGCTACCAGCCTATGATGGGCGGCAATTTGTTAGCTGAGCCAAATGCTAAAGTTGCTCTAATCGACCAATCTGATAAGACAGTTGCAGAGGCTGTGTCAGATGAAAATGGTAAAGTTAAATTTACAAATATACCAGTTGGTAAGTATAAGGCGATAGTAACAGAAGCTAACCATGAGTATTATTTTGTGCCCACTGCTCAGGTTGAAGTAGAAGAAAAAGAAGAAATTACTCCTGCAGGATATGTATATCTATGTGTAGAAAAAGGAAATATAGGACAGGGATATATGTTGGAGCCTGAAAAAATTCCATATTATGAAGGTGAAAATGTAGCACAAGTACTTGTAAGAAATTTACAAGATAATGGATATGAAGTAGATATGACAGGATCCCCAGAAGATTCATTTTATCTTTCTTCAATAAACGACACTAAAGGCAGTACAACAGCAACTCTTCCTAAATTTTTGGAGGATTATATAAAAGAAAATAATATCGATTTAGCTAATCCTAGAGATAGCCAGTGGTTAGGTGAATTTGATTACACTAATTTATCTGGATGGGTATTTAAATATAACGATTTACACTCTCCTGTTGGAGCATCTGGTGTACCTTGCGAAAATAATATGGTTATTAGATGGTCATTTACAGTTTGTGGCTATGGTAGCGATTGTTGGGATACAGGATGGGGAAATCCAATAGTACCAAATACTTTAAACAAAGATAAATTAGTAAAAGAAATTGCAGATTTTAAAGCAAGTTCTAATTATGATGAACTAATAAAAGATCCTTTGGTTAAAAAAGTTTACGATGAAATGTTAGCAAATGGTACTGATAATAGCATTAATCAGACAACAATCGATAACAATTTGACAGCATTTGAAGAAGCAAAAACATTTGCATCTAAAACAGATGAAGAAAAAGTAAAAACTATAATAGATGAAATCAATAGCATAGGTGAAGTAGATATTACTAAAAAAGGTCTTATAAATTCTATTAGACTTAAATACGATTCACTAACAGCAGATCAAAAGAAACAGATTTCTGAAGAAACATTAAAGATTTTAACAGATGCTGAAACAAGATTATTAGAAGTTTGCAAAGAAAATGCTATAGCTGAAATCGAAGGATACAAAAAAATCGATAAATACTTTGCAGAGCAGCAAGAAGAAATTAAAACTATTGTTGAAAAGTACAAAAAGCAAATAAACGATTTAACTTCCGATAATGGCATAGATGAATGTGTTGTCAATGCAAAATCAGAACTTGATAAAGTAAAAGAAAAAACTCAGATTACTAAAGATTTGATAGATGGCTTAGGAAATAAACCAGGACTTGACAAGAGAGCAGATTATGAAAAAGCACAGGAAGCATTTGACAGTTTAACACAATCAGAAAAAAGAATCGTAGGAAGAAAATATGAAAGCAAACTTAAAAGTGCTAAAAACAACATATTTTCATTACAAGTAAAAGCTTATTATACTGAAATCAAGGAATACAAAAATCTTGATGATTATCGTCCTGAACAAAAAGAAGAAATTTCAAAAATCGTATCATCTTTCACACAAGGAGCAAGCAAGTGTAAGGATTTAAAATCACTTGATAAATTCTATGCAGATCAAAAGGCTGAAATGGATAAAATTAAAACTGATGCTCAATTAACTAAAGAAGAAAATATTGCAGATGTTGTAGCTAAAATAGATGCAATTGGTACAGTTACTTTAGAGAGCAAAGGTAAAATCGATGCAGCTAGAGAAGCATACGATAAGTTAGCAGCAGATGATAAAGCTGGAGTTACAAACTACGATTCATTAGTAGCAGCAGAAGCAAAATATAAAGAAATATATGATAAAGCTGAAGCAGATAAAAAAGCAGTAGCAAATGTTATTGGTTTAATCGATGAAATAGGCGAAGTTTCTTTAGATAGTGAAGCGGCTATCAACAAGGCAAGAACAGCTTACGATGCTTTAGAAAAAGAGTTAAAAGATGGTGTAACAAATTATGAAACTCTAACAAAAGCAGAAACAAAATATGCAGAGCTAGTTGAACAAGACAAAGCTAATAAAGAAGCTGCAAATAAAGTAACAGAAAAAATCAATGCACTAGGAACAATAACATTAGAAAGCAAAGAAGCTTTAGAAGAAGCAAGAAAAGCATATGATGCATTAACAGATGAGCAAAAGGCTTTAGTAACTTCTTTGGACAAATTACTTGAAGGTGAAATTAAATATGCAGAGCTAGTTGAACAAGACAAAGCTAATAAAGAAGCTGCAAAAGTAGTAATCGAAAAAATCAATGCACTAGGAACAATAACACTAGAAAGCAAGGAAGCTTTAGAAGAAGCAAGAGCGGCATACGATGCGTTAACAGATGATCAAAAAGCTTTAGTAAATAATATCAGTGTATTAACTGAAGCTGAAAAAACTTATGCAAAACTAGTTGAGGATTCTAAACCAGTAGACCCACAGCAACCTGTAGATCCGCAGCAACCTGGAGATACAGAAAAACCTGTAAATCCTCAGAAGCCAGCAGATACACAGAAACCTGTTGATACACAGAAACCAGCAGACCAGCAGAAACCTGTAAATACACAGAAACCTGAAAAAGAAGAAAAATCTGCACAGACTGGTGATGAAACACCTAGGGCACTATATGCATCACTAATGGCATTGGCGGCATTAGGAGTAAGCGCACTTTATCGCAGAAAAACACACTAGGCTCTATTCTAAGTAACAAGGTGGACTACCGATTTAGGTAGTCCATTTTGTTTTTTTGATTCTAATCATTGACAAAAACCTTGTGAGATGATACATTAATACGGTAGTTAGTTAACGATAACTAACTATAAACCACAAGCTAACTATCGACTAACTGAGAACTACATAAGGTCAACAACAAAGGACCAGTTAGTTACCATTTGTTTGTATACACATATTGGCTGTATCAATAAAAGTTATTTCATGTATGTAAGGAAGATAAAAGAGACTAGAGATGAAAAAAACAATTAAAACGATTTGGATAATTATAGGATTTTTATGCTGCGGGATAGGGTGTATAGGTGTAGTACTGCCTGTATTGCCAACAACGCCATTCCTGCTTGTAGCCTCATTTGCATTTGCAAAAGGCTCGGATAAATTTCACAGTTGGTTTGTAAGCACGAAATTGTACAAAAAACATTTGGAGTCATTTGTATCTGACAGAAGCATGACACTTAAAACTAAATTTTGCATATTGATACCAGTTTCAATAATGTTATTAGCTGCGTTTTTAATGATGTCAAATATTTACGGCAGAGTATGTATTTTGCTGTTGGTGATATTTAAATACATCTATTTTTTCACGAGAGTAGAGACTATAAGTTAAATAGAGTCATATAGAGTCAAAAAGGAAGGGTGGTAGTGATGATAAAAAAAGAACTTATAACCGAGATGAAAGGCTCGGAAAAGTATATTGCGTACAGCGTTTTGTGGCAATGGTTAGCACTGGTGTGTCAAATCGTTGCCGTTGTTATTTTAGCAGTAACAATAAATAAAAGCTGGGACGACAATCTAGTAGCCAAAGATGTTTGGATGTGCGTAGGCGTAACAGCCGCAATGATATTGGTAAAGTTTTTTTGCGATAAACAAAATTCAAAAGCAAATTACAAAGCTGGTTATGATGTAAAGAAAAAATTGAGAAAATCAATTTACGACAAAGTTTTAAGCCTAGGCGCTGGATACAGAGAAAAAACTTCTACATCAGAAGTGATCCAGCTAACAGTAGAAGGCATCGAGCAGCTTGAAATATATTATGGCAAATACTTGCCTCAGCTGTTTTACAGCGTTATAGCACCAGTAACTTTGTTTGCATTTTTGTCATTTATAAGTTTTAAAGTGGCATTGGTATTGCTGATTTGCGTACCGCTAATACCTATTTCAATCGTATTAGTCCAGAAAATCGCCAAAAGACTTTTAAATAATTACTGGGGAGTTTACACAGAACTAGGAGATAGCTTCCTTGAAAATTTACAGGGACTTACAACTTTAAAAATATATAAAAGCGACGAATTTAAAGCTAAACAGATGGAAGAGGAAGCTGAGAAATTTAGAAAGATAACTATGAGAGTTTTAATTATGCAGCTTAACTCAATTAGCGTTATGGATTTAGTGGCATATGGAGGAGCAGCTATTGGTATGGTAATGGCAATCTTCCAGTTTCAAAGTGGCAACCTACAGCTTTGGGAAGCAATAACTATAGCACTGTTAGCAGCCGAATTTTTCATACCGTTGAGACTGTTGGGATCATTTTTCCATATAGCCATGAATGGCATGGCGGCTAGCGACAAGATTTTCGCCTTTTTAAAGACAGAGTCAGGTCAAGGTGGCACAGAAAAATTGGAAAATGAAGATATAAATATTGAAGTAGAAAATCTAACTTTTGGATATGATGAAAACACAAAGGTTTTAAATGATGTTTCACTTGAAATAAAATCAGGCCAATTTGTTTCCGTAGTTGGAGTTTCAGGTAGCGGTAAAAGTACAATCGCCTCTCTAATTACAGGTAATTACAGCAACTTTGACGGCACTGTAAAAATCAACGGCAACCCAATAGAAAACATAGATGAAAAACAACTTATGAACTCTATTGTAACAGTTAGATACAACAGCTATATTTTCGGTGGAACAGTAAGAGAAAACTTGAAAATGGCTAAAGAAAATGGGACAGACGAAGAGTTTATAAACATATTGAAAAAAGTAAATCTTTGGGAATTTTTACAGCAGCAAAGAGGTTTGGATACAAAATTAATAGAGCAGGGCAGCAACTTATCTGGAGGACAAAAACAGAGAATGGCACTAGCAAGAGCCATTCTTAAAGATGCACCTATGTATATTTTCGACGAGGCAACTTCAAACATAGATGTGGAGAGCGAGAGCCTGATTATGGAGATTATTAAAGAACTTGCAAAGGAAAAAACTATATTGTTTATTTCTCACAGAATGGCAAATGTGGTTGATTCGGACAATATTTATGTGCTTAAGGACGGTGGCATTGCAGAGCAAGGTGTCCATGAGGAGCTGATGGAAAACAAAGGTATGTATTTCCATATTTATACGGAGCAAGAAAAATTGTGTAATAAGTGGGGTGACAGACATGAGGCGTAGTGGATTTAAAATTATGAGACAATTGATAGGGCTGGTAAAACCATTGCTTCATGTAATGTGTACAGCGGTTTTACTTGGTGTAGTAGGATTTTTATGCGCCATGGCAGTAACTGTTGGGACTGGTTTTGCTATTGCCGATATTTTGGGATATACAACAATCGGTGTTAAAAGCATAATTGTTTTAATCGTAGTAGCAGCAGTTTTAAGAGGTATACTTCACTATGGAGAGCAAGCGTGTAACCACTATATCGCATTTAAATTGTTGGCACTTATTAGATCAAAGGTTTTCAACGCTCTTAGAAGATTGGCACCTGCTAAAATGGAAGGTCGTAAAAAAGGCGAGCTAATTGCAGTGCTTACTTCGGATATTGAGCTACTTGAAGTTTTTTATGCTCACACTATTTCCCCTATTGCAATTGCAGTAATTACTTCGATTATAGTGCTGTGTATTATTGGATCTTTTAATTTGGGATTGATGCTTGTTGCATTGTTAGGATATGTAACAGTAGGTCTTGTTATCCCTTTAGTTATGGGGAAAAAAGGTGGCCAGTACGGCATGAAATACAGAAATGATTTTGCTGAGCTTAATTCTATAGTTTACGATAACCTAAGAGGTATCGATGAAATTATACAGTATGGATATGGCAGTGAAAGATACAAAAAAGTTGAAGAGGCAGAAAATCAGTTAAATAATGCAGCTGCTCAGCTAAGAAAACTTGAAGGTATACAAAAGGGTATTACAGGCGGAGCTATTTTGCTGTTTACTGTATTGATGCTTATGGTATCAATTTGGTTATACAATGGATTAGTTATAGATTTTAATGGCGTGTTGATTTGCACTATTATTATGACAAGTTCATTTGGGCCATTAGTAGCTTTGTCTAACTTATCAAATAATCTTTCACAGACTCTTGCTAGTGGAGAACGTGTACTAGATATACTTGAGGAAGAACCTACAGTATACGATGTAACTGGTGAAAAATCAGTGACTTCAACCGATGTAAAAGTTAGTGATGTTACATTTGGATACGAAAAAGAAGTGATTTTAAATGACATAAATATGAAGATGGAAAAAGGAAAAATCACAGGTATTTTAGGGAAAAGTGAATCTGGTAAATCTACATTGTTAAAGCTTATTATGAGATTTTGGGAAACGGATAAAGGAGAAATCTCAATAGGTGGTACAGATGTAAATCATATAAATACTGATGATTTAAGAGATGCCCAAAGCTATGTAACTCAGGAAACATGGCTATTTAACGACACTATAGGCAACAATATTAAAATTGCAAAACCTGATGCTACTTTAGAAGAAGTAAAAGCAGCAGCTAAAAAAGCTAATATTGCTGATTTTATTGAAAAACTGCCTAAGGGTTATGATACTAATATAGGAGAACTTGGAGATAGTCTGTCTGGTGGTGAAAAGCAGAGAATTGGAGTTGCCAGAGCATTTTTACATGAGAGTCCTATGATTATTTTAGATGAACCTACAAGTAATCTAGACTCACTAAATGAAAGTTACTTGATGAATTCTCTTGAAAATGCTGCAGAAGATAAGACTGTAATTTTAGTATCCCATAGGGCCTCAACAATGGCTATAGCAGATAAAGTATATAAAGTAGAAAACGGAAGATACTCATAAAAATTATTAAGAAAAAAGAGATTCATAGTATAAAGCACGCCTTGTGCCTAGACTAGAATCTCTTTTAATTTTGTATTAGTTATTTGTTTATATTATGAAATTTTTTAATAGCTTCAAAACTCTCATCACTCATAGCATGCTCCATGCGGCAAGCATCTTCAGAAGCGATTTCAGGGTCAACACCTAGAGTAATCAACAAACCTGAAATAACTTCGTGTTTCTCTAAAATTTTTTCAGCTATCTCTTTGCCCTTTGGTTCCAAAGATATAAAACCTTTTTCATCTGTAGAAATAAATCCGTTGTTTCTAAGATTTTTCATAGCCACACTAACGCTAGCTTTAGAAAAATTAAGTTTATTGGCGATATCGATAGAACGAACTTCCCCTTTTTCTCTCTGTATCATCAAGATAGCTTCAAGATAGTTTTCTGATGATTCTAAAATCTTAATTTTAATCACCCTCCTTTGCATCATCCTAACTAAATGCTACTATATTACATATATGTAAGTCAAGAGATATAATCCCCTTCTAGTCTAAATCCAAAAATTTCTTAACGTATTCAACATCTGAAATACAATCTAAATATTCGGCACCGTATTTTTGGCAAGTTTCATTGCCTTTGCCAGTAATTAAAAGTATAGTTTTGCCAGTTGCAGTATCTATAGCATCCTTTATAGCCTCGCCGCGATCCTCTATAATTTTATAAGGACATCCAGTAGATTCAACGAATTTTGCAATATCATTAGAAATATTTTCAAAAGGTTCGCTGCCAGGATCGTCAGCTACAATATAAACAAACTTAGAATTTTTACCAGCTATCAAACCTAAATCTTCACGTCTGTTAAAAGCCTTGCCACCAGGGCATCCGAAAATTGCAACAATATTGTAATCAGGGTATTCTTCCTTTGTTGAAGCATACAGTTTTTCAAAACTCAACTTGTTGTGAGCATAATCAACTACTGCAATGATATTTTTGTCGTGACTAGCATATAATTCCATTCTGCCACTAGTGCGAGCCTTGTAAAGACCACTTTTAATAAATTCCAACGGTATTTGGTGGAACAAAGATGCACCTATAACTGCAAGGGCATTTTCAATATTAAATAATCCAGGCATAGTCAAAGCAAACTGTTCATCAAAATCTGGGCCTTTTACCATAAATACAGTTTCGTTTCCATTTTTTGAAATATCGTAAGCGTAGATATCTGCTTCTGGATTTTTCGTACTTATAGTATAAACCTTTTCGCAAACCTGAGCCGCATCAACAATTCTTTGAGAAAAATCAGCATCAAGATTTACTACAGCATTTTTGCAATGGTTGAAAATCTTAAGTTTAGAAGCAAAATAATCTTCGAAATCAGGATGCTCAACAGGGCTGATATGGTCCTCTGAAATATTTAAAAATACTCCAACATCCAAAGTGATGCCGTCAATTCTGTTGTATTTCAAAGCCTGAGAAGACACTTCCATTTCGGCAAAAGTTATGCCGCTTTTTACTGCGTTTGAAAAATGTTCCTCTAACTCGACAATTTCAGGTGTAGTTATATGAGATACCTTGTTAACGACTCCATCATAAGTGTTAACAGAAGAAATAATTGCGCTTTCCTTGCCATCTGTGGCTGCCATAAAATCGTCCACAACTGACTTCATGTAGTAAGCGGAAGTAGACTTGCCCTTAGTGCCGCCAAACCCTGTAAGTTTCAACTGTTTCCAAGGACTGTTGTTGTATTTATCAGCTAGAGCTGGCATAGCAAGACGTATATCCTTTACAATTATATAAGGAATGTCAGGTGTGTTGTTGTAAAGTTTTTCGCTAACGTAGGCACATGCACCTCGATTTACAGCATCTAGCAAATAATCTTCCTTAAAAGTTGCACCTTTGCAAATAAAAAATGTATTATCAACTGCAGCCTTTGAATTGTATGTTAAATACTGGATTACAACATCATCTTGTCCTTTTAAATCAAAATCAGAAACAAGATCTAAATCCTGTAAAAGCTGCAAATAATCCTTTAAAATATATTTTTCCATAGGTAATTTTCCTTTCTTCATTTCAATCTTTAATCGTACTTTAGTATATCACAAAAGTCTAATCAAATATATAGTATAAATTAATTTAAAACAGAAAAAAGAACATATGTTTGCAACAAGGCTTGCGATGTGATATACTTGGATTAACTAGAAAAGGAAAAAAGGTGAGGTGAGATATGGAGAAGGAACGAAAATATATAGCCATTGATTTAAAATCTTTTTATGCTTCTGTAGAGTGTCAAGAGAGAGGCAGAGATCCATTGACAACCAATTTAGTTGTAGCTGATAACAGCAGAACAGATAAAACAATTTGTTTGGCTGTATCACCATCTTTAAAATCTTACGGTATACCTGGCAGGCCAAGGCTTTTTGAGGTAAAACAAAAAATAAAAGAAGTCAATGCTTTAAGGCAATCAAAGGCCCCTGGAAATAAATTATTAGGTAAATCGGACAATGACTTAGAACTAAAAGCAAATCCGTCTTTGGCTATAGATTTTATAGTGGCAACACCGAGGATGTCATATTATATGGATTACAGCACTCGGATTTACGATATCTATTTAAAATATATTGCCCCAGAAGATATGCATATCTATTCTATAGATGAGGTTTTTATTAGACTAGCTAAGGAAACTTATGACTTAAGTCGTAAAAAAATTAGCTAAAAATAGTAAGCGTATAGGGAAACCTGTATGTAGTAACAAAGAAACTGAATTGCTGGAAACCCGTAAAGCTAATTAGACTACAGCATAGAGATGAAATAAGCTCAAGTGCGAAAGTTGCGAAAGTAGAAAAAATTAATTAGATGGTATATGGTTAAATCCTAAGTACTTACTAATCGGCAATCAGCAGGTAAGCTCCAAATAGGAGAAACTTCAACGACTATTCCTCGTAAGGGAAGTACATCACAAGCTATAGGTGATGGAAGCGGTTTCGCCCTAACAGTTAATCTTAATAGATAAGGATGAGGGAAAAGATATAGTCTGTGCTTATGTGAAAACATAAGAAGTTCATAAGAGAACTGTATAAGGAGTAGCGAACTTATATGAACAACAAAATTCATAAAGTCTAATCTGTTAGGATTTATAGATTTAAAAGGATTGGACAATGAAAAATCAGGGATGTAACAAACTATCTAGCGGCATATAAAATGACAGCACATGAACTTGCCATTACCATAATAAGAGATGTGCTAAATACAACTGGGATCACTGCAACAGCTGGCATAGGAACAAATCTATATTTAAGTAAAATAGCTATGGACGTTGTAGCAAAACATATTGAGCCAGATGAAGATGGAGTTCGTATAGCTCAATTAGATGAAATATCATATCGAAAAAAATTATGGGATCATAGACCTTTAACTGATTTTTGGAGAGTAGGAAAAGGGTACTCAAAAAAATTGGAGAAAAAAGGACTATATACAATGGGGGATATTGCCAGATGTTCCATAGGAAAACCAGATGAGTACTACAATGAAGAATTGCTATATAAAATGTTTGGAATAAATGCAGAGCTTTTAATTGATCACGCATGGGGATATGAGCCTTGCACCATGGACGATATAAAAAAATATAAGCCAGATAACAAAAGCATAGGCTCTGGTCAAGTTTTGCATTGCCCATACCAATACGAAAAAGTCAAAATAGTTACTAGAGAAATGACAGATGCCCTTGTACTTGACTTAGTAGACAAAGGCTTATTGTGTGAGCAAGTAGTTTTGACTGTGGGATATGATATAGCAAATTTAAAAGATGGAAGGAAATCAAATTACAAAGGGCCGATAAAAACAGATCATTATGGGCGAAAAGTGCCATATCACGCTCACGGCACAGTAAACTTCGACAATCCAACTTCATCTACTTCAACAATAGTTAAAAAAGTAATGGAGCTGTATGAAAAAATAGTAGATCCAAATTTATTGGTGCGCCGAATATCTATTGCAGCGTGTAAAGTGATAACTGAAGAGGCATATAAAGAAATTTCAAAAGGCGAAAAACAAATATCAATGTTTGAATTAGCTGAAATGTCTCCATTGTCTGAGAATAGCAGCGCAGAAGATAAAAATCAAGAAAACGAAAAAAATATACAAAAAACATTGATAGATATAAAAAAGAAATTTGGAAAAAATATGATACTAAAGGGAACAAACTTGCAAAAGGGAGCAACCGGCAAAGACAGAAATAACCAAATTGGAGGACACAAAGCATGAGTAAATACGACGAAGAAAAATGTGCAGATAAGTATAAAGATATGCTAAATATGAAACGACCAATATCAAAAAAACATCCTCCAATGGCAAGAGAAGCTAGAGCAGCACAATTCGCTCCATTTGCAGCTATGGTAGGACACGATGCAGCAATAGCAGAAACAGCTAGACTAACAGAACAAGAACACCAAATAACCGAAGAAATTGGAGCAATAATAAATCACAGATTAAATCTAATCCAAGCAAATCTAGCAAAACAAAAAGTGAAAGTAGATATAAAGTACTTTATCCCAGACGAAAGAAAATCAGGAGGCAAATATCTCAATATTGTAGGAGAAGTCAAAAAAATAGACACCTATAAAAACCAAGTAATTATGAAAGATGGGACAGTTGTCCATATTGATCATATATATGAAATAAACGGAAAATTATTTGGCGATAGTACAATCTATTATTAATTAACTAAAAACTAGGTCACACAATTAAGTGTAACCTAGTTTTTTTATAGGATAATTTGAGTTGGATTATTTGTTTAATAGTATTTCCAGTACATCTTGTAATAACCTGAAGAGTACTTAGTACCTCTTGAAACCTTAACATAGTAAGTTCCAGGAGTTAGTTTGCCACTTGATTTTAAAGTTAAGCCGCTATTGCTGCTGTACAAGTTTGAAGAACCGATAACCTTCTTACCCTTGTAAACCTTAACATTTATTCTTTCATTTGTACGGCCCTTTAAAACAATTTTAACTTTCTTCTTTTTAGGAACCTTAAACTTGTAGTAATCTGACTGACTGCTACCTGCAATTATAGTACCATTTTTGTACTTCTTGTAGGCCATAGTAGCAGCTTTAGATTTCTTTGAACCACTCTTTTCTTTTATAGCAGAATTAGTAACCTTAAGAACATATCCGCCATCAGGATTACTATAAGCATTTATTTTAATATAGTAAGTTGTACCTTTTTTAACTCCATAATATACAGATTTGCCAGTAATATATTTTGTAAGAGCTTTTTTCTTGCTGTTAGTTAAAGCAATTTTTGCATTGTATCCATCTTTTGATACCTTGATATATCCAGTGCTTTTAGCCTTAAACTTAAAGTAGTTAGTCTGAGAACTGTACTGTCCAACAGCTATACTCTTACCACTTGTTATAGTTCTATCGCTACCATTTGCAAATGTAGCAGCAAAAGCTACACTGTAAGTATGGCTAGTAGAGTACTCACTAATACGTGAAGTAATACCTACATAGTAATAGCCAGCCTTAGGCACTTGAACCATCCTAGATGTAGTATTTTCGTCTTTTGGATAGTTAAATCCAGGATTACCTACAGAAGTAGTAAGATTTGCATCCTTGTACAAGCCAAAAGCAACAGATCCATTACCATCATTTGAGTACGCACGAGCTGCCATAACTAGTACGCCTTTGGATAGATAGACTCTCTGTACAAAACCTTTTTTATCATTAGCAAAACTAGCTGCATTAGATCTGCTATATGTAATTACAGAACTAGGAACATCCGCAGGACCTGAAGAAGGCGTAATAGTTGGGATGCTAACCTTGTTTTCTAATATAGCCGCCTTAGTAGCGACAGCTGTAGCGCTAGTCTTAATTGATTTTGGTGCTTTTTCAATACCGCTAGCAGATGCAACACCAGAATAAGATACAACTAGAGTTGCAACTAGCATAAATGAAAGAACACGTTTCATAATCTTTTTCATAATTCCCTCACCTCATAAAAAGATAAACAACTAAATCCTTCTCTTTTTTTTACTATACTAAATTATGTTTACAGTTGTCAATAAATTTAGAAAATTAAGATAAATTTTAATCGTCAGGTATGTCAGCGATATTAATTGTAATACCATTGACGGTTACATCAGTGTCAGCAGGAATCATAATATACTTGCGACCGTCGATAACTTCTGTCTTAATCCTGTAAGCGTACTGGGGATCTGCGGTGATTTTCACCTCAGAAGTAACCATTTCAAATTTCTTTGCTTCCATAATATTGTTAGGATTAAATGTTTCAGTATCTCCCAAAGACGCCTTGCAGTTTTCATTGAAAGTGTCTATGACATCATCAGGAATGCCATTCTTGTACAAAATATCGTTAACGTCGTCGATGTAGATTTCTGGCGCTTCAGGCTCCTTGCTCTCTTTGTGAATGGCGATTTTTTCGCAAATGTCACTGTGTACTGCCTGTACGATTTCAAGGCTGCAAGCATCTTGCAATGAAAGTGATAGACAATCGCCAAAGGCTTCCTTTTGGGCTGGAGCTGACATAGGTAGATTTTCAATGTCGAAAACGCCTTGTATAAATTCGTAATGAAGATCTGACGCACTGCGACTATAATACAAAAGATTATAAAGGTTTGTACTTCTATCATCAAAAGTTGGGAACATAAATCCAAGCTGTGGAGCGCTTAGAATATGGCCAGTTGATGAACTGCGAAAAGCCTTTTCAGCAGACTCGTATCGTAGGGCTGACTTGGCATCTTTAACAGGACATACGCAGCAGACGAAATAGTCGAAAACTTCGCTTGAGCCGTCGTCGAAAAGCTCATCATCACTGCCTTTAAACGGTACATCGTAAGTGTCAGCAGCCAAAAGTATAACGTAGCTTTGCTCCTCGAATGCTAGACTGTCGATGATTTTTTGATACAAGTTGTCTCTAAGATTTTCATCTTGCAAATGGCATTTTCTCAAGTCCTGCAGCAATTTGTGTTCTGGGCTGTGTTCCACCTGCGCTGTTGTAAATTCAAGGTCGATAAGGTTTTTATCTATAGTGCCCGAAACGGTTTTCTTCAAAAGATTGTAGTAAAGTTCTCTTTCGTCTTGCTCCATAAGGCCAAGAGACATGTCTATTTTTGTTACTATTTCTTTTGCGGCGTTGACATAACATCCGTAAACTCGGTGGACATTGTCGTCATCTGGGCGAAAACGTTTGCGTATTTCTTTTATTTCATTTAAGTTCATAAATTTTTCTCCTTTGTGTTATATACAGTTAGTATTATAACACACAAAGGCGGTATGGTTAGTTTGACTTTTGTCTAATTTGAGTCAATGTACTTTACTGTATTAAAGTAAATCTTAAGAATTATTAAGATTTTAAAAATCGGTTGACTGTAGTATTGTTTTATGCTTTAATGTGATAAAGTTACTTGTTTGTGTTGTAGTGTGTTTGTTGTGTTGTAGCAACCAATTACTGTATATACGAAAGGGCGTAAATATGATGGTTAAAGAAAAGATAAAAAGTAATTTTAAGAGTTTTATAGATGTTTCTAGTAAAATTTTGGCAATACTTTGGATTGTATATGTGATTTATTTGATTTGTAAATAATTATCTGTAATGGCAGATTTGTGAATCCTATCTTTGACACTTGTCTATGAAAAAAAGTTTGTAATCCGTTGATTTTACTTGGATTGCAAGCTTTGATTGTTTGTGTTGATGTGTGCTATATTTGGCTTTTTTGGCGTTAGTTGGCATAGAGTTTTTATTAAGATTAAAATTTGAGAAAAAATTTTTGAGAATTTTTTGAAATATTTTTTGTAAGTCCGGTTTTTGGGATAGGTGATAGTGTATAATAGTGGTGAAGAAATTGTATTGAGTAGATAGATATGGTAGTATATCTGATGTAGAGACATGTGATAAATCAAATAAATTAATTAATTGTTTATGGATTTATTTCTATTTTATTGTATGAGGAGAATTATTATGGAAAAAATGATACTAGGTTTGGATATAGGTATTGCCAGTGTTGGTTGGGCAGTTGTTGGAGCTGAAAGTGAAAACATTATTGAATCAGGAGTAAGATTATTTGAAAGTGCAGATGCCAGTAAAAATCAAGAAAGAAGAAGTTTTAGAGGAATTAGAAGAAATATAAGACGAAGAAAGCATAGGTTACAAAGAGCGGATGATTTATTAAATTCAATAGGTTTAAGTAAGCCAGAGTTTGTTACGGATATGCCTGTTGCATTAAGGCAAAAAGGATTAACTGAAGAACTAACCACTTCTGAACTATATGTTGCTTTGTATAATATAATGAAACACAGAGGAGTATATTATCTTGAGGATTTAGAAGAAGTGAAAGAAAATGATAATGTTTTAAATAGCTTAACTAACAATAACGAATTTGAATTTCCATGTGAAATTCAAATGGATAGGTATAAAAAATATGGTTTTTTCAGAGGGACTCATAATATTGAAGATGAGTTTATTATGAATACATTTACTATTAGTATGTATGAAAAAGAAGCTAGAAAGATATTAGAAACACAAAAAAATTTTCACAATAAAATAACAGATGAATTCATTGAAAAATACATATCTTTATTAAAAACAAAAAGAGAATATTATATAGGTCCTGGTAACGATAAAAGTAGAACTAATTATGGAGTATATAAAACATCAGGAGAGACAAAATTAAATTTGTTTGACGAATTAAGAGGAAAGTGTTCTATCTATAATGGTAAAAATGGTATGGACGAAGAATTAAGGGCAAGTGGTGCTTCTTATACAGTGCAATATTATAATTTATTAAATGATTTATGTAACATTAAAATAGATGGAAGGAAATTAACAAGAGAAGAAAAATTAGAGATAATTGATGAAATAAAAAAATCATCAAAAGCTGTAAAAATTTCCGCAGTAATCAAAAAACTTTATAAAATAGATCCTCTATTAGTGTCTGGATATAGAATTGATAGAGATGGTAAAGAAGAAAATCATTCTTTTGAAGTATATAGAGCAATGAGAAAATTTTTGAATGAGAGAAATTTAGATATTAATAAATATTCTGAAGAAACTTTGGATGCCATTGCAGATATATTGACATTAAATACTGAAACTAAAGGAATACTAGATTATTTTAACGATGAAGAATCTAAAGAGTATGATAAAGTTAAAAGTTTAACAGATGAAGAAATAAATGTGTTTATTGACTTTAGAAGAAAAAAGGGTAAATTATTTGACAAGTGGTCTAGTTTCTCATACCGTTTAATAAAAGAAATTGTTCCAGAAATGCTTGCAACAGGTGATGAACAGCATACATGTATTACAAGGATGGGATTGAAAAAATATAGCAATAATAATAGTGATAAACTTGACAGCAATTTGATTACAGATGAAATATATAATCCAGTTGTTACAAGAGCAATAAGAGAGTGTGTTTCTATTGTAAATAAGTTACTAAAAATATATGATTTTGAATCTATTGTAATTGAAATGGCTAGAAAAAAAAATGATGAAGACAAAAGAAAAAAAGAGAAAGAAAGACAAAAAAATAATGAGCAGCTATATAAAAAATCCATACAATATGCTGGACTTGATGAAGAAAAAGTAGATTATAAAAAAGATAAAAATTTAGGATTGAAAATAAAAAGTTACTATAAACAACAGGGTATTTGTCCATATTGTGGCAAGCCTATTGCGATAGATGATATGATAAATAATCCATTTGCTTATGAAATAGATCATATAATTCCTATTTCTATATCTTTTGACGACTCACAATCAAACAAAGTTGTAGTTCACAATTCTTGCAATAGATATAAATCAAATATGACTCCTTTTGTGTATTTAAAATTACAAAAACAGGACAATTGGGACTATGAGAATTATAAAAAATATGTTTTAGATTTGAAATCTAAAAATCTTATACAGAAAAAACAAAAGGAATTGATGCTATTTGAGGAAGACATTACAAAGGAAAAGGTCGTACAAGGGTTTATTAGTAGAAATTTAAATGATACTAGATATGCTTCTAGAGTTGTTTTAAATGAATTTCAAAATTTTTTCAAAGATAAAGATGTTAAAGTTAAGGTGATAAATGGATTGATAACATCTCAGCTGAGAAAAAAGACTTTGGGTTTTGAAAAGGATAGAGATTTAGATTATAAACATCATGCTGTTGATGCTATGATATGTTGCTTTACAGAACTATCTTTAGGTAAATACTCAAACGATTTTATTAATTTAGAAACAGGAGAAATCTTAAATAAAGATAAATTATCAGAATTAGATAATGATGAACAAGCGAATTATTTAAGTGAAGGTGGATATAATGCTCGAAAAAAGATAGAACGAATTTATGATGATATAAAAATATCACACAAATTAGATAAAAAAATCAATAGAAGTGTATCAAATCAAACAATATATAGTACTAGAGAAGTTGATGGAGAAATATATATTGTAGCTACTATTGATTTGTATGATGATAAATTGGTTGAAAAAATCAAAAAAAATCCAGATAAATTTTTGATGAGTAAACATGATTCACAAACTTGGAGTCAATTATTATCTATAATTGATATGTATGATGGTGAAAAAGATGAAAAGGGCAAGCCTGTAAATCCATTTGTTAAGTACAGAGATAATTTTGGACCGATTAAGAAATATTCTAAGAAAAATAACGGCCCTGAAATTAAGACCTTAAAATATTTAGATAATAAATTAGGTAAACATATAGATATTTCTAATAATTATAAAAACACAAAGAATAAAGTGGTTTTATTAAGTTTAAAACCATATAGAAGTGATGTTTATTATGATAAAGTGAATAATAGATTTAATATAGTTCCAATAAGATATAATGATTTTAAATTTGAAAATGGTAAATATGTTTTACCAATTAAAAGATATGAAGAACTATTAATTAGTGAAAAACTGTTATCAGAAGGTCAACATATTTCTGATTTGGTAAAAAATGGCCATGAATTTAAATTTAGTTTATACAAAAATAATGTTGTTAAATATGGTACAGAAGAAGAAACTGAATTTTTCAGATTTTTGTCAAAAAATCACGCAAATAAAAATACTTTTGAAGTTAAATATTTGGATAAAAAAAATAGTAAACAGATATTTAGAAGTTTGAGAAAGGATATAAGCGTATTTGAAAAATATAATGTAGATATTTTGGGAAATATGTATAAAGTAAAAAGTGAAGAATTAAAATTAGAATTTTCTCTTGATAATAAAATGATTTAATTGTATAATGTAAGTACAAGGGACGCCTTGTACAGTAACGAAAGGCTTGAGGGCCTACTAAAATAAGGCTTAATGCCGAATTCAAAAGGAGAGGATTTCCTCTCCTTTTTTCTTTAGGAGTAATTGATATGAGCTGGCGTATAGTTATGGTTGAACAAGGTGAATACCTTAGACTTAAAATGGATAATTTATATATTAAGAAAGGAAAAAGTGAATATACGATTCCTTTATCTGATATAAGTATGGTTCTTGTATCGAATCAAGATGCAATAATAACTACTAGATTGTTAGATGCATTTACACAATATAATATATCATTAGTTACATGTGATTATAAACATCAGCCTAATGGAATATTTACTGGATTAAATACTAATTCAAGAGCAACAAAAATTTTTAAAAATCAAATTAGTTGGACTGAAAATTTTAAAGATGAAACTTGGAGTAAAATTATCTATTATAAAATTTATAATCAGAAAGCGGTTATGGAAAAAATAATGGACGACAGTGTAACAGAACAAATAAGTCTTTTTAAGGAATATTTGAATCAAATAGAACCTGGAGATATTACTAATAGAGAAGGACATGCTGCTAAAGTATATTTCAACACATTATTTGGAAGTGATTTTGTAAGAAATGATGATGTGGATATTAGAAATGCTTGTCTAAATTATATTTATACTATCGTAAGAGCATATTTTGCGAGATTAGTAGTAGCATATGGATTATCAGGAATGATAGGTGTTCATCATAAAAATGAATATAATAATTTTAATTTGGTAGATGATTTGATGGAACCATTTCGTCCGTATTGTGATTTATATGTAATAAATATTTTAGAAGATATTGAGTCTTTTAATCTTGAAGTTCGTATTAAATTAGTAGATATATTAAATAGTAGAATAAAATACAATAATCAAAGTGTAATGATGTGTGTAGCTATTGAAAGATACATTGCTTCATTTTTAAAATATTGTAGAAGTGGTGAAATTGAAGAGTTTTTACCTCCAAGGATAGAGATAGATGAATAGGTATGAAAGAGTGAAATTATTATGTTGTTTTGATTTGCCTACAGATACTAATGAGGAAAAAAAGGAATATAGAAATTTTAGAAAAGCTTTAATAGAAAATGGTTTTTTTATGATGCAATATTCAGTGTATGTAAGAACATGCCCTAATCGTGACTTTGCAAAAAAATTTGAAGGCAAATTACGTCAAGAGACTCCTAAGAATGGTAATATTAGATTGTTGTGTATAACTGAAAAGCAATATGATGATATGGTATTAATTTTAGGAATGAAAAGTGAAATAGAAGAAGTTGTTACTGCAGAAAGAATAATAGTGATATGATTAGTTTTGAAATGGAAAATAAAATTATGCTAATGGAAACAGATAAGCATATGCAAATAGGAATTATAGATGTAGAGTTGTCAAATCAAATTTATACTTTTTTTGAAAACTATTTCACAAAGAAAAATAGTAAGTATAATGATGAAGAGGTAAATATATTTATAGAGGGGAAAACATTAAGTAGATCAAGATTTAATTTTATTGGACTAAATAGTTTTCAAGACGTAGAGAAATTTATAGAACTAAAAAAAGATTCATTAATAGGCATTTTCAATGATAGATTTTTAGATACTATAGATATTAAAAATGAACTGTTAGGTTTAGAAAAACAATATTATGCTATTGTTAATTTAATTGAAAAACGATATAAATTAAATAAGGCTTTTAAATTAAAATATAAGAATTTATCAAAAGATATTTTTTCTATGAAAAACATAACTTTTGAACTAGATTTTGAAGGCGACACTTTTGATAAGATGAAACTAATAGTTTATCTGCTAAATCAATTAGGAGCGGATTTAAGTGAAAAGTACTTATTATATTTAAATCATGTTGAAACGTATTTAAACAAATCTCAATTACAAGAATTGTCATATATGGTAGAAAAATCAAATAATATATTTATGATTATTGCTACATCTGATAGTAGGTATTTAAATTATAAGTATTTAGATAGAATTAATTTTTTAGTGAACAAAAGAATTGTTAATATTCCGGATATTGATTTGTTATGTAGTAAAGCATCAAAACATTTGGAAAATATTAATGGAAATATTTCTACATATGAAATGTATGGATTTTTAGAACGACATTCATTTGAACTGATAACAGAAGAATTTATTAATAAAAAGGATGATCAAAAGATGTTCAATGCTATAATTGATATTGAAAAAAACAGCGAAATGGATGATAATATAACCATGGATTCGACAATAATTATATAATAACTAAAACTTCAAATGACGATTTGAGGTTTTAGTACCCTTAAGTTTTCCGTTACTGTAAAACTAAAGTCTTAAGATCGTCAAAAGTCATCATGTTTTAGTACCCTTAAGTTTTCCGTTACTGTAAAACAAATATAAACAAATTAATTGATAATAGCCCGTTTTAGTACCCTTAAGTTTTCCGTTACTGTAAAACAATATAGTCGATTCTTTCTCTTTCTATTTGGTTTTAGTACCCTTAAGTTTTCCGTTACTGTAAAACTGCAAGTGTAGCACTTACAGAGGCAAACATGTTTTAGTACCCTTAAGTTTTCCGTTACTGTAAAACTTGTCAAAGCAGCTGTAGACATTTCTCACAGTTTTAGTACCCTTAAGTTTTCCGTTACTGTAAAACTAAAAGTATTGACGATACACTAATACAAGTGTTTTAGTACCCTTAAGTTTTCCGTTACTGTAAAACACCATTGAATGTAATATCAAATGTTTGTGAGTTTTAGTACCCTTAAGTTTTCCGTTACTGTAAAACTCTAGTGCTTCAGTACCTTTTATAATTTCAGTTTTAGTACCCTTAAGTTTTCCGTTACTGTAAAACTGTTATTATATAGTTCTTTTATTGCTATTCGTTTTAGTACCCTTAAGTTTTCCGTTACTGTAAAACTAGTTGGGACGGAGCGCACAGCATAAAATTGTTTTAGTACCCTTAAGTTTTCCGTTACTGTAAAACCCTCCTTTCCTTAAGTTCAACTCCATTATAGTTTTAGTACCCTTAAGTTTTCCGTTACTGTAAAACATTTTATGTTATTGTATAGTGGGAGGTATAGTTTTAGTACCCTTAAGTTTTCCGTTACTGTAAAACGATATCGCTTGAAGAATTGTTAGAACAAGTGTTTTAGTACCCTTAAGTTTTCCGTTACTGTAAAACGTTTAGATTTAACCAGGTAGAAGTTGATGGGTTTTAGTACCCTTAAGTTTTCCGTTACTGTAAAACTATTTCATCTGATAAACATGGAATCGATTTGTTTTAGTACCCTTAAGTTTTCCGTTACTGTAAAACTAGTTTTTTATTATTTCTCCTATAGTCATAGGTTTTAGTACCCTTAAGTTTTCCGTTACTGTAAAACGAATAGAAGGAGAAACAAAATGGCAAATAAGTTTTAGTACCCTTAAGTTTTCCGTTACTGTAAAACTAATATAAGCAATTTCTACTATTGTAGATTGGTTTTAGTACCTTCAAGTTTTTCGTTATTCTAAAACTGTAATAAATTATCTGTAAAGTTTTAGCAACAAAAGAAAATACAAAATATAACAAACTAAAAAAGCGACAGACAGGAGAATAGATATGAAGATGATAACTTACTCGGCAGCATTGAAATACAGAATAGAAGACAACGAAGCAGCGAATTTATCAGTAGAGAAAATGGCAAAAGAGATATTAAATCAATTGCCCCTAGCTTTAACGGAAGAAGAGTTGATAAATCAGCTAATAGAACAAGACCAAAAACAAGAGATGTATTGTATAGGGTCAGAGTTCCACGATTGTGCGAGTACAGAAGAAATAGCAGCCAGAATGGAAGAAATAATACTAGAGGAATTTGAAGGAAAATTGGACCAATTTGGCAAGGCAAGATTAAGCTATCTATCCTGCGCGTATACGGAATAAGATTGGGACTTTCTGTATAGAGGCTATATAGAGGGAACATTAATAAATCACCTATTACAGGTCCAAGAAGATTGTAAGGAATGGGTTATGGAGCAAGAACCGAAAATGAAAAAATCTTGGGGGATGACACCACAAATGCAAGTAGAAGAACCAAAAAAATGGGTCGGGCTATACAACAACCTACTACACGAGCTATGGCAAATGGCGAAAGATATGTTTTGCTATATTTAAATAATTATTAAAATCATTAAATTAGCTGGACTTGATATTCCATAAAATATATGTTAAACTGGTGTAAATCATTAGTAAGTGCCAACGAATAAAGACAGTGAAGGCAGCTGTATAAATGCCAACGAATAAAGACAGTGAAGGCAGCTGAAAAATGCCAACGAATAAAGACGGTGAAGGCAGCCGGACTAATGATTGTTAAAAGTAATTAATCTTTTATGGTCTAGTATTAACTAATATGGAACTTTTTAAATTGTTCTTTGCTAGCCGTAATATCAAAAATTAAAGTTAGCAAACCAAAGGACTCCATGTCATTTTTGACTTGGAGTCCTTTTACATTTACCATTGATTCCACCGAGGTACGCAGGTCGCAACCTTCGGTCGTCTGCACCTTGTACTTAATTGAATCGAATTCAATCAAATCAAACGCTTTTTCCCATTTCGTATGCCTGCATTGGAACAGCAGTCTCTCTTACTTCACCAATATCGTAAACGCCATTCCCGATTACAACGCCTTTTTCAACAGCGCATTCAACGCAATCGGCATAGCCGCGGAAACAAGCGAGAGTCGTATCAGCAGATGCAAGATCTTCATCGGCCATTGTCACAATATAATAAAATTCCTTGTTTTTCACCTCAAGCCATCTGGCAACTGTGCGGTCGATTACAGCCTTTAGCTGAGCGCTAATTGAATAAAAATAAACAGGGGAGCTAAGGACGATCACATCAGCATCGATAATCTTCTGCAAAATATCGGCCATATCATCCTTATGGGCACATTGGCCATTGTGAGAGTTGCAGTAATAGCAACCGGAACACGGAGCAATTTTTTTGTCGGCCACCCTTATTTTTTCAACTTTATTGCCGCTCTCTATGGCGCCACGCATAAATTCATCACACAACAAATCGGAGTTGCCATTTTTCCTTGGGCTTCCTGATAAAATTAAAACATTTTTACTCATCTAAATCCTCCTTAATTATTTTTACGCTTTTCAACTAAATCGACAAAAAATTCTACTGTATTCGGATCACAATGTGAAAAGAATGAACTTTCTTTTTTATCCAAAAGTGCAATTTGAGCCATTTCGTCAGCATTTAGTTCAAAATCAAAAACATCTAGATTTTCTTCCATTCGCTCTATATGTGTTGACTTAGGAATGACAACGATTCCTCTTTGTAGATGCCAGCGAAGCATAACTTGTGCTGGTGTTTTACCATATTTGCTTCCGATAGCTTTTAATTCGGGCAGGTCAAACATTCCGCTTCTACCTTCTCCAAATGGTGCCCATGCTTCCAATTGTAAACCATATTTTTCGTTCCATTGTTTCGCAGTTTCTTGCTGATTGTGAGGATGAATTTCAATTTGATTTACCATAGGTTTGATTTTTGAAAAAGATGCGATATCAATCATACGGTCTGGATAAAAGTTAGAGATACCAATAGCTCGAAGTTTACCCTTTTCGTAAAGTTCTTCTAGTGCTCTCCAAGCACCGTAATAATCGCCAAAGGGCTGATGAAGTAGCATCAAATCTATATAGTCAGTCTTTAGTTTTTCTAGAGATTCAAGTACACTTTTTTTGCATTCTTCGTATCCATAGTGTTCAATCCAAACTTTTGATGTTAAGAAAATTTCTTCTCTTGGGATACCGGATTTTGCAATTGCATTTCCAACTTCTTCTTCATTGAAATAAGATTGTGCTGTATCGATAGAGCGATATCCTACTTTTAGTGCATCTGATACGCAACGTTCACATTCGTCTTTTGTTACTTGATATACACCGTATCCAAGTTGTGGCATTTTTACACCATTTGATAATGTAATGTAATTCATAGAATTCTTCTCCTCCCATTTTATTTATTTAAGTTTTCCGTATTCTTCATCACAAACTGGTTCACACCATTGTGTTTGTGTATCTTCTCCAGGCACTTCAATAGCAATATGTGAAAACCAGCTATCTTTTACAGCGCCGTGCCAATGCTTAACTCCTGGTGGGATATTTACTACATCGCCAGGCACAAGCAACTGAGCATCCTTGCCCCATTCTTGATAATATCCTTTGCCAGCTATACAGATAAGTATTTGGCCGCCGCCTTTTGAGGCTTTGTGGATATGCCAGTTATTGCGGCAAGCTGGTTCAAAGGTAACATTGAAGATACCTACTTGTTCTGTTGATAGGGGTGCTAGATAACTTTGTCCAACAAAATATTTCGCAAAACCGTCATTTGGTTCTCCAATAGGAAATATCATTGAACCTTGATGGGTAGCTTTTAAATCCTGTTTATTTGAATTTTGGTCAGTGGGTTCTTTCCAAACTTCTGTTGCTAGTCTAAATGCAGCCCAGGCTTTTGGCCAGCCAACGTAAAAGGCTATATGAGTTAATAACTCTGAGATTTCAGTTTTTGTAATGCCATTTTCTTTTGCTGTAATTAGGTGATGTTCTAGGGAGCTGTCGCAAATGCCTTGAGCGACCAAAGCTGTAACTGTAGCCATTGAGCGATCGTGAGGTGACATTTTGTCTTCTCTTGACCATACTTCACCGAAAAGAACATCGTCATTTAACTGTGCAAATTTAGGTGCAAATTTACCTAATGCATCTCTACCTGCTGTTACTTTTTTCATATTATCTCACCCAACTTTCTATATCTTTTCTTGATTTTTCAACATTGCTACCGTAGATAGCAATTCCTTTTTCAACTGTTGCTTCAGGGCAAAGTTTTTTTATATCCGAAATACTGCTGCCTAAACCGCTGCCTTCGTGAGTGCAAAATGGCTTTATAGTTTTTCCGGAAAAATCATAGTGTTCCAAAAATGTAAATACTGCCATTGGCATGGTGCTCCAGTAATTTGGATAACCTAAGTAGATAACATCGTAGTCGTCAATAGATTTAGGATAGTATTTTAACTTAGGTCTAGCATTTTGCTGTTGATCTTTTTTTGCCTCAGCTGTGCAATCGTTGTATCCTTTTGAGTAAGGAATGACTTGTTCTATATGCAGAAAATCTCCTCCCGTTAGGTCTTTTATTATGCCAGCTGCAATTTCTGTATTTCCAACAGTTAGCATTTTTAATGTGCCATTGACATAGTTTTCATCAGCTCTAGAATAAAATGCAATGAGTTTTTTTGCCATAATCTATACCACCTTTCTCACATTTCTTTTATCGAGTTTAGGATAACACAAGTGTGCGTTGACATGGAATCTCCCATATGTTACTATCGTATAAACTAAAAGTTTATAGGAGGTGTAAAATGTACAATCCATTACTCAATACTTTTATAACGGTTGTAAACTGTGGAAGTTTTACAAAAGCAGCTGATGAGCTTTTTATATCTCCAACTGCTGTGATGAAACAGATGAACAGTTTAGAGGAACATCTGAACTTAAAATTAATAGATAGAACATCGGCTGGTGTTAGGTTGACAGCAGCGGGTGAGGTGATTTATCGCAATGCTAAGTTTATGATTGACTATTCCAACAAGTCTATTTCGGAAGCGGTTGAAATGTCAGGGAGATGCGATACAACCTTTTGCGTAGGCACTTCTATGCTAAACCCAGCAAAGCCATTCATAGATCTGTGGTACAAGATTAACAATCATTTTCCAGATTACAAATTGCACCTTGTGCCTTTTGAGGATGACCATGAGGGGATTTTATCTGAAATAAAGAAACTCGGTGAAAAATTTGATTTTTTAATTGGTGTTTGCGATTCCAAGGCGTGGCTATCTCTATGTAATTTTTTGCCTCTTGGCAGGTACAAAAAGATGATTGCAGTTGCTCGTGATCATCCCCTAGCAAATAAATCTTGTATCGATGTTGAGGATTTATACGGGTATACATTGATGATGGTTAGTAAAGGAGATTCGGGGGTAAATGATTTTATACGAAATGATTTAGAAAAAAACCATCCAAAGATACATATTGAGGATACACCACAATTTTACGATTTATCTGTGTTTAACAGGTGTGCCGAAACGGAAAATGTTTTGCTAACGATTGAGTGTTGGCAGGAAGTTCATCCAGGTCTTGTATCTATACCTGTTCGTTGGGATTACAGTATCCCGTATGGACTTTTATATAGCTTAGATGCCGATGAAGATGTTTTAAAATTGGTGGAGCTTGCGGATAAATCCAATTTATAATGAGGGAAATAAAGGAGAAAAGGTTATGGACAATGTAGTTAGATTGAGTAAATTAGTTAAAAATATAGGGTTAGTAACAACGGCGGTGTTTGGTGTAATTGTGATTGCAACATTTATTACGGGTCACATTGGAGCTGGGATTTGCTTTATGCCTTTTGTTATCTTGGGAATAGTTTTGATTTTAGCTTACAAAAAGCAGTTGATTGTGGTAAATGAAGATGAAATTGTTTTTAGCTATCTAATTAAAAAGGAGCAGCATGTGAAGTATGGGGACATTCGCTGCATCTTAGCAGTTCCTTTAAGTGATAGGGTGCAATTTGCACTTATAGACAAAAAATACAACAGAATAATCACTTTGGATACAATGTTAAAAAATGAAGAAGTTTTGTTTGATGCGTTAGACAGGAATGGCATAGAGTTTGTAGATTTTGGCGTTTTAGTAGAGCAAGGCAAAGACGTGTCAAAGTTTGTTTGTGCCCTAAACTGGATTGAGCGAAATTACTATAAGTCTGTTTTTAACGAGGGGAAAATAGCCCAAAAAATGGTTAAAGTAAAGGAAAAAGAGGAAATCGAAAAAAATAGAAAAATCATTAAGATTGTGGGATGGTTGCTTATATTAGGTGATGTTGTTGCATATTTTGTAAACGGCAAGTCTATGATGATTATATTTATTGCTGTTCTATTAATCGAATACGCTTTGTATATTAAATATTATCCGTATATTTTTATAGATGTGAAAACTAAAAGAGGGCAAGATGTGTATCAAATGCCGGTTATTGGAGCTGCAATTGCATTTCTTTTATGTTTAAATGTATCTAAGTTATTTAATTATGATTTTGGAAGCTATATGAAGTTTACAGCAATTACTACAGTAATACTTTTGATACCATTTATAATTAAGTCCTCAAGATGTGAAGAAAATCAAAGGTTTGCTCGAAAACTTTCAGTTGCTTTTGCCGCTTTTTTGATTGCATTTACAATTTGTTTTCCAGTGAATTTTTTAACGACTGTAGATGGCACAACACATCAAGAAGTAGTTGTTATAGAAAAACATATTAGCAGTGGCAAAACTAGAGACAGGGAGCTATATGTATATTGCAACGGAGAAAGAAAAATTTATACAGTGTCAAGAAGTGAGTACGAAAGCACATCTATAGGCGATAAGAAAAGAATTTGTTATAGAAAAAGTGCTTTAGGTTTAGAATACAGCACTTTACATGATTGATAATTTTATATTGTGATATAATCTAAATGTTAAGATAAAAGTAAGATAAATATGTACGAAAGGAGAAAATCTTATGGCTGAGTTTAAGTTGCATGCTCCATTTGAGCCAACAGGTGATCAACCTCAAGCTATAGAAAAACTTGTAAATGGCTTTAAATCGGGGAAAAAAGCACAGACTCTTTTGGGTGTTACAGGTTCGGGTAAAACTTATACAATGGCAAATGTTATAGAAAAAATGCAAAAACCCACCCTTATAATTTCCCACAATAAGACACTGGCTGCCCAGCTTCATGGAGAGATGAAGGAGTTTTTTCCTGAAAATGCAGTAGAATACTTTGTAAGTTATTACGATTATTATCAGCCAGAGGCTTATGTTGCTTCAACGGATACATATATTGAAAAAGATTCGGATATAAATGCGGAAATAGAAAAGTTGCGTCACAGTGCAACAGCAGCTTTAGGTGAGAGAAACGATGTAATTATAGTGGCTTCTGTTTCATGTATTTACGGTTTAGGTTCGCCTATCGACTATGAAAAACAAGTTATATCACTTAGACCAGGTATGGAAAAACCTAGGGAAGAGCTTATGAGAAAACTTGTCGATATACAATATGACAGAAACGATCTAGCTTTTGAGCGTGGTACTTTTAGAGTGCGTGGAGATATTATCGATATTTTCCCAGTAGGCGAGGAAAATGCAGTTAGAATAGAGCTCTTTGGAGATGAAGTGGAAACTATAAAAGAGTTAAATCCAATTACAGGAGAAATAATTGCACTTAGAAATCACGTAGCGATTTATCCTGCATCCCACTATGTAACAACCGAAGAAAATATGGAAAGGGCCTTGGGCACTATTTCGGAGGAGCTAAATGAGAGGGTGGAATGGTTTAAGTCTGAGGGCAAACTTCTCGAAGCTCAGAGAATAGAGCAGAGAACTAGGTACGACCTTGAAATGCTAAGAGAAATAGGCAGATGCAAGGGCATTGAAAATTATTCTCGCCATTTAAACGGACTAGAGCCGGGAGTTAGACCATATACCCTAATAGACTATTTTCCAGATGATTTCTTGATTATTATTGACGAATCCCACGTTATGTTGCCTCAGCTTAGAGCCATGTACGCAGGGGATAGATCAAGAAAAAGCTCATTAGTTGATTACGGTTTTAGATTGCCATCAGCACTAGATAACAGACCTCTTAAGTTTGAAGAATTCGAAAAAATCAAGGATAAGATTATGTATGTCAGTGCTACTCCAGCTGATTATGAAAAAGAGGAATCAGGCGGTATAAGCGCAGAACAAATTATAAGACCAACAGGACTCCTTGACCCTGAGATAAGTGTCATTCCTACTGAAGGACAAATAGACCATCTCCTTGGGGAAATCAACAAGGAAGTTGAAAAGGGCAACAAGGTTCTTGTAACTACATTGACTAAAAAAATGTCTGAGTCTTTAACTGATTATCTAAAATCCGCGGGGGTAAAAGTAAGATATCTCCACAGCGAAATTGACACCTTAGAGCGACTTGAGGTAATACGCGACTTGCGAATGGATGTTTTCGATGTTTTGGTGGGCATCAACCTTTTAAGAGAGGGACTTGATATACCTGAAGTTAGCTTGGTAGCAATTTTAGACGCTGACAAGCGTGGTTTTTTGAGGAATGAAACTTCGCTGGTGCAAACTATTGGGCGAGCTGCAAGAAATGCTCAGGGCAGAGTTGTGATGTATGCTGATGAAATAAGTCCTGCTATGCAATATGCTATAGATGAAACTGCTAGAAGACGTGAAATACAGATGAAGTACAATGAGGAACACGGCATAACGCCGCAAACTATTAAAAAATCTGTGCGTGAAGTTATTGAGGCGACTAAGGCTGTTGAAGATGAAGTGGTTGATAAAAAGCCTTTGGAAATGACTAAAAAGGAATTAAAAGAATTTGTAAAGAAATTGGAAAAAGAAATGAAAAAAGCAGCGGCGGACTTGCAATTTGAAAAGGCGGCTATGATTAGAGATCAAGTTTTTCAATACAAGGCAAGGCTGTAATTTTCAATAAAATCTAATGTGAGGAAACTAATGCAAAAAGACATAATTATAAAAGGTGCAAACGAAAATAATTTAAAAAATATAGATGTGGTTATTCCTCGAGATAAATTTGTAGTTTTAACAGGGCTTTCTGGTTCTGGCAAAAGCTCTTTGGCTTTTGATACGATTTATGCAGAGGGACAGAGACGATATGTAGAAAGTTTGTCAGCTTATGCTAGACAGTTTTTAGGACAGATGGAAAAACCAAATGTGGAATACATCGAAGGTCTTTCACCGGCTATTTCTATAGACCAAAAGACTACTAGTAAAAATCCAAGATCTACTGTAGGTACAGTTACTGAAATCCACGACTATTTAAGACTTATGTATGCTCGTATAGGCGTGCCCCACTGTCCTATTTGCGGCAGGGAGATTTCTTCTCAATCGGTTGACCAGATTGTGGATACTCTTATGGAGCTAGGTGAAAAAACTAGACTTACAATGCTTGCTCCCGTTGTTAGACAGCGAAAAGGTACTCATGAAAAAATCCTAGAGAGAATAAGAAAAGAAGGTTTTTCAAGGGTTAGAGTGGATGGAGAAATCTATATGCTAGAAGAAGATGAGATTAAACTTGAAAAAACTTTTAAGCATACTATTGAAATTGTAGTGGATAGAATTGTTGTAAGAGAAGGGGTTGAAGGTCGTTTAAGCGAGGCTTGCGAACTTGCAATCGCTCACGGCGATGGACTTATACAAGTTTTAATTTCAAAGGACGGAGAGTCTTATGAAAAAACTTTTAGCACTTCTTTGGCTTGCCCTGAACACGGTATAAGCATAGAAGAAATGGAACCTCGTATGTTTTCATTCAACAGTCCTTTTGGGGCTTGTCCCGAATGTAACGGTTTAGGGTTTTTACAGCGTATTGATCCAGAATTGTTAATCGAGGATGAAACAAAAAGCATATACGATGGTGTTTTTGGAAATGCTTTTGCTTCTATGGAAGATGGTAGATTTTATCGACAGATGATAGATGCTCTAGCGGCCCAATACGATGTAGATGTTTACACTCCATGGTGTGATTTGCCAAAGAAACTTCAAAAAGAACTTTTATACGGTACTGGTACAAAAAAAGTAAAATACGACTATGTAAGCAGGACTACAGGTGCACTTAGTCACAGGGAAGATTCTTTTGAAGGGGTTATTCCAAATCTTGAAAGAAGATTTATGCAGACTGATTCGGAATTTATGAAGGAGCGTATTAAAAAATATATGATGGAAGCTCCATGTCCAGCATGTCAAGGCAAAAGGTTGAAACCGGAAGTTCTTGCTGTTACAGTAGGTGGCAAAAATATTGCGGAGCTATCTGATATGTCTATACTAGAAGCGAAGGAATTTATAGAAAGCTTGCAATTTACACCAAAAGAAGAAGCCATTGCTAAACAGATTATAAAGGAAATCAAATCTAGACTTCAATTTTTAATAGATGTTGGTCTTGATTATTTAACACTTTCAAGAGCTTCTGCAACTTTGTCAGGGGGAGAGTCACAGCGAATTAGACTTGCAACTCAAATAGGCTCAAGTTTAGTGGGAGTTTTATATATTTTAGATGAACCAAGCATAGGACTTCATCAAAGAGACAACGATAAATTGTTGGAGGCCTTAAGGAACTTAACTGATATAGGCAATACTCTAATTGTTGTTGAACATGATGAAGATACTATGTATGCAGCAGATCATATTATAGATATTGGCCCAGCTGCAGGAGTCCACGGCGGAGAAGTAACTGCGCAGGGAACAGTTGAGGATATAAAAAACAATCCTAATTCAATAACTGGTCAGTATTTATCAGGCAAGAGAAAAATCCAAGTGCCTGAAACTCGAAGAGAGGGAAACGGCAAATTTATTGAGATTATAGGAGCAGCCGAAAACAACCTAAAAGACATTGATGTAAAAATACCACTAGGTAAATTGACTTGTGTAACTGGTGTTTCTGGTTCAGGGAAATCAAGTTTAATCAATGATATTTTGTACAAGTCTTTGGCTAACAAGTTAAACAACGCTAAACACAAACCTGGTAAGCACAAGGAGATAAAGGGTTACGAAAATCTAGAAAAAGTAGTTGATGTAAACCAAGAGCCTATAGGCAGAACTCCTAGATCAAATCCAGCTACATACACGGGAGTGTTTACTCATATAAGAGATTTATTTGCACAAGTGCCAGAAGCTAAAATGCGTGGATACAACAAGGGTAGATTTAGTTTCAATGTAAAAGGTGGTAGATGTGAAGCTTGTAACGGCGATGGTATTATAAAAATAGAAATGCATTTTTTACCTGATGTCTATGTACCTTGTGAAGTGTGCAAGGGCAAGAGATACAATAGAGAAACTTTGGAAGTAAAATACAAAGATAAAAATATCTTTGAAGTTCTCGATATGACTATATCGGAAGCTGTTAAGTTTTTCGAGCATATTCCAAGTATTAAAAGACAGCTTGATACTTTGGAAGAAGTGGGCCTTGGATATATTAAGCTAGGTCAGCCTTCAACGCAGTTATCCGGTGGGGAAGCACAGCGTATAAAACTAGCCTCTGAGCTTTCAAAGAGATCTACAGGCAAAAACATATACATTCTCGATGAGCCTACTACAGGATTGCACTTTGCAGATGTTGACAGATTGAACCAGGTTTTAGATAAACTTGTGGATGCTGGAAACACAGTAGTTGTAATCGAGCACAACCTAGATGTGATAAAACGAGCAGACCATATTATAGACTTAGGGCCTGAGGGAGGTTTCCGAGGTGGAATGGTTATTGCTGAGGGTACACCAGAGGATATCGCTGCTAACGATCAATCGTATACAGGCAAGTATCTAAAGAAAATTTTAAATAAATAGAAGTAAATATATAAATTAGAAAAGAGATTCGACTGGCTGTTAAAGCTGTTTCGAATCTCTTTTTTTAGGGATTATGTTGTTAAAACGTTAAAACCAACTATAAAAATCTTAGATAAATTTAAAAGACAGTGGCCCGTAAAACCACTGTCTTTTAAAATGCTTATGTAAAATATTTATTATATTAAAGAGCTTATTGAGAAGGAAGCTACACAAAGAGGAATTCGAGCCTCCTTCAAGATTATTTAGTAGAACAAAACTATCTATGTCTTTATTATAGAACAAAAAGTAAAAAGTGGCTATAGAAGTTTTTGATATGTAACTATCGGAATTATTGATATTGCTATTTTTTTGTAGTATAATCTTGATGTAAAGGTAAAGATTTGATGATTATGAGGGCAAAATTATGAAATTTGAACAGTTAGAGCAGTTAATTAAAATTAAGGAATGTGGCTCAATAAGTAAAGCTGCCATTAACTTACATGTAGCACAATCAACTTTAAGTGCGTCAATTAAAAATTTTGAGGAAGAATTAGGTTGCCAACTAATTGAGCGAGATAGCAAAGGTGTATCATTAACTCCTATGGGTATCGAAGTTTACAATCAGGGTAGATCTATATGTGAACAAGTTTACAATATGAAAAAAAGCATACACAAAGAAATTGAAGGGGATATGGTTTTATCTGTATCAAACAATTACAGTGTTATAGGCAAAGATATTTTTATCGAGTTATATAACAAGTACAACGGGAAACATTGTAGATTTAAAATTCAGGAATGTTCAGTAAGTGAAGCTATTGAAAATGTAGCTTCCGGTGTTTCCGAAGTAGGTCTTGTACGTTTTCCAGTGGACAATCGAGAGATACATTTAAGAACTATGAAAAGACAAGGGGTTGAATACCATTTTATAGATAAAAAAGTTATGTGTGTAGTAATCGGCGAAAGCAATCCATTTTACAAAATGGAAGGTAAAACTATTAAGCTGGAATACTTAAATCAATTTCCTTTTGCTGGGTATTATGCTGAAGAGGCAGATGTAATTTACGAGCGTATTGTAAATAAAAATGAGAGAGTAAAAGAAAACATTTCAGTAGGCAGCGTTGAACATTTAAAAGAAGTTATTAGAAAAACTGATGCATTTATGTTAGATGTCTACAAAGAGCGTGATTTTAATAGTGAATGGTATGAAGGGTTACGTTATATTCCACTTGATCCTAAAGTCTATTGCGAATTTGGATGGATAATTAAAAAAGGTAAAAATATGAGCAAGATTGCCAGTGAATACGTATCAACACTTGAAAAACACTTTAGAGATTACTGGGCTAACAAGGATGTTGATAAATTGTGGTAGCAGTGTGTACAGTGTAGCATGATGTAAACGAAAAAAAGATGAACCGCGAAGTCCATCTTTTTTTTATATAATAATTGATTTAAGTCGGAAAAGAAAATGCCTTTAACTATATACCTCGAAACAAAATAGGGAGATTATCTAGGGGTGTATATAACAGGCATTTTCATGTTTAAAGTATAATACTATTTATTATTATTTGCAATAGTCAAAACCGTTGTTTGGGTATCGAAGTTTTCGATATTTATAAATTAGTTATCTATAAGTGATATCTAATTAGTCAAATAGTAGACCAGGTAATTTTAATGGTTCTACGTATTCACCATCTTTGTAAACTCTCATGTTGCCGCCTGAAATTTCGTCAACTAGAGCAACTTTACCGTCGATTCTACCAAATTCTAATTTAATGTCATATAGGTCTAGGCCTTTTTTCTTTAGTTCTTCTTCAACAATTTTAGTTAGTTTCTTTGTAAGAACTTTGATATCTTCGTATTCTTCAGCTGATAGGATTCCTAACATATCTAAAGCATCTTTTGAGATAGGTGGATCTTCTCTATCATTGTCTTTTAGTGTTACTTCTACGAAATAGTCAAGTGGCTGACCTTCTTCGCAGTAATCACCATATCTTCTGTAGAAGCTTCCTACTGATTTTAGTCTGCAGATAACTTCTAGACCTTTACCAAATAGTTCAGCAGGTTTAACAACCATCTGAGCTTTTTCAACATCAGCGCTTACATAGTGAGTTGGAACACCAGCTTCAGCAATCTTTGAGAAGAAGAAATCAGTTAGCTTAACGCAAATTTTTCCCATTCCTTCAATTGAAAGACCAACTGTGTTAGCACCTGGGTCAAAAACACCATCTTCGCCAGTAACATCATCTTTAAAATCTAAAAGATAGTTACCATCTTCCATATCATATACGTTTTTTGTTTTTCCTGTGTATACTAGTTTCATACGTAAAACCTCCTTATTACTTATAAACTTAAGATAGGTTGATTATACCACCTTGTATCTATAAATTCTACCACTAATGAGACGTTTCTTATTGAAAATATCTATAGGCAGAACACATTGCTATAACTAAGTGCTTATTTTCAACTATTTAAGACCATTTAGCCATTCATTTGCAAATGCATCGCTAGGCATATTCCAGTGAGCAGGTGACAAATCGATAGTTCCAATCTTTGGACTATCTGGTGAACAGCTTCTCTTAAACTGCTGAGCGAAAAATCTTCTATAAAATACTTGAAGCCATTTTGCAATAAAATCTTCATCATACTTATCACCAAATGCTTCCTTAGCTAAAAATGCTAGCTTTGCAGGTGAAACACCATATCTAACAGTGTGGAATATAAAGAAGTCATGTAGCTCATAAGGGCCAACATTGTCTTCTGTTTTCTGTGCAATATTGCCATCTTCATCTGGAGGAAGTAGCTCAGGTGAAATAGGTGTATCTAAAATATCTTCCAAAGTTCTTGCTAAAAGCACATTGTCTTTAGAAAAATCAAGATCTTCTTTTAGCTTTACATCTATAAACCATCTAACGATAAACTTGATAACAGTTTTAGGAACTCCAGCATTTACCCCAAACATAGAGATATGGTCACCGTTAAATGTGCACCAACCTAGTGCCTCTTCACTTAAGTCACCAGTACCTATAACTATGCCACCTTCTTGATTTGCAATATCCATAAGGATTTGAGTTCTTTCTCTCGCCTGAGAATTTTCGTAAGTTACATCGTGAACATCCATATCGTGCTCAATATCCTTAAAGTGCTGAGTTACAGCATCAACTATAGAGATTTCTTTAACAGTTGCACCTACGCTTTTCATCATAGCAAGAGCATTTTCGTAAGTTCTGCCAGTTGTACCAAATCCAGGCATAGTTACAGCGATAATATCCTTAGCAGGTTTGCCAAGTTTTTTATGAGCATAAGCTGTTACCAAAAGAGCAAGAGTACTATCAAGACCACCTGATATACCAACTACGCTTACTTTGCTGTGAGTGTGAGCCAATCTTTTAGCAAGAGCATCTGACTGGATTTCAAAAATTTCATAGCAGTTATTATATAATTCCTCAGCAGTAGCAGGCTCAAAAGGATTTGGGCGCACTTCTCTTTTTAGAGGCTGGCCATTCCACATTTTTAACGGTTCTATAGGGAATTCTTCCATGTAGAATGACTGTGGTTTTGCTGTCAACAATTTCTCGTTGTGTACTATTTCTACATCGCAGTCTGCACAGATAAGATCTCCCTTTAAGAATGGGCTTTTTGCAACTAAAATGTTGCCATTCTCAGCTATAATTGCCATGCCGTTTAGGGCAGATAGCACTGTGATATTGTGATTTGCACCACTTAGCATTTTTACATAGTTTTTCATGTAATCAAATTGACCTACAGTTACCTCTTCAGAAGAAGTGATAAGATGAATATCTGCATTTCCATTGAAATCAATAGTAATATCGTTTTGCTCATCTAAGTAAATTGCTTCCTCATTTTCATCAGTATAAGTAAAAGTTGACATTTCATCTTTTGAAAGATTAGAGTCTACATGTGTATGTAAAAGTTCACCATTTTGAATAATATAATTTGTCTTATACAAGTTGTTCTTAGTTTTTTCGTATCCGCCTAAAACTAAAGTTATGCCAGTATTTTCAGTTGCCTGTATTATTTCAAAAAGAGCATCTTGCTGCGCTTTTAGCAGTTGCTTTTGATTAAACAAGTTGCCAAGATTTGCACCAGTTAAAACTAGCTCTGGCAAAAGTAAAAGACTGATGTTTTCTATTTTAGCATCGTTGATAATTTTGATGATAGCTTCTGCGTTATCAGTTGTGTTAGCCTTTTTTACATCAGGTGTGCCACAACCGATCCTTATAAATCCGAAGTCTTGAAAATTCATAATTATGTCCTCCATTTTATCGGTTTATTTTAGTTATATTTTACCTGTTAATTATATACTATTTTACCTAATTAGTATATAATCTATAATGAAAGACAATAGAAAAAGGTGGTAATTATGAAAGAAATCTATGTTGCAGAAATAGGAAATAGAGAAGTAGTTCAGGATTTTTTTATGGTAAAAAGTGCATCAATAAGAGTTGGTGCAAATAAAAAAGAATATTTCGATGTTATGTTAAGCGATAAATCAGGCGAAATCTCAGGGAAAAAATGGGATGTTGCCGAAGAAATTGAAACTCTAAAGGATATCTCCGAAGGTGATATTATAAAAGTGAGAGCTAATATTATCGAGTGGAATGGAGCAAAACAGATGAAAATCACTAAGATTAGAAAATCCATACCAAACGATAATTTAATTATAGACGATTATATCAAAGCAGCACCAGAACCAGCAGAAGATATGTTTAACTATATATACGATGTTGCTAAAAACTTAGAGGATGAACAGTTACGTCAGCTTTGTGTAAACACTCTTGAAAGAGAAAAGACAAGACTAATGTACTATCCAGCGGCAACTAGAAATCATCATGCTGAGTTTGCCGGACTTTTATATCATATGAAGCGTATGCTTATGACAGGTGAACATATCTGCGAAGTATATACAATTTTAGATAAAAGTTTAGTTTTAGCAGGTGTAATTTTACACGATATGCAAAAGCTAAATGAAATCGTTTCAAATGAAATAGGTATAGCAAATGAATATTCATTTGAAGGAAATATGCTAGGTCACCTAGTGTTAGGAGTGCGTGAGTTAGAAAAAGAAATGAATGACCTAGGTTTTTCAAAGGAAAAATCAGTAATGGTAGAGCATATGATTTTGTCTCATCACTACGAACCAGAGTTTGGCTCACCTAAAAGACCAATGTTTCCAGAAGCCGAAATTTTACATTACCTAGATATTATAGATGCGCGTATTTACGATATGGAAGATGCGTTGAAAAATACAGAACCAGGCAAGTTCACAGATAAAATTTGGACACTAGACAATAGAAAATTATACAAACGAAAGGAAAAATAAAATGATTAAGTTGCCAAAAGATGTTAACGATATAATTAAAAAATTAAACGAAAATAGATTTGATTGTTATGCTGTAGGCGGCTGCGTTAGAGATGCGATGCTAGGTTTAAAACCACTAGATTGGGACTTAACAACTAATGCAAGACTTGAAGACTTAAAAGAAATTTTTCCTGAAGCACAAGTTTTAAGCGAAGACTACAGCGTAGTTAGATTGGATTTTACAACTTCAGAAGATGACAATAAAAATCCAATTGTGGATATTGCCACATTTAGAAGTGAAAAAAACTTTGAAAAGTATGGCAAACCATCTGATGTAACTTTTGTAGATAAAATTGAAGACGATTTATCTCGAAGAGATTTTACAATAAATGCAATGGCTGACAATCCGCAGAAAAAATTTGTGGACCCATATGGGGGCAAAAAAGATGTAACTAAAAAAATAATTAGAGCTATCGGAAATCCCGATGATAGGTTTGCGGAAGATCCTATACGCATTATGCGCGGCATCCGCTTTGCAGCTGAAAAAGGTTTTCAGATAGAAGAAGTTACTCTGGAAAGTATGAAGAGAAATTCATACAGACTTGCAGAAATATCAGTAGAAAAAATACGAGATGAGTTTATAAAGCTTATGGGCGCAAGATTTACTGGCAGCGGCATAGGTTATATGATGGAAACTGGCGCTATAAAAGCTGTTGGCGGTAGCAGTTTAGAAAAACTTGTAGGTAAAAAGAAAGTTTTGTTCAATAAGTTTATGCGCAATATCGATAGCACTTATCCAGTGGCTACAAGGAGAATGGGTGTATTCTTTTCACTTATAGGAGGTAGTCGCGGAGCTGCAGCTATTGAAAGTTTAAACTTCGATAAAAAGACTAAAACCTACCTTTTGGATGCAATCTATTCAATAGATAAGCTTGGAGTAGCTAAAAAAGATTTTGAGCTAAAAGATTTTATGTATGAATACGGCCTTAGCAGATATACATATATGGACAAATTAGCACAGGATAAAGTAGTAATTTATGAAGGCTCTCCTAGACGTGTAAACAAGAGAGCAGAACTAATTAAGCGTTTTGAAATGATGAATGAACCGATTTTTGCTGAAGATTTAGTTATCGATGGCAATGATTTAAAAGAAATAGGACTTAAAGGGAAAGAAATAGGAATTGTAATCGATGCTCTAGTTACAGAGGTACATAGAAAACCTCATAGAAATAACAGACAGACATTGATGGAATTAGCAGAGGGTTACAAAAAGAATCCTATGAAAGCAAAAATAAGAAATAACACATGGATAAAGAGATTGAATTAACAGGCAAAATAGCCGAAGTAATATTTAATAACGAAGGAAACGGATATACAGTAGCAATTTTTGAAACTGAAGATGAACAATTTACTGTCGTTGGCAATATGATTAGTCCTACAAAAGGAAAAACCTATATGATTACAGGGAATTTTAAAGATCATCCTAAATACGGTGAACAGTTTGCTTTTACAACTTATGAGGAAGTATTGCCAACAACTGAAGAAGGTATAATAAGTTTTTTATCTTCGCGTATTTTAAAGGGTATAGGGCCTAGTATGGCCAAAGCTATAGTTGATAAGTTTGGAACAAAAACATTAGAGATTATAGAAAAACATCCTGAAAAATTGGAAACTGTATCCGGTATAGGCAAGAAAAAAGCGGCTACAATTACTGCAGCTTTCAAGGAAAACAATGAACTTGCAAAAGTTACTATGTTTTTAAAGCAGTATGATATAGGCGCTGATTTTGCTATAAAAATATTTGAAGTTTTCGGCAGTGAATCAATAAATGAAATCAAGAAAAACCCATATAATTTAATTGACGAAGTTTTTGGGGTTGGATTTAAAAAGGTGGATAAAATAGCAAGTAAATTAGGCATTGATCAGTGTGATGAATATCGTATTGAAAGCGGCATACTATATATGCTTAACAGATATGTTGCAGCTGGTCATACTTATGCACCTAGAAAAGAACTTGTAGAAAAAACAGCCACAGAACTACTTGATGTTCCAATTGAAAATGTTGAGGATAGATTAGTTGAAATTGGACTTAATGGGGTTGTAAAAGTGGATAAAGTTGACAATGAAGAGGTGGTCTATCTCTTTTCATACTACAAGGCTGAGCAAAATGTAACTAAAAGACTTGTATCACTTTGTCAAAGTTCCCTAAAACCTCTTTGTTTGGAAATAGATAATTTAATCAGACAAACTGAACAGGAGATGATGATAAGTTTTTCAGCAGAGCAAAAAAGTGCTATGAAAACTTGTTTAAACAATGGAGTTTCAGTTATTACAGGGGGACCTGGTACTGGTAAAACAACTATTATCAACGGGATTTTAAATATTTTATCTTGTGGTGAATTTGAAACGGCCATTGCTGCACCTACTGGTAGAGCGGCTAAACGTATGATGGAGACTACAGGCAAAGAGGCTTATACTATTCACAGATTGTTGGAATACTACTATGATGAAGAATCAAAGACTATGAGGTTTGGTAAAAACAGTCTTAACTCGCTAGGGTTTGATGCAATAATTATTGACGAATCATCAATGGTAGACTTGATGTTGATGGATGCACTGCTAAAGGCCATTCCTAATGGAACTAGACTTATACTTGTAGGAGACGCTGACCAGCTACCTTCAGTTGGTGCGGGAAATATTTTGCGTGATATAATCGAAAGCGAATACATTTATTCTGAGCGATTGACTCAGATTTTCAGACAGGCACAGGAGAGTATGATTGTTGTAAATGCCCACCGCATAAACGATGGAGAGTATCCATATTGTAACAAAAAAGATAAAGATTTTTTCTTTTTAAATAGAAGTAGTGAAAGAGAAATGCTCAATACGATTGTGGAGCTTTGCGAAACTAGGTTGCCAAGATTTTATGATGTTGACGATAAAACTCAAGATATACAGGTAATAACTCCAACGAAAAAAGGTGTCCTTGGAAGTGCAAATTTAAACAAGGAATTGCAAAATGTGTTAAATCCGCCTAGTGATAGTCTTAATGAAAAAACTATTGGAGACAGGGTATTTCGTGAATTTGACAAAGTTATGCAAATAAAAAACAATTACACTCTAGAATGGCTAAACACTGATGATTTTTCTGAGGGTACTGGGGTGTTTAACGGAGAAATTGGAGTTGTTAAAAAAATAAATAAAGATGAAAATAAGATGACTGTGGTGTTTGATGGTTGTAGGTATGTAGATTACGAGTTTTCTCAGCTTGATGAACTTGAGCTTGCGTATGCTATGACTGTCCACAAAAGTCAGGGAAGTGAGTTTCCTGTGGTGATTATGCCTATGACTTGGGTGCCACCGGTACTTGGAAATAGAAACCTTTTGTATACTGGGGTTACAAGAGGTAAAAAAGGAGTTGTGCTAGTAGGCTCCGAAAGCTGTATGAATGCTATGGTCGATAATGACTTTACGACAAAGCGCAATTCAGGGTTAGCAGCTCGCATTAAAAATTTCATGTGAAGATAATTGAAAAATTTTTAGATTTGGTATATCCCCCTAACATATATTGCCTTATGTGCGGTAGTGTAATCGATAAGACTAGGAGGTATTCTCTCTGTGACAATTGCATTGAAAAATTTATGTGGGTAAGGGATAGAACTTGCGAGAAATGTGGCAAGATACTGGAAGAAAATTATACGAAAAGCTTGTGTCCCGACTGTCTTGAAAGGGAACATTATTTCGATAAAGGCTATACTTGTGCTAAGTATGGCTTGTACGAAAGAAGTTTAATTGTGGACTTTAAAAAGGGGGATAAAAGCTATATTGGTCGCATTTTAGGTGAGATACTCTATGACAGAATAGTAATTGAAAATCTGCCTGTAGATGTTATAATTTCAGTACCGGTACATAAAAAAAAGCTAAAGCAAAGAGGTTATAATCAAGCGGAAATAATGGCTTATGAGTTAGCTAGGCGCATGGATATTTGTTACAGAGGAGATTTCCTTTTGAGAAACAAAAAAACTGTTCCTATGAAGAGGCTTGGAGCTATGGATCGTATGATAAACTTAAGCGGAGCTTTTGAGGTTAATCCAGATGTGGCCGATGAAATTCAAGGAAAAAATATATTGATTGTCGATGATATTTATACCACTGGTGCTACCGTTGATCAGTGCAGCAAGATTTTAAAAGAAAATCATGCAAAAAAAGTTTATGTACTGACTTTTGCAGCGGGAAGTATTATGGTAAAATAAGGGTATAATAGTTGTTTGGGTCTGTGGTTGAAAGGCCAAGCCAGCTACGGGCAAAAGGTCCCACGTAAGCTGTACGCAGGGCGGCAGTGATCATGGCGTAGTTTAGAAGTAAGTCCTCCGGAAAATCCGGGTCAAGGCAGGTGTGGGGGCAAAGACCAGGTCAGCCAAACAGCTATTGTATATATGTATCTTTGTGGTATAATAATTATAAGATAATTCATGTCAAAGGAGGGCACAGATATGAAGGTTATAATAACTACTAAAAATGTAAAGGCTAACGAACACTTAAAAGAAACTATCGAAAAGAAAATGCAAAAATTAAGCAAGTATTTTTCTGACGATATCAGTGTAAATGTAATGCTCTCTGCAGAAAACAAAATGGAAAAAATGGAAGCAACTATCAGAGTTAAAAACATGGTTTTCAGAGCTGAAGGTAAAGCTGACAGCGTTTATAACTGTGTTGACAAAGTTGTTGATAAGTTGGCTGCCCAGATGTCCAGATTTAAGAACAAATTAATTAAAAAACACAAAGGTCAGCCAGGACTTAGACTTGAAGACTGGCCAGAACCAGTACTTGCAAATGATGTTAAGCCAGCAGAAGAACTTAAGGTTGTTAAGAAAAAGAAATTTGATCTTGAACCTATGAGTGTAGATGAAGCTGTAGTTCAGATGGAACTAGTAGGTCATACATTCTTTGTATTCCTAAATAGCGAAACAGATGCTGTAAATGTAGTTTACAAGAGAGATGATGGAGATTACGGATTACTAGAAACTACATACTAAAATTCAAGTATATTAATAGTTAAAAGACCGGCCCTAATAGGGCCGGTTGATATAATGATTAGAGTGATTGGGAAAGAGATGAAAGAATTTTTTGACAACATAACTTCCGGCATCGGTATCAATGATATTATTGATATTCTGGTTGTCGCTTTTGTTTTTTATAAAGTTATCGGATTTATAAAACAAAGCAGAGCCGAACAATTGGTAAAAGGACTGCTTATACTTTTGGTTATAGCAGGTCTTTCAGACCTGTTTAATTTATATACGTTAAATTGGATATTGAAGAGCAGCTTGGCAGTAGGTGTCATAGCGCTGGTAGTAGTTTTCCAGCCTGAGTTAAGAAGAGGGCTGGAATCTTTGGGTAGAAGTAAACTTTTAAAAACTACCTTTACTCAGCTTGATAAGGATCAAGCCCAGTCCATAACAAAGGAATTTGTAGAGGCTGTACAGTACTTGGCAGATACTAAAACAGGTGCTCTTATTGTTATAGAAAGACAGACAGCTCTATCTGATATATGTGAGACAGGTACTCGTGTAGATGCTAAAATTAGCACTGAACTTTTGGGAAATATTTTTTACGAGGGAGCACCTCTTCACGATGGAGCAATTATAATTCGTGGCAACCGCATACACAGCGCAGGTTGCGTATTGCCGTTGACACAAAACTCTAGCTTGCCTACTGAACTTGGAACAAGACATAGGGCGGGTATAGGTATTACAGAAAATTCAGATGCTATTTCCATAATCGTTTCTGAGGAAACAGGTATTATTTCATCAGCAAACGATGGAAAATTAACTAGATATTTAGATGGAAAAGCTTTGGAAAAAATATTGTTGGAAATATATTTCAACAACGAGGAAAAATCTATTATAGGCAGTGTTAAGTCTGCATTTGATAAGATTGGAGGGTCTAAGGATGCTTCAAAATAGAAAAGTGCGTATAATAGTTGCCTTGATTATGTCAGTTTGTTTATGGGCATATGTTACAGGCACTATCGATCCTACAATAACAAAAAAATACAATTCAGTGCCCATTACAATTATCAATGAGGACAGCTTGATTCAAGATGATTTAGCTGTTGATTCGGTAAGTGCTACTACTGTTGATTTAACATTGTCAGGAGCTCGTGGAGATTTAAGTGATTTGGATGCTGATGATATCCAAGTTACTGCAGATTTATACGGCAGACATAAGGGCAACAACTATGTTTCAATCGATGTACAGGTGCCAAAGGGAATAAGCATCGACAATAAGTCTATAGAGAAAATCGAAATAGTAATAGATGATCTTGTTACTGCTGAAAAAGATGTAAAAGCAACAGTTAAAGGTTCTTTACCAGAGAGCACAACTCTAGGTGAAACTAAAATAGAACCTGAGAGCGTTATGGTTTATGGAACAAAGGATAATGTAGATAAAGTTAGCTATCTTAAGGCTTCTTTAAATGCTGATAAGCTATCTGATGATAGCACGACAATTGAAACTGCTATTACTCCAGTAAATTCAAAGGGAAATGAAGTTGAATATGTAAATCTTTCAAGAAGTAAAGTTGAGGTTACTGCGGTATTAGCTAAGTACAAGGAAGTAAAGCTTGAGGTGAAAACAACTGGCAAAATCGATAGTCAGTATGAAGTGTCATCAATGACCATTCCTGAAACAGTAGAAATTGAAGGGGAGGCATCGGTGATAAAAAATATTGATACTATTGAAGCGTCAGATGTAGATATAAGCAAAGTTACAAAGTCTACTAAAATCGAGATTAAACCGATTTTACCTGAAGGCGTAACTTTGAAAAATGAAGATGAAAAGTTATATGTAGATATAATTATAAAAAGTCCTAAAACTAAGATTTTAAGCTACGAAAATTCTGAAATCGAAATTAAAGGACTAGATGATGGTTTAACTGGAGAGATATTAGAGGGGGTAAATGTCACTGTTTCTGGCAAGGAGTCTGATATAAGTGATATTACGAAAAAAAGTTTCACTCTTTCAGTAGACGCATCAAATTTGGAAGAAGGGAAACATTCTGTCAAGGTTAATATTACAAGTAAAAATGATGATGTTTCTACTGAGCTTTCAAATGGAACGGTAACACTAGAAATTGGAAAGGAATAACTTATGGGAAGATTATTTGGAACAGACGGTGTAAGAGGGGTAGCCAATTCCGAATTAACGCCTGAATTAGCATTTAGCTTGGGTAAAGCAGGTGCGTATGTGCTAAGTAAAAACACAGATGAAAAACCTAAATTTTTAATTGGTATGGATACACGTATTTCAGGGGATATGCTTGAAAACGCTCTGGCAGCTGGTATTTTAGCTGTTGGTGGAGATGTTTTAAAAGTTGGAGTATTGCCTACTCCTGCTATTGCATACCTAGTTAAAAAGTATAAGGCGGATGCTGGAGTAGTGATTTCTGCTTCACACAATCCGTATGAATACAACGGTATTAAATTTTTCAACAGCGAAGGATTTAAGCTAGATGATGATATTGAAGAAGAAATCGAAGATATTATTTTAAGACAAATCGATGTTAATAGTCATATAACTCACGACCAGATTGGTATGTGTAGAGAGGCTGATGAAAATGCTCTTGATCTGTATGCTGACTTTTTAGTTGGAACTACAGATTTTAGCTTGCAGGGAATGAAAGTTGTTTTAGACTGTGCCAATGGAGCAGCTTACAAGGTAGCTCAAAAGGTTTACAAAAAATTGGGAGCTAATGTTGTAGCTATTGGAGTAAGTCCAAATGGTACAAATATAAACGATGGTTGTGGTTCAACACATCCAGAGCAGCTTCAGGAAGCAGTAGTTAGAGAAGGTGCTTTTATCGGTTTGGCCTTCGATGGAGATGCAGACAGATTGATTGCTGTTGACGAAAGAGGTCAAATAATAGATGGAGACAAGCTAATCTGCATCTGTGCAAAAATGTTAAAAGATGAAGGCTTACTAAAAGATAATTTAGTAACTGGAACAGTTATGAGCAATATAGGCTTTCATAAATACTTAAATGAAATTGGATGCCAGACTAGATCAACAGGAGTTGGCGATAGATATGTTCTTGAAGATATGCTAAAAACTGGAGGCATTATTGGAGGAGAACAGTCTGGTCATATTATATTTTTAAATCATACAACAACTGGTGACGGTATTTTATCTTCACTACAGCTGGTTAGAGCGATTTTATTATCAAATAAAAAAGCTTCTGAGCTATCAGATGAAATTAAAATTTATCCTCAGGTACTAAAAAATGCTAGAGTTACAAACGAAAACAAGAAGAAGTACGAAAAGGATAAGGAAATACAAAAAGCATTTGCAGAAGTAGAAGCAAAACTTGGTGAAACAGGTAGACTTCTAGTTAGACCATCAGGTACTGAACCGTTGGTTAGAGTTATGATTGAGGGGGATGACATAGAATACATAACAGAACTTGCCGAAGGTTTAGCAGTTTTGTTAACTAAGAAATTTGGATAAGGAGGACACAGGTATATGTGTGGAATTGTAGGTTTTGTAGGTAAAAACCATGCGAAAGAAAAGATATTAAGTGGCTTAAGAAGCTTAGAATATAGAGGATATGACTCTGCCGGTATCGCGCTTGTAAAAGAACATGGCATAGAAGTTAGAAAAAAAGTTGGAGGCATTGAAAATCTTGAAAAGATAACTGCCGATGACCAATTCGATGGCCCTGTAGGGATAGGTCATACTAGATGGGCAACTCATGGAGTACCATCAACAGTAAATGCACATCCTCACTGCAGTGAAAATGGCAAAATAGCTGTAGTTCACAACGGCATCATCGAAAATTATATGGAAATTAAGGAATGGCTTATTGAAGATTGCGGCATTCATTTCAAGTCTGAAACTGATACTGAAGTTATAGCTCAGCTTATCGGTATCTACTACGACGGTGATTTACATGAAGCAGTTAATAAAGCTGTTGAAAAGATGAGAGGTGCATATGCAATTGCTGTAATTGCAGCTGATGAACCAGATAAAATAGTTGCAGTTAGAAAAGATGCACCACTTATTGCAGGACTAGGAAAAGGATGTAATTTTATTGCTTCTGATATTCCTGCTGTACTTAAATACGTTAGAGAAATATATCTAATTGAAAACAATGAAACTCTAGTTGTTACAGCAGATAAAATTGCTATTTTCAACGAAGATGGACAAGAAGTTAAACGTGAAGTACTTCATGTTACATGGGATGCTGATGCAGCTGAAAAAGGCGGATATGATCATTTCATGATGAAGGAAATTCATGAACAGCCAAAGGGACTTGAAGATACTCTAAATAAGAGACTTAAAGCTGGAAATGAAATCAATTTAGATGGTATTTCCATGACTAAAGAAGATATAGATGGATTTAATAAAATTTATATTGTAGCATGCGGAACAGCTTACCATGCAGGTTTAGTTGGAAAATACGCAATTGAAAAAATGGCACGTATTCCTGTGGAAGTAGATGTTGCATCAGAATTTAGATACAGAGATCCATTTGTAGATGAAAACACATTGTTCATCGCAATTAGCCAATCTGGTGAAACTTTAGATACTTTGGCTGCTTTAAGAGAAGCTAAGAAAAAGGGAGCTCGTATACTTTCAGTCGTAAATGTAGTTGGAAGCTCAGTAGCAAGAGAATCAGATGATGTGTTCTACACTTGGGCAGGTCCAGAAATCTCAGTTGCCTCAACTAAGGCTTACACAACACAGCTTATGTGTATGTATCTAATCGCTTTATATATGGGCAAAACAAAAGGTACAATTGATGATGACTACTACAATGAAATAATTGAAGAATTAAAATTGATACCTGGAAAACTTCAACAGATTTTAGATCATCAAAAGGATATTGAAAACCTTGCAGATATTTTCTACAAGAGAAATCAAATATTCTTTATAGGTAGAGGTCAAGACGCTGGAGTTTCATACGAAGGTTCACTGAAATTAAAAGAAATATCATATATCAATTCATTTGCAATTGCAGCAGGTGAGCTTAAACACGGCACAATTGCATTAGTTGAAGATGATACTCTAGTATTTGCACTTGCAACTCAGGACTTCTTATTTGAAAAGATGATTGCAAATATTGAAGAAATCAAAGCTAGAGGTGCAAGAGTAATTGCTGTTGCAAAAGAAGGTTGTTCTGATATTGAGAAAAAGGCAGATGAAGTAATATACATTCCAAGATGTATGGATGAGTTAACACCACTATTAAGTGTTGTTCCGTTACAGATTTTTGCTTACTATGTAGCAAAAAACAGAGGATGTAATATCGATAAGCCTAAGAACCTAGCAAAATCAGTTACAGTAGAATAATTTACGTATAATATATGGAGAAGATAATTTAATGAAAAATTACGAAGTAAAAGATATAAATTTAGCACCATCAGGTCACCAAAAGATTGAATGGGTAAAAAACAATATGCCACTTTTGGCTGCTTTAGAGGAAGAATTTAAAGAAACACAGCCATTTAAAGGTATTAAGATTTCTCTTTCAATCCATATGGAAGCTAAGACAGCTTACTTATGTAAAGTTTTAGCAGCAGGTGGAGCTCAGTTATCAGCTACAGGCAGCAATGTGCTAAGTACACAGGACGATGTAGTCGCAGCTCTTGCCGACAGCGGTATAAACGTTTATGCTATCCATGGTGCAGATGAAGAAACCTATTTTAAGCATATAGAAATGTGTCTTGAACAGAAATCAAATATTATCATCGATGATGGTGGAGATTTAGTTGGTATGCTTCACAATAAGAGACCAGATTTAGCAGAAGAAGTTTGGGGCGGTTGTGAAGAAACAACAACAGGTATTATCAGACTTAAAGCTATGGAAAAAGAAGGAGTTTTAAAATTCCCAATGGTAGCTGTAAACGATGCAGATTGCAAGCATCTATTTGACAATAGATATGGTACTGGTCAATCAGTTTGGGATAGTATTATGAGAAATACAAATCTTATCGTTGCTGGTAAAACAGTAGTTGTTGCTGGATATGGTTGGTGCTCAAGAGGTATTGCAATGAGAGCAGCTGCATTAGGTGCACAGGTAATTGTAACTGAAATAAATCCAGTAAAGGCGATGGAAGCTAAAATGGATGGTCACAGTGTTATGACTATGGACAAAGCGGCAGAGTACGGTGATTTCTTCGCTACAGCGACTGGATGCGCAGGAACTATTTCTCTAGACAACATGATGAAGATGAAAGATAAAGCCATTCTTGCTAACGCAGGACATTTCAATGTTGAAATCGATATGGCTGGTCTTGAAGCAAATTGTGTAGAAAAGAAAGAAATGAGAGCCAATATTATGGGTTACAAATTGCCAAACGGCAAGTGGATAAATGTTATTGCCGAAGGTAAACTTGTAAATATAGCAGCGGCTGACGGTCATCCGGCAGAAATCATGGATTTGAGCTTTGCAGTTCAGGCTATGAGCGCGATGTACATAAAAGATAATCACGAAAAACTTGAAAACAAGGTTATCGATGTTTCAGCAGAAATCGACAATGTAATTGCTAGCCGTAAGCTTGCAGCTTGGGGCATAGAAATTGACAAATTGACTGAAGAACAAGAAAAATATCTTGATAGCTGGAATATTTAAGTTTTAAAGGGAGAGGGTATTACAATGGCATATGATGTTATCAAAGAAGAAGCTAAAAAGGCTTTGGAAGAAGTTTTAGCTCTTGCAAAATTAAAAAAAGGCGATATTTTTGTAATTGGATGTTCAACTAGTGAAGTTGGCGGTAAGCGTATTGGAAAAGGTTCAAATATTGAAGTTGCCGAAGCGATTTTCGATACTGTTTATCCTATTTTAAAGGAAAAAGGTATCTATCTTGCAGCTCAGTGTTGCGAACATTTAAACAGAGCTGTAATCGTTGAAAAAGATGCGCTTTTACCAGGTGAGGAAATTGTAAATGTGGTTCCTCAAATACATGCTGGCGGTTCATTTTCAGTAGTTGCTTATTCTAGATTTGAAAATCCTGTTGCAGTGGAGACTATTAAAGCTGATGCAGGAATGGATATCGGGGACACTTTAATTGGTATGCATCTTAAGCATGTTGCGGTGCCACTACGTATAGAAACTAAAAAAATTGGAGAAGCTCACCTACTTGGGGCAAGAACTCGTCCTAAGTTTATTGGAGGTTCACGTGCTCATTATGATGATGAATTGTCAGGTGGAGATATTAAAAGATAAAAATTGTAAAAAATTACCCCAGGTCGATTTTTTCGACTTGGGGTTTTGTAATCTTTGAGCTTAGCTATTTTTGCTGCGAATGTATTTAATAGCTGAAGTGCCTGCTTGTGCACCTTCGTAAACTGCTTTTGCAACTTGAAGCATACCGCCAGTACAATCTCCAGCAGCGTAAAGACCAGGAATATTTGTTTCCATATTTTCATTTACCACAATTTTGCTTCCATCTACAACTGCTCCTAACTTGCGAGCGAAATCAGCGCTGCCTGCAACTCCTTCAGCTACGAAAAGTCCAGACACATTTATTGAGCTTCCATCGTTAAAAACTATATCTGATAAAACAGGTTCACCACCTATATATTCTATAGGGTTAGTTATAACCTTGAAATCTGCCGGAATATCATCAGTAGGTTCCTTGCCATTTGTAAGGATAGTCACGCTACCAGCTATAGGTAAAAGTTCCTTAGCTTCGTGAACTGCATACTGACCTGAGCCTAAAACTGCAACATCTTTGCCTCTGTGGAAAAAACCATCACAGACTGCGCAGTAACTAACACCCATTCCTTCATAATCTTTAATACCTTTTACATTTGGTGTATTGCGCTGTGATCCAGTAGCGATAATAAGTGCATCTGCTTCATAAACATTGTCAGAAGTAGTCACTGTAAAAGCGCTTTCAAAACCTATGCCTAACACCTGTGCCTCAACAAATTCAACACCTAGAGATTTTGCCTGAGCAATGCCATTTTCGTGTAGAGTTTTGCCATCTACAGGATTAGGAAGTCCGTAATAATTTTCTATAGAGTGTGCTTTTGCAAGTGAGCCAGTACCCATTGCAATAACTGTAGTATCTAAACCAGCGCGTTTTGTATATAATGATGCTGAAATACCAGCAGGGCCATTCCCAATAATAATTACTTTTGACATGATAAATTCCTTTCGTCCTAAAGTTAACATCTACATATATTATACACTGAATTAAGGAAAATACACATAAATATGGCATTTGAGTCAATTTTGTTATATAATTTAACAGATAACGATAAAATATAACGAGAGGAACGAAATTATGAGTAAAAAAATTGCAGATTTACTTTTTCCAAATATAACTAAAACATCAGAAGACTTGGAAAATGAATATCCAAAAAGAGATTTAAAAGAAGGGGCAAAAGTTACAAGACTTGGACCAAGCCCAACTGGATTTATCCACCTAGGCAATCTATACGGCGCATTTGTTGACGAAAGATTGGCTCACCAGAGCGAAGGTATTTTCTATCTTCGTATTGAGGATACTGATGACAAGCGTTACGTTGAAGGAGCAGTTGATACAATTATCGATAGCTTAAACTTCTTCGATATTAAATTTGACGAAGGTGCTTTAAAAGAGGGAGAAAAGGGAGCTTACGGCCCTTACTCACAGAGCCAGAGAGCTGACATATATCAGGTTTATGTAAAGGAACTTATTGAAAAAGGAATGGCTTATCCTTGCTTTATGACAGAAGATGAAATCGCTGAAGTTAGAGCGACTCAGGAGGCAAACAAAGAAACTCCAGGTATCTATGGCGACTATGCAAAATACAGAAATGCTACAGATGAAGAAATTGAAGCAAATCTAGCAAAAGGACTACCTTATGTTATTCGTCTAAAATCAGATGGAAAACAAGGTGAGGCAGCGAAAATCATTTCTGTAGAAGACGGCATCAGAGGTGAACTTACAATGCCAGAAAACTTCCAGGATGTAGTAATTTTAAAGGCTACAGGTATACCAACATATCATTTTGCTCACGTTTGCGACGACCATCTTATGAGAACAACTCACGTAGTAAGAGGTGAGGAATGGCTTTCATCTCTACCTATACATGTTGAGCTTTTTGAAAAGCTTGGTTTCCAGTTACCAGTTTACTGTCACACAGCTCAGCTAATGAAAATCGGTGAAGACGGAAATAAGCGTAAACTTTCAAAGAGAAAAGACCCTGAGTTAGCATTAAACTACTACAGAGAAATGGGATACCATCCACAGGCAGTAAGAGAATATCTATTGATAATCCTTAACTCAAACTACGAAGAATGGCGTATTGCAAATCCAGACGCTCCAAGCGATGAGTTTGAGTTTACAATGGAAAAAATGTCAAATTCAGGAGCGCTATTTGATTTAAACAAATTAAATGACGTTTCAAAGGATACATTAGTAAAAATTTCAGCAGCTGATTTGTATGAATTTTTGCTAGGATGGGCAGAAGAATTTAACAAAGAAGTATTGGATGAAATAAAGGATAGAGAAGATTACTTGCTTCCAATTTTAGATCTTGGCAGAACAGGCAACAAGCCTAGAAAAGATTTTGTATGTGCAAGTCAGATTTTCGAGTTTATCAGCTACTTCTTTGATGATTATTTCAAAATTGAAGACGAACTACCTGCTGAAGTTTCAAAAGAAGACGCAGTTAAAATCCTTGATGGTTATATGGAAACTTACGACCACAGCGATGATCAGAGCCAGTGGTTTGAAAAGATAAGAAATATGGCTACTGAAATGGGATATGCTGCAAAACCAAAGGATTATAAAAAACATCCAGAAGAATACAAAGGTCATGTTGGCCATGTAAGTACTGTAGTAAGACTTGCAGTTACAGGCAGAAGCCAGTCACCTGATATTTGGGAGATTCAGCAGATTTTAGGCGAAGATAAAACAAGAGCGAGAGTTGACGCCTACAAAACAAGCTTATAAAGCTTAATAAATTTAATATGTTCAATAAGCTGTTTCATTGATAAAAGTTGAAATTTCAATGGGGCAGCTTTTTAATTTAAAAATTTTTTTCTTTAAGATATATTTAAGTAAATAGCTGTAAAATATCATTGTAAGATGAAATAAGATAAGAAAAGAAAGAGAGAATGACTTATGATAAATATAACAGATGTAAATACGAAAATGGCTATGTTAGAGATATTGATTAAAATACTTGGTCACTAGAAACTAGCAAAAGACAAAAAACTATTATATAATTTAAACAAAAAGGGTGGAGGGAGCATATGAGAATACTAGTAGTAGAAGATGAAAAAAGATTAGCAAAAGCCTTGGGAGAAATTTTATCAGGTGAAAAATATATGGTAGATGTAGTCTATGATGGACAAGATGGTTTTGACTATGCTATGGAAGATATCTATGATGCAATAGTATTAGATGTTATGCTTCCATACATGGACGGCTTTACAGTAGCTAAAAAGCTGAGAGAAGAAAAAATAGAAACACCTATTATTATGTTAACTGCAAAAGATACAGTTTCAGATAAAATTTCAGGACTTGATTACGGTGCAGATGATTATATGACTAAGCCATTTGCACCAGAAGAACTTTTAGCACGTATTAGAGCTGTGACTAGAAGAAAAGGCGAAGTAATAATAGATAAATTGACTTTGGGAGATTTGTCTTTGGATATTGAGTCAAGCACATTGTTTAGAAATGAAAAATCAGTAAGATTGAATTTTAAAGAATGTGAGATTATAAAATTATTTATGTCAAATCCAGGAGCGACTTATTCAAAAGAAGATTTGATTACAAAAGTTTGGGGATATGACAGCGATGCAACAGACAACAACGTAGAAGCATACATTTCTTTTCTAAGAAAAAAACTAACGCATATAGGCTCAGAGATGAAAATTGAAGCAATTAGAAAAGTAGGGTATAGACTATGTTAAAAAACCTTAAGCGAAAATTTGTAATAACCAACATGGTTTTAGTAGGAATAGTTCTACTTGTCGTTTTCATATTTATATGTACCAATACATATAATAGTCAAATGCGTGAAATTAGAAGAACACTTAAGCAGCCAATAAGTTCAATAGAAAACAATGAAGGTAAATTGGGATATATGACATCTGTTATAGTAATAACAGATGAAGATGCAAATATTTATCAAACCTATGTTAGAGGAGCTTCAATGGAAGAAGAACTTTTGACTAGTGCAGTTGAAGATGCAGTTGATTCCAATAATTCAAGTGGACGAATTGGCAGCTTAAGCTTGTTTTATGAAAAGAAAAGTTTTAATGATGATAAAATTATAATAGTTTTTGTAGATGCATCTAGAATGGATGAAATAGTGTGGAGTACAGTTGTTACTTCTGGCATAACTTTTATTATAGCTATGGTAATAGTCTATTTCATAAGTATGTTTATGGCCTCATTTGCAATAAAACCAGTGCAAAAATCCTGGGAACAGCAAAAGCGATTTGTAGCTGATGCCTCCCATGAACTTAAAACTCCATTGACAGTTATACTGGCCAACAATGAAATTTTAAGAGGTAAAAGAGATAAAACGATTGCAGAGGAAAAGCAGTGGATCGACAGCACTATTGATGAAGCTAAACACATGAAAAAATTAGTAGAAGATATGTTGTTTTTAGCTAAAAACGACAGTGCGGACATCAAGGTAGAGCGAACAGAAGTAAATATAAGCGACTTGGCAGAAGGTGATATGCTTCAGTTTGAACCTGTTGCCTACGAAGCTGGAGTTATGCTAGACAGCAAAATCGATAATGATTTTAAACTGATTGCCGATGGCACTCAAATGAAACAGCTATTGCATATTTTAATTGATAATGCAATTAAATATGCTACTTCTGAAAAACAGCCTAAGGTACAACTTGAAATTAGAAATAATGGCAAAAAAGAAATAATAGTTAGAAACACATGTAAAGTTGTTCCTAAAAATCAAATAGATCATCTTTTTAATAGATTTTATCGAGGAGATGAAGCTCGTACAAGAGTTGAAGTAGATACTGATGGAGCTGGATATGGTCTTGGCGGCGGATACGGTTTAGGCCTTGCAATTGCAAAAACAATCGTTGAAAACCACCACGGTACAATTATAGCGAAAAGCGATATGACATCTGGGCCAGACGGCTCTGAAGGTATTGAATTTAGAGTAACATTTAAGTAGATACAAATATATATTGTTTTATAATTTTTGGTGGTTGTGATGAAAATGTATTTCATTGTGATATGTACATCAGAAAACTGAACACATGTTATTTAGGATATATGTCTAATCCATAGATGCTTCCCTATATTTAGTGGGAAGCATCTATTTTTTGGTGCTTTAGCGGCAAAAAACCCCTGGTTCTGCCAGGGGTAGGTAAAAAACTT
>CAUWIT010000007.1:0-80576 GCA_963558965.1 uncultured Clostridia bacterium | reverse complement strand
GACCCTTCTAGGGTCTGAGAAAACCACTAGTTCACTAGTGGTTTTTATTTTTGCTGGGATTAATTTTATTAGTAGTTTATGATAATGATTTGTTGATAATTGGCGAAAAGAGTAGGCGAAGAGAGTATGGGTGACATTTCGTTTATTTTTTAGTCACAGCAATGTCACTGAGATAAGCTATACTACAGTTGTGTGAAAGGGAAAGAAAGATATAAACAAGTAGCACAAGGATTAATGACCATTAATCCTATATATAATATTAACCTCTCTATAAATAACTCATTCAAAGAACAAACAAAAAAGCGACTCCGTTAGTCGCTTTTTTGTTATATATATTTGTGTATTGTTTACTTAAGATCTTTTACTAATTCTTCAGCAATTTGAACAGTATTTGTTGCTGCACCTTTTCTAATATTGTCTGCAACTACCCAAAGGTTAACACCGTTATCAACTGAGAAGTCTCTTCTGATACGTCCAACATAAACTTCATCAGTACCTGCAGCAGATCTAGCTAGAGGATAGATAGCATTTGCTGGATCGTCTTGAACTACAATGCCAGGAGCATCTGCTAGAACCTGTCGTAATTCATCTAAATCAAATGGATTTTCAAATTCGATATTGATTGATTCACTGTGGCTATCAAAAACAGGAACTCTAACAGTTGTAGCTGTTACTTTGATATTGTCGTCACCTAATATTTTGTGAGTTTCGTTAATCATCTTCATTTCTTCTTTTGTGTATCCATTTTCTGTAAATACATCGATTTGAGGTATACAGTTACCAGCGATTGGGTAAGCGTATGCGTTTGTTGTGTCATTGCCAGCTAAGCCGTTTTTTAAGTCTGTAATACCTTTTACACCTGAGCCTGATACAGCCTGGTATGTAGAATAGATAACTCTCTTGATTTTGTATTTGTCATGTAGTGGTTTTAGAACTACTAGAGCCTGGATTGTTGAACAGTTTGGATTTGCAATAATTCCTTTGTTCCATTTTACATCTTCAGGGTTAACTTCTGGAACAACTAAAGGAACTTCAGGATCCATACGCCACTGTGAGCTGTTATCTACAACAGTAACACCTTTTGAAGCTGCAATTGGAGCAAATTTTTCACTTACTGAACCGCCAGCAGAGAATAGTGCAATATCGATATCTCTGTCGAAACTGTTTTCTGTAAGTTCTTCTACTATATAGTCTTTGCCTTTAAAGTTAATAGTTTTACCAGCTGATTTAGCTGATGCTAGCATATATAAATTTTCAAACTGAAAATCTCTGTCTTCTAATACTTTTAAAAATGTTGTACCTACGACACCAGTTACTCCTACTAGTGCGATATTTGGTTTTCTACTCATAATTATCCTCCTATCAAATACTTTATAACAATAAAGCTATTGTAACACTTTTTTTGTGTCATGACAACAATATAATAATGTGGTAAAATGGTATGCAGTTAAGGAGAAAGATATGAACGTAGATTATAGTAAAAAACAAAATTGGCTTTCTTTGCCACAATCAACAAAATGTGTGGATACATTTTTTTTGTATCCTTCATCTTATGTTAGTCCAAAAGATAAAATAAAACCTTTTGCAGATATACAAAATGAGAAAATGAAAAAAATAGCAGGTAAGTGCCTTGATATACAGGCAAGTGCTTTTGCTCAGGACACAAATGTGTATGCACCTCTTTATAGACAAGTGGACCCAGAGTATGGTTTTAAAATGATTGCTGAGGGTAGGGAAGATTTAGTAAACGAGGTGTTATTGCGTGATGCGATAGACAGTTTTGAATACTTCTTAAACTATTACAACGATGGCAAGCCATTCATACTAGCAGGCCATTCTCAAGGTACTACTCTTTTGATGAAACTTATGGCAATATATCTAAAGGAACATAAAGATGTTTTGGATAGGATGGTTGCTGCGTATATGATAGGGTATTGTGTTACTGAGGATTATTTAAAGGAGAATCCGCATTTAAAGTTTGCTAAAGGTGAAAAGGACACTGGTGTTATTATCTCTTGGAATACTGAAAAACCTAATTTAGAGGAAAAAAGTCCTATAATAACTGGCAAACCTTTGGTTATCAATCCTATAAATTGGAAACGAGATGCAACTTACGCGCCTGCAAGTGAAAATTTAGGGTCATTGATAAATGGAGAACTGGTGAAGCCTGGTATTGCAGATGCAAAAATCAATCTAAAAAAGGGAGTGCTGGAATGCTCTACAGTAAATCCAGAGCAATTTAAACAGGCTTTTGACTTTTTTCCAGTAGGGTGTTATCACAGTATGGACTATGGATTCTACTATGAAAACATAAGAACTAATGTAAAAAATAGGATTGTTTCTTTTTTAACAAAGTGATATTCTATTAAAGGCATGATTCATAGATTTTTTCTATGTATAGTGTACGTAAAAAATAGTTATATTATTGGGAGTTAATTATGAAAAATCAGACTAGCGATATGATTTTTGATAGTATTTTATTGAAGATTATCGACTTGAAATTAATGCCAGGTCAGAAGCTAAGTGAAAATAAAATGGGGGAGGAGTACGGCGTTTCTAGAACTGTTATAAGAAGTGCTTTTTTAAGACTGCAGCAGCTAGGTTTTGTGGAAATTTTGCCGCAGAGTGGTACTTTTGTAACAAAGATAGATTTCAATTACATTACCTCTGCATTATTGCTTAGACTCGGTGTCGAAAAGGAGATTTTAGATAGGATTTTAAGAGAAAAAGAAAACAAAGAGAAACTTTTAACAAAGCTAAAATCTATATATGAAAAACAAAAGAAATTCAACAACAAGGACGATTATATCAAAGAGTTTGCTGTTTTGGATGTAGAGTTTCATAAAGCCATTATGAATGGCTATAAAGATAACAACATGGTTGATTTAATACATTACCATTTACTACATATTAGCAGATGGAGAAATTTAACAGTATTAAATGGAGTTACCATTGGGATGATATTAGAAGAGCACAGGAAAATAATTGAATGCTTGGAAAATGAAGATGCTGAGACTCTTATGAAAATTATGAATGAGCATATAGATAAAACGATTTATAGCAATTACAGGTGGGATGATGAATACAGATATTTTTTTGAATAAAATATAACAATTGTATTATAATAAAAAAGTAGCAAAATTTAAATTTTCCTTGCATTTTTTTTAACAATCTAGTATTCTAGACGTAAGGGAGATGCTAAAACTTGTATACAAGTCTATGTATCAAATGTTCGGAGGAATAATAACGTTGAAGTTTTTAGATAAAACAATTGGACAATTACTTGAAGAAAGAGCTAACTGTACGCCTGACAAGCCTGCTTTAATCGTAAAAGAAGGTGTTTATACTTGGAAGGATATTGACAGCATTGCTAATTATATATGTAAAGAGATGTCTAGCAGAGGTATAAAACAGGGAGACCATGTAGGCATTATAGGTATTAATAGCGATAGTTGGGTCTTTCATTTTTTTGCCGCGGTTAAACTAGGGGCGGTTGCAGTATTGTTCAATACTAGATTTAAACAAGCAGAAATCGAAAGAGGTATTGCTTTAACAAATTTAAAGCATTTCTTCTATTCGAAAAATTTTGAAAATGTTTCTTATGAAAAGATAATGAAAAATATTCTATATCCTACAACATCAGTAAGATGTTGTGTTGATATGGATAAAACATATGATCAGTGGAAACAAATTGCAAATGAAAATAGAAACTTGGAATTTAAACCGTCCACTGATTCTAAAGCTGTTACCAGTGTTTTATTTACATCTGGTACGACAGGCAACAGCAAGGGTGTTCAGTTAACTCACTATAACCTTGTTAACAATTCACTTGCTATGAAAGAGCAAATGGGTTGGAATGAGAATGACATTATGAATATTGCAGTTCCTTTGTTTCACAGTTTTGGCGTTACAGGCTGCATTTTAACAATGCTTCACGCATGTGGACAGATGTATCTGTTACAGAGTACTAGAACTGTAGATATATGTCAGGTTATAGAAAAATATAAGTGTACAATTATGAATGGCGTGCCTACTATGTTTTTGGCAATGTATAGAAATGAGAAGAGAAAAGAGTATGATCTTACTTCTCTTAAAAGTGGTATTATTGCGGGTTCTCAAATATTCCCACAAGACTACTTGGATATATGCTCTATGTTTGAAAATATAAATTTGCAGCCTTCATACGGACAGACTGAAACTTCTCCTTGCGTTTCTTTATGTTCTCTTGATGATCCAATTGACACAAAAGCTAATACTTCAGGTAAAGCAATTGATGGTGTACAGATACGTATAATGCGCAAAGGTGCAACAGAACCGTGTGGCTATAATGTTGAAGGTGAAATACAGATTAAAGGTTACAATGTTATGGCTGGCTATATTGCAAATCCAGAAGAAACAAAAGCTGCTTTTACAGATGATGGATGGCTTAAGTCAGGAGATTTAGGATATTTGGGAGAAGATGATCATCTAGTAATTACTGGTAGATTTAAAAATTTGATAATAAGAGGAGGAGAAAACATATCTCCTTTGGAAATAGAAAAAGCAATTAAGGAAATTGTGGGTGGACGAGAAGTAAAAGTATTTGGGGTGCCTACAATAGTTCTTCAGGAAGATATAGTTGCTTGCATTGAAGGTACTGGTGACGATGAACTTAAACAGAAAATCGTAGCTAGTTTAAAAGAAAAAATAAGCGACTATAAAATACCAAAATACATCTTTTTCATGGAGGAAATGCCACGTAATAGTACAGGCAAAATAAATGAAAAGGTGTTGAAAAATAAAATCATAGCTGATTTATCAATCAACAGGTGAAAAGTCAAGGGAAATTAGCTGTTGACCTTTACTTATTGCGTTGAATTTGTTACAATTATAGTAGGTATTAGTATACAAGTTTTGTAAAATACTTACTGAAAAATTTGGTTGTTATACAGATAGTATAAATAATCTGTTTAATAATAGTTGGTTATAAATTTATAGCTGACAAATAGATAATTAATAATTTCTTATATTAATAACGAAGTTAATTAAATGTATTGTTAAAACTAAGGAGGGCAAAATAATGAGTAACAAAAAGCCGTTAGAGGGCGTTAAAGTAGTTGAATATGCTACTTTTATCGCTGCAGCTACAACAGGCAGATTTTTAGCAGACTTAGGTGCTGATGTAATCAAAATCGAATCAGCAAAGGGTGACCCACTAAGATACACTGCTCCAACAGAAGGAAGACCTTCAGACAAATGGTCTTTATTCCATGAAAATACAACTTGGGATCTAGAAAATGGTAATAAGAGATGTCTTTCTCTAAACACTAAAACAGAAGAAGGTAAAGAAGCTTTATTCAAACTATTAGAAGAAGCTGATATCTTCATCACAAACAACAGAGTTCAGTCTCTACAGAAAAACGGACTAGACTATGATTCATTAAAAGAAAAATTCCCTAAACTAGTATATGGTATGATTACTGGTTACGGTGAATTTGGTCCAGATAAAGATCTTCCAGGATTCGACTTCACTTCATTCTTCGCAAGAGGTGGATATCTAGAATCTCTAAGACAGAAGGGAACAGTTCCTATGAACGTATGCCCAGGTCTAGGTGACCACAACGTAGGTATGAACCTAGCTGCTGGTGTTCTTGCTGCACTATATCATGCAGAAAAAACTGGCGAAGGTGAAAAAGTTGAAACTTCACTATTCGAAACAGCTATCCACAACATGGGTATGATGGTACAGGCTGCTCAGTACGAAGATTATGGTGTTAAATACCCAATCGCTATTAGAGAGTCAGCTAACCCATTCAATGCTGCATGGGAAACTAAAGATGGAAGATACATCCAGACATGTATGCCTGACTACAATACATACTATGATAGATGGATGAAGGTTATCGGAAGAGAAGATTTAATCGGTAACGAAAAATACTTCCCTGTAACTAACCTTCAGGCTAATGGTCTTGGAACAGAAATGTATGACATGATCATGGATGCTATGAGAACTAAGACAGCTGAAGAATGGAAACCAATTCTAACAGAAGCTGACTTCGCATTCTCAGTTGCACAGTCATGGGAAGAAATCCTAGTAGACGAACAGGCATGGGCAAATGACTGCTTCTACAAGATGACTTATGACAATGATGCAGAAAGAACTCTAGTTAGACTACCAGTTAAATTCCAGGAAATGGGAACTCCAGAATACAAGAGAGGACCATTAATTGGTGAACAGTCTGAAGATGTTATGAGAGAATTAGGATACTCAGATGAACAGATCGCTGCATTCAAAGAAAACGGCGTAATTTACATTGGAGACCAATAAGAAGATGAGTAAAATTTATACATTAGGGATTGATATAGGATCTACTTCTTCTAAATGTGTAATTTTGTCAGATGGTAATAATCTAGAATCTAGTGCCATTGTTGCAAAAGGTGCTGGAACAGACGGTGTTGATATTGTTCTTGAGCAGGCTCTAGGTAAACTGGGCCTTGCTCTTGAAGATATGAAGGCTATTATATCTACTGGATACGGTAGAAATTCTTACGACAAGGCAGACAAAACTATGAGTGAATTAAGTTGTCATGCTAGAGGAGGAGCCTTCCTTTTCAACAACGAAGTAAGAACTATCATTGACATAGGCGGACAGGATGCTAAGGTTCTTAAGTTAGATGAAAACGGACAGATGCAGAACTTCGTAATGAATGACAAGTGTGCTGCAGGCACAGGTAGATTTTTAGAAGTTATGGCAAACGTTTTACATGTTGATTTAAACGATTTTGGTGATTATGATGCTCAGGCAACTGAGAGAACATCTATTTCTTCAACTTGTACAGTTTTCGCTGAATCTGAAGTAATTTCTTGTCTAGCTAATAATGCTGATGTTAAAAACATCATTAAAGGAATTCACTATTCAGTAGCTAGTCGTGTTTCAGGACAGGCTAGAAGAGTAGGAGTAGTACCACCAGTAGTTATGACTGGCGGTGTATCAAGAAATTCAGGTGTTGTAAGAGCACTTGAAGAAGAACTTAATACGTCTATTGCAGTTTCTAAGGATTCTCAATTGGCAGGAGCTTTAGGAGCAGCAATTTATGCTTATGAATATTATTTAAAACATGAGAAGGGAGAATAATATGAGCAATGTAGAAGCTAAACCAGTAAGAGCAAAAGATTTATTAAATGCAATTGTTGATGAACATTACAAATCTGCATGGGATGCTAAAAATGCTGGTGAAAAAGTAGGTTGGTGTGCATCAAACTTCCCACAGGAAATTTTTGAAACTATGGGAATCAAAGTTGTTTATCCTGAAAACCAGGCAGCAGCTATCGCAGCTAAAGGTGGCGGCGGAAGACTTTGTGAACATGCTGAAGACAATGGATATTCAAATGACATTTGTGCTTATGCTAGAATCAGCTTAGCATACATGGATGTTAAAGATGCTCCAGAGTTAAATATGCCTCAGCCTGATTTTGTACTTTGCTGTAACAATATCTGTAACTGCATGATCAAATGGTATGAAAATATCGCAAAAGAACTTGATATTCCAATGATTCTTGTTGATATTCCATACAACAATGATTATGATGCTGAACAGGATAGAATTGACTACGTAAGAGGTCAGTTTGACTATGCTATTAAACAGCTAGAAGAAATTACAGGTAAGAAATGGGATGACAAAAAGTTCGAAGAAGTAATGGAAATTTCTCAGAGAACTGGTAAAGCTTGGCTTGCTGCAACAAGCATGACAAGATACGAACCATCTCCATTCAGTGGATTTGACGTATTTAACCATATGGCAGTAGCTGTATGTGCTAGAGGTAAAAAAGAATCTGCTGAAGCATTTGAATTATTACTAAAAGAATTCCAGGATTGCGTAGATCAGGGAATTACAAAGTTCAACAAGGGTGAAGAAAACTACAGAATCCTATTTGAAGGAATCGCTTGTTGGCCACATTTAAGACACACATTTACAACTCTAAAACAGGCTGGTGTTAACGTAACAGGTACTGTATACGCAGATGCTTTCGGTTACATTTATGAAAACACTAACGAGCTAATGCAGGCATACTGCAGAACTCCAAACGCTATCAGCTTTGAAAGATCAGTTGACATGAGAGTTAAGGCTATTAAAGAAAACCACTGTGATGGTGCTTTAATCCATATCAACAGAAGCTGTAAGCAGTGGTCTGGTATCATGTATGCTATGGAAAGAGAAATCAAGAAACAGACTGGTGTACCTACTGCAATCTTTGATGGTGACCAGGCTGACCCAAGAAACTTCTCAGAAGCTCAGTATGATACAAGAGTTCAGGGTTTGGTTGAAGTTATGGCTGCAAACAAGGAGGCGAAGTAATAATGAGTAATACTTTAGATATTTTAAAGAAATTTGATATAACACCAGCTGAAATGGTTAAAAAATACCAGGCTGAAGGAAAGAAAATTATCGGTTGCTCACCAGTACATGTACCAGTTGAACTAGTATACGCAGCTGGCATGGCTCCAATGGGAGTATGGGGAAGCCAGGGTGATGTAGCAGCAGCTAAAGAATATCTACCTGCTTTCTATTGTTCAGTAGTTCAGAGAACATTAGAAATGGCATTAAACGGAACTTTAGACTGCCTATCAGGTTTAATGGTTTCAATTCAGTGTGACTCATTAAAAGCTTTAGGACAGAATCTAAAAATTGCTGTTGGAGATAAGATTCCTTATATCCATGTAGCTATGGCTCAGAACAGAAAAATCGAATGTGGTATTGATTTCAACGAAATTCAGTACAACAAAGTTAAGGCTCAGTTAGAAGAAATCGCTGGTAAGAAGATTACTGATGATGACATTGAAAATGCTATTAAAGTTTACAATGCTTCAAAGGTTAAGATGCAGGAATTCGTAGAATTAGCTGCTAAATATCCTCACATCATCACTCCTTCTAAGAGAAGCATGGTTCTTGTAAGCGCTCACTTCATGGATAGAGCAGAATATACAGAACTACTAACTGAATTAAATGAATCATTAAAGAAAGAAGAAGTTAAGGAATGGGATGGCGTTAAAGTTGTTACAACTGGTATCTTAACAAGCCTACCTAACTTAAACGAAATTCTTGAAGAATACAAGATTGCTGTAGTAGACGATGAAGTTGCTCAGGAATCAAGACAGTTCAGAACACTAGTAGATGAAGGAACTGGCAACCCAGTAAGAGCATTAGCTAAGTATCTTGGAGATATTGAAGGATGCTCTGTAATGTACGATGCTGAAAAGAAGAGATCAGATATGATTATCGACAAGGTTAAGAAATCAGGAGCAGATGGAGTACTATATGTTCAGGAAAAATTCTGTGACCCTGAAGAATTCGATTACCCAATCTTCAAGAAAGCATTGGAAAAAGCTGGTATCAAGTTAGTTATGATCGAATTAGATCAGCAGATGACTAACTTCGAACAGGCACGTACATCACTGCAAACATTTGCAGAGATGCTATAGTATATATATTTTTTAAGGAGGATTTATATGATTTTCGAAAAAGAACATGAGTTAGTCCGTCAGCTTGCAAGATCATTTGCTGAAAACGAGCTTGCTCCAATCGCAGAGGATGTTGACAAGACAGCAGACTTTCCAATGGAAGTTTACAGAAAAATGGGAGAAGCTGGATTCCTAGGAGTTAAAACTCCAGTTGAATACGGTGGATCAGGTGGAGACCACAGATCTTATGCAATCGTAATGGAAGAAATCGCTAAGGTTTCAGGTGTTGCTTCAATCTACATTTCAGGTAACAACTCACTTTACGCAGCTCCACTTCTAAAATTCGGTAACGAAGAACAGAAGAAGGAATACCTACCTAAGCTAAGTAAAGGTGAAATCGTACTTGCATTTGGTCTAACAGAACCTGGTGCTGGCTCAGACGCAGCTTCAATCTTAACAACTGCTGTAAAAGATGGTGATGATTACATTCTAAACGGAAGAAAGACTTTCATTACTGCAGCGCCTTTCTCTGATTATGTAATTGTCTTTGCTAAGACAAGCCCTGAAAAGGGTGTTAAGGGTATCACAGCATTTATCGTAGATTCTAAATCTGAAGGTGTATCATTTGGTAAACCAGAAGATAAGATGGGTATGATTGGTTGTGCTACATCTGACGTTGTTCTTGAAGATGTTAGAGTTCCTGCTAAGAATATTCTTGGTGAAGTAGATAACGGATTCATCAATGCTATGCAGACTCTTTCTCTAGGTAGACTTGGTATTTCTGCTCAGGCTCTAGGTATTGCTACAGGAGCTATGGAAGAAGCTAAGAGCTACATCAAAGCTAGAAAACAGTTCGGCAGAAAACTATCTCAGTTCCAGAACACTCAGTTCACAATTGCTGAAATGGAAACAAAACTATGTGCTATTAGACACCTAGTTTACGATGCAGCATACCAGATGGATCTAGGTAAACCTGCTGACAAAGAAGCTTCAATGGCAAAACTATTTGCTGCTGAAGAAGGTAAGTGGATTGTAGACAGAGCTCTACAGATGCACGGTGGATATGGATACATCAAAGAATATCCAGTTGAAAGAATGTACAGAGACATCAGAGTTACTTCAATTTACGAAGGTACTTCTGAAGTACAGAAAATGGTTATCGCAAAAGACGTACTTAAATAATTAAAGACGTTATCGGTATTGACTCGTGAGAGTTAGAATAAAACTACTTAATTTAAGCAAATGTTAATTGTTAAGGAGGAAGACAATGACTAAAGTAATCGCTTTAAAAGAACCTAAGGGCGTTCAGAGATTTGGAGTTGAAAAACCTGAAGGAATGGAATTTGATTTTATCAACTACCCATGTTCAGATGAAGAACTTATCGAAGCAACAAAAGATGCAGATATTCTATGGTGTGGTCCTGTAGATATCATCGGCAAAAACATTATTGATGCTTGCCCAAATCTAAAACTAATCCAGTCTTTAGGAGTTGGATTTGACAAAATCGATCTAGAAACAACTAAAGAAAGAGGTATTTATGTTTGTAACAACAGAGCTGTAAACGCTGCTTCTGTTGCTGAACATGCTGTAGGTCTAATGCTAGCAAGCTTAAAGCACACTGCTACAACAGATGCTCGCATTAAAAAAGGCGGCTTCCACGAATGTTTCGCAGAATACAAGAAAAATGGTCATGTTGAATTAGGAACAAGAACTGTTGGTCTTGTAGGTATGGGAGCAATTGGTAAAAAAGCTGCTCACTTCCTAAACGCATTTGGCGCAAGAATTCTATACTACGATGTATTCAGAGCTCCAGAAGAGCTAGAAAAAGAATACAACATGAAATTCTGTACTCTAGATGAACTATATGCAGAATGTGATATCCTTTCATATCACGTACCTGTACTAGACTCAACTAGAGGAATGGTTAACAAAGATACAATCGCTAAGATGAAGCAGGATGTAATCATTATTAACGTAGCTAGAGGAGAAATCGTAAACAACGAAGATCTAAGAGATGCTCTAAACAACGGTAGAGTATATGCTGGTCTAGACGTAATCGCTCCAGAACCACCAGCTGAAGATCATCCTCTTCTAAACCTAACAGAAGAAGGTAACTCTAGACTAACTATTACACCTCATATCGCTGGAACTACAGATGATGCTTTCATCAGAATGGTACAGTGGTCATATGACAACATGAGAAAAGTTATGGCTGGAGAAAAACCAAACAATGTAGTTAATGGACTATAATCTAGTTATTATTAACTAAAAAATCCAATTTAAGAGAGGTTTTTAAAAATGCAAAAGAACAAGACTAAAGACATTATTATTGTAGGATTTGCGTTATTCGCAATCTTCTTTGGAGCTGGAAACTTAATTTTCCCTCCATACCTAGGTATTTTAGCAGGTGAAGGTTGGCTAAAATCAGCTATCGGTTTCTTAATCGCTGACCCAATCTTCCCAGTAGTTGGTGTAATCGCTACTGCTATGGTAGGCGGTATGGCTGATGACATGGGTAAGAGAGTATCTCACAAGTTTGCTGTAGCACTTGGATGTATCTCAGTAACAGTACTTTGCGTACTATTTGCTGTACCAAGAACTGCTGCAACTGCTCATGAAGTATTCACTGTACAGGTATTCGGAGATGGATCTATCAACTCAGTTGCTCCATGGATCACTTCATTAATTTTCTTTGTATTGAGCTGGTTCTGCGTAATCAGATCTGCAAAGGTTGTAGACATTATCGGTAAATTCTTAACACCAATTTTGATCATCATCTTAGTTGGTACAATTATTATCGCTATCTTCAATCCAATGGGCGAAGTTGCTACAACATCTCCAGGATTAGAAGCTGGTCTATTTGATAACCTATTTATCAAGGGCTTTACTGAAGGATATCAGACAATGGACGCTCTAGGTTCAGCTCTTATGGCTGGTATCGTTGTTACTGACCTTATCAACAAAGGTTACAATGATGAAGGCGAAAGATTCAAAGCTTCTGTTGGCGTTGGTCTAGTAGCTGCAATCCTACTTGCTATCGTATATGGTGGTCTAACTTACGTTGGTGCTACTGCATCAAGCGATCCTAAGTTCGTTGAATACATGGCTGCTGGTGACAGAACTAACATCCTAGTTGGTATCTTCACAGCTATGTACGGAGCTGCTGGTAAATGGGCAATCGGTATTGCTACTGCACTTGCTTGTCTAACTACTTCAGTTGGTCTAACAGGTGTTGCTGGTAACTTCTTCACAAGAGTGTTCAATAAAGATGAAAAATTCTATCAGATTGTTGTTACATGTTCTACAATCCTAGCATTCTTCATTTCACTATTTGGAGTAAGCACAATCATCAACTTCGCAGTTCCAATACTTGCAATCCTATATCCAATTTACATGGGACTATTTATCATCACTCTATTTGATAAATTCATCAAGTACAACTGGACTTACACAGGTGCTGTAATCTTCATCGCACTAATTTCAGTTCCTAAGGGAATTGCTCAGCTATGTGCAATGAACGAATGGGCAACTCCAGGATTTATCGAAGCTATTATGGGATTCATCAACAAGATTCCTCTAACAAGCCTAGATATGAACTGGATCATCCCAGCAATCATTGGTGCTGTTCTATTCACAGCTATCAGTGCTATTGGTAAAGTTGGAAAAACTAGAGACGATATGTAATTAGTTTTATCTACAATTTTTAGTGAAACGGATTTAAACTATCAAGCTGCTGTGGGCTTTATGTTCACAGCAGCACTTATAAAAAAGAAAAGAGGGTATTAGAAATGAAATTTAACAAAGATATGTACGGCTTAGGTGCTGCACCATCAGTAATCAGAGAAATCGCTAATTTTGGTTGGGAAAGAGCTGCAATCGTAGGACCAGAAAACGTTTATGACTTTTCAATTGGTAACCCATCAGTTCCTGCTCCAGATGAAGTAAAACAGGCTATGTTAAAGATCATCAACGAACAGGATCCAACAGCTTATCACGGATATACACCAGGCCCTGGTGCTCCTGATACAAGAAAAGCAGTTGCTGACAACCTAACTAAGAGATTTGGCGTAGAATTCACAATGGATGATATTTACATGACAGTAGGTGCTGCTGCTTCATTAAGCATCACTCTAAAATCTCTAATTTGTGAACCAACAGATGAAATTATCTGTGTAATTCCATTCTTCCCTGAATACACTTGCTTCATTAAAGCTCAGGGTGGTGTTCCAGTACTAGTAGAACCAGCTGATGACTTAACAATCGATGTTGACAAACTAGCTGCTGCTATTACTCCAAACACTAAAGCTATTATTCTTAATACTCCAAATAACCCATCAGGCGTTATTTATCCAGAAGCAAACATCAAAGCTGCTGCAGATGTATTAACAGCTAAAGCAGAAGAATATGGACACCCAATCTATATTATCGCTGACGAACCTTACAGAGAATTAGTTTACACTGATGAAAAGGTTGCTTTCATCCCAGCACTATATGACAACACAGTTGTTTGCTACTCATGGTCAAAATCACTTTCTCTACCTGGAGAAAGAATCGGATACATCGCTGTTCCTAAGTCATTAGATGGATATGATGAATTCATTCCAACAATCAACGGAGCAGGAAGAGCACTAGGTTACGTAAACGCTCCATCTCTAATGCAGCAGGTTGTTAGAGATTGTATCGACGTAATGCCAGACGTTAAACCATATGACGAATGTAGAGTTGTTCTATATGATGAACTAGTTAGAATGGGATACAACGTTGCTAAACCATCAGGTGCATTCTACATGTACATCGAAGCTCCAGACGGAGATTCAGTAGAATTCGCTGAAAAATTAAAGAAACATGACGTACTAGTAGTTCCTGGCATTGGATTTGGAACTCCTTCATACGTAAGATTATCATACTGCTGCCCAGTTGAAAAAGTTAAGGGTGCGCTACCTGCTTTTGAAAAGGTTATGGCAGAATACAAATAATCGATTAAATCTAAATTAACAAAGATGTACGATTAATAAATAAAAACGGTACTTAATAAATAAAAGAGCGGAGTTGCTACCCGCTCTTTTTTTTGTAAAATTGTAATCCATCCCTTACGATTAGACATTAGATTGTACAAAAAATTATTTTATGACTAATTTATCATGCAAATATTGTGGGTTTATGGTATAATTTATTAGTTAATTTAAAATTATAAGGAGGAGAAAAATGCAAACGCTTACAATGTTTCAAGCGATTATTTTAGGACTAGTTCAAGGACTTGGTGAGTTTTTACCAATTAGTAGTTCTGGTCATCTAGCTTTGTTACAGTATTTCTTTGGAATCGAAGGAGAAAGTGTACTATTTTTTGCAGTAATGCTTCACTTAGGCACTTTAATATCAGTATTTATAGTTTATTGGAAAGATATTTGGGCTTTGCTTAAGGAATTAGTAGCTGTTTTCAAGGATATTTTCACAGGTAAGGGACTTAGAGTAAATGCTAATCCTACAAGAAAATTAGGATTTTTAATTATAGTAGCAACTATTCCAACTGGCATCATAGGATTATGTTTCAATGATTTATTTACAGGATTTTATGGATCACTTATTGCTATTGGAACAGGACTAATTTTTACTGGTACAATTTTATTTATTGCAGAGCGTATGAAAGGCGGTAAGAGAACTGCTATGCAGATGCCTTTTAGAAGTGCAGTATTTGTTGGTATTATGCAGGGTATAGCTATTACACCTGGTATTTCTAGATCTGGATCAACTTTATTTGGTGGATTAACAACTAGACTTAACAGAGAATTTGCAGTTAAATTTGCATTTTTAATATCAATACCTTCAATTTTAGGTTCTGTAGTGTTGGAAGCTCCAGCTGCTATTGAAGCAGGTGTTAGTTCATCACTTATTTTACCTATTATAGTAGGAATGATTGTATCGGCTGTTTCAGGCTTGATCGCGATCAAAACAATGATCAAGTTAGTGTCTAACAAAAAATTATCAGTATTCTCATATTACACATGGATACTTGGAGCATTTGTTATTATTTACAGTATTTTTGCATAATTAGTTTAGAGAGGTACTAAATATATGGCAACAACCAAAAGTAAGAAAAAATCTACTAATAAAACTAAAGCTTCAAAAACCGCTAAAAAAGGTAGAACGCAAGTTAAAAAAGTAGATGAAAGCAAAAAGAGGTTATATGATGAAGTAGCAGCTGCTTTGCTGCTTGCTTTTGGTGCTTTTTTTGCCGTTGCAATGCATACACATTTAGCAGGAGGCATCGGTGAATTTATAAGTTCAATTGTAAAAGGTCTGTTTGGCATAGGTGGATATGTACTTCCATATATAATTATATTATATGGTCTTATGATATTTGCAAAAATGAATCGACCATTTAAAAGCCATAAACTAATATATGTATTTTTAATTTTTTTAATGTTAATTTTACTTAACAGTCAAAGATTTGTTGATACATTTATATACGGCGAAGATTTGAGTTATATTTATGAAAAAGGTATGAAATTGGAAAATGGTGGAGTAGTAGGCATGTACCTAGCCTATTTCATCAATAAAGCTGTAGGTAGTACAGGCCTATATATAATGGCAATTGCTGTTATTTTTATATGTATTTTACTTACAGTGGAGACACCAATTTCAAAAGCATATGACAATGCAAAAGAAAGAAAAAAAATAGTAGAAGCTAAAAGAGCAGAAAAAGCTAAACAAAAAGCCAAGGAAAGATTGGAAAAACAATATAAACAGGAACAACAATTAGAAATGTCGTCTAGCTACAATCAAAATTATTTACCATCAAATAATTTTGAAGAACCAAGACAAATTCCAGATGTTTTAAAGGCTAAAAAAAATAAAAAGTCTATAATTAATTTACTGAAAAATGATGAAAATTATGGAATATCTAGTAAAAAGGATGACATACAAAAGGATGAAAATAATGTTGAGGAAAAACAGATTTCTATGAAACCTGAAATAATCAACACTAATATAGATAGTCAATCAGAAGTTGCTTTAACAGATGATGGGTTTGTATCAAAAGATAAAAAAGTTATTGAAAAAAATAAAGAGAAAAAATTGGAAGAAGAATTATTATTCAAAAAAGAAAATGCAGGAGATAATTCAAATTACAAATTACCTCCTCTAAATCTTTTAAATAAACCAGTTAGAAAAAAAGTAACAAAGAATGAAAATCAGGAACTTATGGACAGTGCTATGGTTCTTGAAAAGACATTGAAAAGTTTTAATGTAGAAGCGAAAGTTATAAATGTTACAAAAGGATCTTCAGTAACTCGATATGAAATACAACCTGCTATTGGCGTTAAAGTTGCAAGTATAGTTAGACTTGCTGACGATATAGCTTTAAATCTTAGAGCTAGAAGTATAAGGATAGAAGCTCCAATACCGGGCAAAGCCGCAGTTGGTATTGAGGTAGAAAACGAAAATAGAGAAATGGTAACTATAGGAGAAATTGTAGGTTCAAAGGAATTTAACCAAAATCCATCTAAACTTGCATTTGCTGTAGGTAGAGATATAGGAGGTAAGCCTGTTATTGCTGATCTTGCAAAAATGCCACATATGCTTATTGCAGGAGCTACAGGTTCTGGTAAGTCAGTTTGTATAAATACAATTATTGCAAGTATTTTATACAGAGCTAAACCAGATGAAGTAAAACTACTTTTGATAGACCCCAAAATGGTTGAACTTGGTAACTACAATGGCATACCCCACTTACTCATTCCTGTAGTAACAGATAGTGCAAAGGCAGCAGCGGCACTAAACTGGGCAGTTGCTGAAATGACAGATCGTTACAAAAAATTTGCATCTAACGGTGTGAGGGATATAAAATCTTACAATGCTTTGATGCAAAAAGAAAATAAGGATGAGGAAGTTTTACCGCAAATAGTTATTATAATAGATGAGTTAGCAGACTTGATGATGGTTGCAAGTTCACAGGTAGAAGATGCGATTTGTAGACTTGCGCAGTTAGCCAGAGCGGCTGGTATGCATTTAATTGTTGCAACACAAAGACCTTCAGTTGATGTTGTAACAGGTTTAATTAAAGCAAATATACCATCACGAATTGCATTTATGGTTTCTTCACAGATAGATTCTAGAACTATTATAGACATGACAGGGGCTGAAAAACTTGTAGGGAATGGCGATATGCTTTATAAGCCACAAGATTTAGATAAACCATTGCGAGTTCAAGGTCCATTTATTTCAGATGATGAAGTTCACAACCTTATAACTTATGTAAAATCTCAGGTTGAAGAGACAAACTACAATGAAGAAGTTATTACTCAGGTTGAAAAAGGAAATATAAGTAAAAATGGTGGCGATGACGAGGATGAACTTATGCAAGAAGCTATTGAAGTAGTTGTAAAAGCTGGACAAGCTTCAGTTTCAATGCTACAAAGAAGATTTAGAATAGGTTTTAATCGTGCGGCACGAATAGTTGAAGATATGGAGCAGCGTGGTATAGTTGGGCCTCCAGATGGGCCTCGTGGTAGAGCTGTTCTAATGACAGAAGAAGAGTTAATGTTATCAAAAGAAAATACGGAGGAATAATGAAGATATATATTGAGACACTAGGATGTCCTAAAAATTTCAATGATTCGGAAGTTGCAGCAGGTATTTTGGAAGCTGCAGGTGATATTGTAACTACAGATTTTGAAGAAGCTGATGTTATTATGGTAAACACTTGTGGTTTTATAAACGATGCAAAAACTGAATCAATAGCAAGAATTTTTGATTTTGCAAATTTTGAAGATAAACTTTTAGTTGTAAGTGGATGTTTATCTCAAAGATATGGAGATGAACTTTATGATGAAATGCCAGAAGTAGATATTTTTATAGGTGTAAATGAATATGATAGACTACCTGAAATACTACATAACCATTTAGAAGGAAAAAGAGAAAAAATCATAAGTCAATTTGAAGAAGAATTGGAAACAGACAAGCGTAAATTGGAAGAAGTTCATTACAGTGCTACACTTAAGATCTCTGAGGGTTGTGACAATAAATGCGCTTATTGTGTAATACCACAAATTAGAGGACCTTACAGATCTAGACCAATGGAAAATATAATCGAAGAAGCAAATCGATTAGTAAATAATGGAGTTAAGGAAATTATTTTGATAGCTCAAGATGTTACAACTTATGGTATTGATTTATATGGCAAATACAATTTACACGAGCTGGTAGAGGAATTATGTAAAATTGAAGATTTAAAATGGCTTAGACTTATGTATTGTTATGAGGATAGAATAACGGATGAGCTGATAGAAGTTATGGTTCGCGAAGACAAAGTTTGTAACTACCTTGACATTCCTATACAGCACAGCTCTGACAATGTTTTAAAAGCTATGAAGAGAAGATCAACTAATGATTCTATACTAGATACAATCGGCAGATTGAGAAAAGCTATACCTGACATAGCTATTAGAACAACATTGATTGTAGGATTTCCTGGAGAGACAGAGGCGGACTTCGATAATCTTTATGATTTTGTTGAAGATACTAGATTTCAGAGACTAGGTGTTTTTTCATACTCACAGGAAGAAGGAACACCAGCAGCCGAAATGGAAAACCAAATTGATGAAGAAATAAAAGAAGAACGCAAAGATGCAATTATGCGTTTGCAGATGGATATTTCTAGACAATCAAACGAGGCATTAGTTGGAAAAACATTAGAAGTTGTTGTTGAATATGAAGATAGCGAGGGTGTTTATGTTGGTAGAAGCCAATACGATGCACCTGAAATAGATAATCAAGTTATTGTAAAAACTTTAAATAAACATCAACCTGGTGATTTTATTAAAGTGAAAATAGAAGATGCATACGATTATGATATTGTAGGAAGGGAGATTTAAAATGAATTTACCTAATAAACTAACAGTTTTAAGAGTTATAGCTGTGCCATTCTTTATAGTTCTATATTTGATGGACCACATATACGCAGCTACTGTAATTTTTATACTTGCTTCTGCGACAGATGCTTTTGATGGCCATATTGCAAGAAGTCGTGGGCTTGTAACTAATTTCGGGAAAATTATGGACCCGCTTGCAGACAAGATTTTAGTTTATTCTGCTTTTGTAATTTTAGTACAGCTTGGTGATATTCCTGGTTGGATGCTTATTGTTATCTTAGCGAGAGAATTTATCGTTTCTGGGCTTAGAACTGTTGCTGCAGCAGATGGAATAGTAATTGCTGCTGGATTTTCTGGTAAGTTAAAAACAGTTGCACAGATGATTGCCGTACCACTTTTATTATTGAAAAATTGGCCTTGTTCATATATAAATTTCCCATTGGATCAGATTATGCTATGGGCTTGTCTAATTTTAACTGTAGTTAGCGGTGTTGAATACGTTTATAAAAATAAAGAAGTATTTCTAAAAGGTGGGTTATAAAATGAAAGCTGCAATTTTAACAGTAGGCACTGAAATTTTATTTGGACAGATAGTAAATACAAATGCGACTTTTATATCAAAAAGGTTAAATGATATGGGCATAGATGTTATGTATCACTACACTGTAGGGGATAATGCTAAAAGACTTGAGTCATTGTTACATGAAATTATGCAGGAATGCCAGCTTATCATTACTACAGGTGGTCTTGGTCCTACACAGGATGATCTTACCAAAGATATTGTTGCCAAAGTTGCCGGTGATAAACTTGTAATACATAAGCCGAGCTTAGATAAGATTACAGAGTTTTTTAAAGCTACTGGCAGAGAAATGACAGAAAATAATATAAAGCAGGCATATATGCCATCAAAAGCAAAAGTTTTAACTAATGATTACGGAAGTGCACCGGGTTTCGTGGCTAAAGTTGACAATAATATAATTATGTGTATGCCTGGTCCACCTAGGGAAATGGAACCAATGTTTGTTAATTATGGTGAAAAATACCTTCGTGAGCTGTCAGAAGATGCAATTTACTATCAATTTATAAGAACTATCGGTATAGGGGAGTCTATGCTTGAAACTAAACTTTTAGATTTAATTGATGGGCAAACAGATCCAACTATTGCAACTTATGTAAAAGAAGGAGAAGCTTACTTAAGGATAACATCTAAAAGAAAAACTATCGACGAAGCAAGAGAAGCTGTTGATAATATGATTGAAAAAATACAAGCCAGAATAGGTGAGTATATCTATTGTGTTGGAAATATGAACTTATCTGAGGTTGTTGTTGACTTACTAAAGGCTAAAGGGTTAAAATTAGCTTCTGCGGAGTCATGTACAGGAGGACTTTTTGCTGATGCAATTATTTCTATTCCTGGCACATCGGATATTTTTGATAGAGCATTAGTTACATACAGCAATAAAGCTAAGATGGAAGAACTAGGTGTAAAAGCAGAAACTCTTGAAAAATATGGTGCTGTAAGCGAAGAAACTGCTAGAGAAATGGTAAATGGATTAGCCAAAGTTTCAGGAGCTGATATCTGTGTAAGCGTTACGGGTATTGCAGGACCAGATGGAGGAACCCTTGATAAACCTGTAGGTTTAGTGTATACTGCTTTAAGATTTAATGATAAAGTTGTTGTAAAAGAAAACAAGTTTAGAAATGCAGGTCGTAATTCAATTCGAAAACGTAGCGTGTTAACTATGCTTGATATGATTTATAAAGCGATAGGAGAAGTATATGAGAAGTGATAGATATGATAATGACAGAAGGGGTAGAAAACGAGAAACGGTAAGTGAAGATTTTTTAGCTGAATTTAGAAATTTGGAAAATCAGAGCTCAAGTTATTCTGGTGATTCATTTGATGAGACACAGAGTAGAAAAGAAAGAAATAAATCTAATCCAAAGAAGAAAAAACAAAAAAACAAAAAAACTAAAGGAAAGAAAAAGAAAAAAAAGAGAAGAATAATACCTATGATATTAGTAATTATATTAATTTTATTAGGTGCAGGTGTGGCTAGTGCATATTTCTTCCTTGATAGTCAGATAGAGAAATTTGATCATGTCGATATTTCAAAATCTGATTTGAAAATAGACAGCGACGTAGCTAGTGATTTGAAAAATTACACTAATATTGCAGTGCTGGGTATTGATGCTAGAGCAGGTGAAGATCCAACAAAATGTAGAACAGATGCTATTATCGTTGCAACTATTAACAAAAAAACAGGAGATATAACTCTTACTTCTATGATGAGAGATAGCTATATGCTAATGGATGATATAAGTGGTAATGAGCTACTTGATAAAGCAACTCATGCCCATGCCTTCGGTGGTCCAACAAATACTGTTAAAATGTTAAATCAAACTTTGGATCTTAATATAGAAAAGTTTATAGTAATGGATTGGAATTCTGTTGCAGATGTAGTTGATTCTATGGGTGGTATTACTGTAGATGTAAAAGCAAATGAAATTCGTGACTTAAATAAGTGGGGACCTGAAACTGCAAGAAATACAGATAGAACATGGACTCCAATAACTAAGACTGGTAAGCAAACAATTGATGGAGCGCAGGCTGCTACATACTGTCGTATCAGAAAAACTTCAGGTGGAGATCCTGGTAGAACAAATCGTATGAAAAAGGTTATGACTGCTTTGCTTGCAAAAGCTAAATCAAATCCAACTAAAATTACAGAGATGACAGACAAAGTATTCCCTGAAATTAGAACAAATATGACAACTTCAGATTTTATGTCTTTATTACCTAAAGTAGTTGGATTAAACATTAAAGAGAGTGTAAGTTATCCGTTTAATTATTGGGGCGGTATCCTAAATGGAAAATGGCTTGCTGTACCGACAACACTTGAAGATAACGTTAAAACTCTTCACGAAAAACTGTTTGCTCAAAAAGACTACAATCCAAGTAATACTGTAAAGGAAATTAGCCAGAGAATTATAAGTAACACAGGTATTAGTGTTGGTACTGAAGTAAATGAATAATCAAAAAAATAGCCTATATTTTTAGGCTATTTTTTTACTTGCGAACATTTGTTCTTGCATTTTGTAAAATATTTGGTATAATTGAATTAAGTAAATAACACTGAATAGTTAGTTTTAAATATAAAAGCTCATTAAAATTTTAGGAGGATAAAATGGCAAAAGTTGCATCAAATAACAACAATAAAGAAGATAAAGAAAAAGCCTTAAATGAGGCACTTGCGCAAATTCAAAAGCAATTTGGACAAGGCGCTATTATGAAATTGGGCGATGATAATATGAAGCTAAATATTGAAGCTATTTCTACAGGTTCAATCAGTTTAGATTTAGCAACAGGTATTGGAGGTATTCCTAAGGGACGTATTATAGAAGTATATGGTCCGGAGTCTTCTGGTAAAACAACATTGACACTTCATATGATTGCTGAAGCTCAAAAAACAGGAGGTAAAGCAGCATTTATAGATGCTGAGCACGCTTTAGATCCAGAATATGCAAAAAATCTAGGTGTTAATATTGACGAATTACTTGTATCACAGCCAGATACAGGAGAACAGGCACTTGAAATTTGTGAAATGCTTGTTAGATCTGGAGCTCTTGATATTGTAGTTGTTGACTCAGTAGCTGCTTTAGTACCTAAAACAGAAATAGAAGGGGATATGGGAGATAGCCATGTAGGTTTACAAGCCAGGCTTATGTCTCAAGCGTTAAGAAAATTAGCCGGTGCTATTAATAAATCAAAAGCAGCAGTTGTTTTTATAAACCAGCTTAGAGAAAAAGTAGGTGTAATCTATGGAAATCCAGAAGTAACTACTGGTGGTAGAGCTTTAAAATTCTACTCTTCAATGCGTTTTGATGTTAGAAGAGTTGAAACTCTTAAACAAGGTGATCAGATGATTGGTAATAGAGTAAGAGTTAAAATTGTTAAAAATAAAGTAGCTCCTCCATTTAAACAGGCTGAATTTGATATTATGTATGGTGAAGGTATATCTAAAACAGGTGATATTATGGATAGTGCTGTAAATAAAGGTATTATTGATAAAGCAGGTTCATGGTATAGTTTCAATGGAAATCGAATTGGACAGGGAAGAGAAAATGTTAAAAACTTCTTGTCTGAAAACCCAGATGTTTTAGATGAAGTTCAAACATTGCTTTTAGAATCCTTAAAAGGTGAACAAGAAGATGAGGTTGAAGAACCTGTAGAAACAAAAGAAGCTCCAGAAGTGGATGAAGACGGCGTAATCTTAGATTAATACTTATATAAAAATACATCTCAAATTATTTGAGATGTATTTTTTTTGAAATATATGTAAAAAAGTTAAATTTGTCAGAATTTTTCCAATATACTGTAGACAATTTCACTTTATTTCGTTAAAATAATATCAGGCGTAATTTAGAAGAGTTCGTTAGAAGGAGGATAAACTATTATGACTAACAATGTAAAGGCAACAGTAGAGAAAATTCTTGAAAAGCACAAAGACAGTAAATTGTCTGTAATTGCAATATTGCAAGATGTTCAGGGAGAACTTAGATATTTGCCTAGAGAGGCTTTCGAAATTATTTCAGAGACTCTTGGAATAAGCATGGCTAAACTTTACGGTGTTGCAACATTTTATGAAAATTTTTCTTTGACACCAAAAGGAAAATATGTAATTAAATGTTGTGATGGTACTGCATGTCATGTTAGAAAATCAGTACCAATCATAGAAGCGATTAGAAGAGAATTAGATGTATCAGAAGAAAAAGATACTACAGACAATCTTCTTTTTACTGTAGAAACAGTTTCATGTATTGGAGCATGCGGATTAGCTCCAGTAATTACTGTAAATGATAAAGTTTATCCATCTATGACTCCAGAAAAAGCTGTGGATTTAATTAATGAATTGAGAGAAGAAGCTGAAAAAGAAGAAGAGATAATGGCACAGCTTTAGAAAGGAGAAGGTTATTATGATTTTTAAGAATAGAGAAGATTTAATAAAAGCACGAAATCAATATTTAGATCAACTTAACAGACAGACAAAGAAGATATATGTCTGCGGAGGAACAGGCTGCGTAGCAGGTGGTTCTCTTGAAATTTATGATAGATTAAAAGAGTTAATAGAAGAAAGAGGACTTAAAACTGAAGTTGAGCTTGAAGTTCACAAAGAAGGAGAACACATTGGTTTAAAACACAGTGGATGTCATGGATTTTGCGAAATGGGTCCATTGCTTCGTATTGAACCAGGTGGTATTTTGTATTTAAAAGTTAAAATAGAAGATTGTGAAGAAATAGTAGCAAGATCTATTGCAAATGATGAAATTATCGAAAGATTGATTTATAAAGATGGTGAAAAAGAATATCCAGTTCAAGAAGAGATACCTTTTTACAAAGGCCAAACTCGTATTGTTTTAGAGCATTGTGGACATATCGATGCAAACTCAATCGAAGAATATATTGCATTAGGCGGATATGAAGCTTTAGAAAAAGCTTTATTTGATTACGATGGTGAAGAAATTGTAAATATGATTGTAGACTCTAAATTAAGAGGTCGTGGCGGTGGAGGATTCCCAGCTGGTAGAAAATGGTCACAGGTAAGAAATCAAAAAGAAACTACTAGATACGTTGTATGTAATGGTGACGAAGGTGACCCTGGTGCATTTATGGACAGAAGTATTATGGAAGGCGATCCTCATAAAATGCTTGAAGGTATGATGATTGCTGGAAGAGCAACAGGTGCACAAGAAGGATATATTTATGTTAGAGCTGAATACCCTCTAGCTGTATCAAGATTGGAAAAAGCTATAGAAGATTGTAAGAGAGTTGGTTTACTTGGCGAAAATATTTTAGGAACTGATTTTTGTTTCGATATAATTATAGCTAAAGGAGCAGGAGCATTTGTTTGTGGTGAAGGTTCTGCTTTGACAATTTCTATCGAAGGCGAAAGAGGTATGCCTAGAGTTAAACCACCAAGAACAGTAGAACAGGGATTATATGGCAAACCAACAGTATTAAACAATGTTGAAACATTTGCAAACGTACCTATGATTATTAATAATGGCGTTGATTGGTATCTAAGTATTGGCGAACCTGAAAGTCCAGGAACAAAAGCTTTTGCATTAACTGGAAATATAAGCAATACAGGTTTAATAGAAGTACCTATGGGAACAACATTGAGAGAAATTATATTTGATATCGGCGGTGGTCCTAAAGAAGGTAAAAAGTTTAAAGCTGTTCAAGTTGGTGGACCATCAGGTGGTTGTTTAACAGAAAAACACCTAGATTTACCATTGGACTTCGACTCACTTAAAAAAGTTGGAGCTATGATAGGTTCAGGTGGTCTTGTAGTTATGGATGAAGACACTTGCATGGTAGAAGTAGCTAGATTTTTCATGAATTTCACACAAAATGAATCATGCGGTAAGTGTGTACCATGTAGAGAAGGTACAAAGATAATGCTTGATTTATTAAATGACATTGTAAAAAATAGAGCTGATGAAACTACAGTTGATACTTTATTAGATTTAGCAGATACAATTAAGAGCTGTGCTCTTTGCGGTCTTGGCAAAACAGCTCCAAACCCTGTAATTAGTACAATAACACAGTTTAGAGATGAATATGATGCTCATGTAATAGATGGAGTTTGTCCAACAGGACAGTGTATTGCTTACAAACAGATAGTTATCGATGAAGAAAAATGCGTTGGCTGCGGTTTATGTAAGAGAGTTTGTCCAGTGGGCGCAATTACAGGTGGTTCATATAAACAACCTCATGTTATTGATAACGAAAAATGTGTTAAATGTCAGGCTTGTATTGGAACATGTCGTCTAGGTGCGATTAATATAGTTTAAAGAAAGGAGATACATCTTATGAAAGCTGAAAAATTTATTGAAATAAACGGAGAGATGACTCCTTTTACAGACGAAAAAAACATATTAGAAATTATAAGAAAAGCAGGTATTGATATTCCTACACTTTGCTACTACTCTGATCTTTCAATTTTTGGAGCATGTCGTATGTGTATTGTTGAAGATGAGAGAGGTAATGTTATTACTTCATGTTCAACACCACCTAAGAATGGCATGAAGATTTTTACAAACACTACTAAGTTGTTTAAACATAGAAGACTAATATTGAAAATGCTTCTTTCTAGCCATTGTCGTGAATGTACAACTTGTCCAAAAAGTGGGGATTGTATGCTTCAAGATCTTGCAAAAAGATTTGCTATTGATGAGGTTAAGTTTGATAGAAGTCAAAAAGCATATAAAGATGATTTACCAATAGATATGTCAAGTAAATCAATTATCAGAAATCCAAATAAATGTATAAACTGTGGTGACTGTGTACGTATGTGTAACGAAATTCAAAATGTAGGAGCAATCGACTTTGCATTCCGTGGTAGCAATGTTCAAGTTACTACTGCATATGGGGATGCTATAGCTGCTACAAATTGTGTAAATTGTGGACAGTGTGCTGCTATTTGTCCTACTGCTGCTATTGATATAAAATCAAATATTGATGATGCATGGGATGCAATAAATGATCCAGATAAGAGAGTTATTGTACAGGTTGCACCTGCAGTTAGAGTTGCCTTAGGTGAAAGATTTGGAGTTAAAGAAAATGACAGATTTAATCCTATTTTAGTATCTGCCTTAAGAAAAATTGGTTTTGATGAAGTTTATGACACTTCATTTGGAGCTGATTTAACTGTAATTGAAGAGTCAAATGAACTTTTAGAAAAAATTGAAAAAGGTGAAAAATTACCTATGTTTACAAGTTGTTGTCCAGGATGGATAAAATATGCAGAAGATAGACATCCGGAACTACTTCCACAGATTTCAACATGTAAATCACCTATGGAAATGTTTTCAGCAGTTGTAAAGGAAGAGACAATAGTAAACAAAGATCAGCTTGCTGATAATAGAGACTTGTTTGTTATAGCTATTATGCCATGTACTGCTAAAAAGTATGAGGCAGATAGAAAAGAGTTTAAGGTTAATGGTGAAAGTAGAACTGACTTAGTATTAACAACTCAAGAATTAGTATCTATGATTAAACAGGCTGGATTAAATATTGATAAATTAGAACCAGATGCTCCAGATATCAATTACGGTTTATTCTCAGGTGCCGGCGTTATCTTCGGTGTAACAGGTGGTGTAACAGAGGCTGTTATAAGAAGACTTGTAGATAGTAAGGATGCTTCTACATTTGCTAACATAAGCTATTGTGGAGTTAGAGGACTTGAAAGTGTTAAGGAAATTGAAGTTCCATATAAAGATAAAATGCTTAAGATAGCAATGGTAAGTGGACTTGGCAACACTGAAAAGTTAATTCAGAAAATAGAAAGTGGCGAAGTATATTACGATTTTGTTGAAGTAATGGCTTGTCCATCAGGATGTATTGCAGGTGGTGGCCAGCCAAGAAGCACAAGAAGTATTGTACAGAGAAGAAGTGATGATTTGTATGCAAATGATAAGATGTCACGCATAAGACATAGTGACGCAAATCCATTTGTACAAAGAGCATACGATAATATTATAAAAGATAATCATCATAGACTTTTACATGTGCATTATGAAAAATAATCTCAATATTAGTATATGAAGGAGAGTTATGGGTAAAACAACTAAAAAAATACGAAGTTTAGCATTAGTTTTAGCTTGTGCAGTATCTTTTACCATGTCATTTTCCATAATACAGCCTACTTTTGCAGATGCGGCTAGTTCAAAAGCAGTTAAGAGTCTTACTCTAAAAATCGGTAAGACTAAGGTGACGAAAAAAACTTACAAGGTTAAAAAAGGAAAAACAGCTTATTTGAAAACATATGTAAGTCCAAAAACTGCAAAAAAAGCTGTTTATTATAAGACTAGCAACAGCAAAATTGCCACAGTTTCTAAAAGTGGTAAAATTGTAGCTAAAAATGTTGGCACTGCAAAAATTAGTGTAAAAGTAAAAGGTAAAAACAAAAAGTATAAATCTACATATATGTATGTGAAGGTTTATAAATCAGTATCTGCACAGAGTAAAGCTTATAGTCGTTTGATGAAATTGAAAAAACAATATCCTGAAGGCAAAAAATGGGATAGTAGTAAATATTATTATTGGAAGGCTAAAAATATAAATGGTTTTGCTTGTTATGCTTATGTAGCAGTTATAAGTGATAAAGTGTTTGGAAAAAACGCAAAAATCAAAACTCATAAGTCATATAATAAGATTAAAGTTGGAGACCATGTACGTGTAGGTACAAAAATTTATGAAGAAGGTTATCATTCTGTTATAGTAGTATCAAAAAATGATAAATACCTAACTGTAACGGAAGGGAACTTTTACATGAATGGAAAACCTAGAGTACATTGGGGACGAAAAATTTCAAAATCTACTTTATATAACGAAGGTTTTTATGTAGATACAAGATACTAAATAACAAACTGTAGACTGGTACTATTACAGTGCCAGTCTTTTTATATACATATAATTATTTGTATTATAATTTTAAAAATAGCAAATGTGACAACTTAGATATATTACAATACTGTAATTTCACACCTATGAAATAGATGATATAATTTATAAGTAAGTATGAATGAGAAGGAAGGTGTATTTGATGATAGAATTTAAAAATGTTAGTAAAGAATTCAAAGAACAAAAAGTTCTTTCCGATATTAATTTAACTATCAATGATAAAGAGTTAGTTGCTATTATCGGAGCCAGCGGATGTGGTAAAACAACTACTTTAAAAATGATAAACCGTCTTATAAAACCTACATCAGGTCAAATCTTAATAGATGGCAAGGATATTGATACTTTTAATAAGACTGAACTTAGAAGAAGCATAGGTTATGTTATTCAGCAAATGGGATTATTTCCACATATGACAATAAAGGAAAACATAGAACTAATACAGAAGCTTGAAAAAAAAGACAAAGAGGAAATTGAAGCTAATACATTAAGACTTATGAAACTTATGGATTTAAATGATGAGTATTTAAGTAAGTATCCTACAAATCTAAGTGGTGGACAGCAGCAGCGTGTAGGCGTTGCTAGAGCTTTAGCAAACAATCCAAAAATTATACTTATGGATGAGCCATTCTCAGCGTTAGACCCAATTACAAGAGTAAATTTACAAGATGAATTAGTTGAGCTTCATAAGAAAATGGACACAACTATAGTTTTTGTTACTCACGATATGGACGAAGCAATAAAAATCGCAGATAGAATTTGCATTATGAAAGATGGTAATGTTGTGCAGTTTGACACACCTGAAGAGATTCTAAAAAATCCTAAAAATGAATTTGTTGAAAACTTTATCGGTAAAAATAAGATTTGGGACTCTCCAGAATTTATTAAAGTAAAAGATATTATGATAAATAATCCAATAACTTGTAGACCAAACTTGGATAGAAATAGTTGTATCGAAAAAATGGTTAAGCATCATATAGATACTTTGGTTGTAACAGATGAAGAATGCAATTACCTTGGTATAGTAAATAGAAAAGGTTTGTATTCGGCTAAACGTATTTGGACTAAGGCTATCGACATGATAAAAAGAGAAGTTATAACAGCCGATCCAGAAGAATCCATCTTGGATTTACTTCAGGCGATTGAAGAATACGATATGACTAATATCCCGGTTGTAAATATGGAAGGTAAACTTTGTGGACTTATTACAAGCAGTAGTTTGATCAGCGTTTTAAGTTCTCAATATATCGAGGAACAAAGTAGTTCTGAAGATACAACAAGTGAGGAGGTAAATTTAAATGAGTAGTTTTTTCACTTTTGTTTCTGAAAATATGAGTCAAATTTTATCGTTGACGTTGGAACATATAGAATTAACAGCTATTGCTGTAGGTCTATCAATTTTAGTAGGTGTACCTCTTGGTATATTAATCAGCTATGTGAAACCACTTAGCAAGCCGATACTAGGTATAGCAAATGTAATACAGGCCATTCCTAGCTTAGCACTATTAGGTTTATCCATACCTCTACTTGGTATTGGTGAAGTGCCTTCAGTAGTAATGGTTATAATTTATTCATTGCTACCGATTATAAAAAATACGTTTATTGGACTAAATAATATTGATCCATTGACTATGGAAGCTGCTAGAGGCATTGGTTTAACTAAAACTCAGAGGTTATTTAAAATTCAGTTACCTTTAGCTTTGCCGGTAATAATGGCTGGTGTGCGTATTTCAGCAGTTACAGCAGTTGGTCTTATGACAATGGCTGCATTTATCGGTGCAGGCGGATTAGGTTACCTAATCTTCTCAGGTATTAGAACTGTAAGCAACGCTCAGATTTTGGCTGGTGCAATACCTGCATGTATATTGGCTTTACTTGTTGACTGGTTAATAGGAATGGTTGAGAAATTAGTCACACCTATTAGTTTACAAAAAGAGCATAGCGGTAGCCAAGAGGACTTAATAAAATCTAGAAAGCGCAAAAAAGTCATTCTTAGCGGAGTAGCAATTTTAATTGTTGGAGTAATTTTATTTAATAGTGTTGGCGGTATGCTAAAAAAATCTGATAATACAATTGTTATCGCAAGTAAAGACTATACAGAACAGATCGTCTTGATGAATCTTTACAGCGATGTAATTGAAGATAAAACAGATATAAATGTAGAGAGAAAAGAAAATCTTGGAGGTACTCAGGTTTGTGTTGAAGCCATGGAAAAAGGGGAAATCGATATGTACTTAGATTATACAGGCACACAGTATATGAGCATATTGAAACATGATACAAACAATGATACAAATGAGGTTTATGAAACTTGTAAAAAAGAAATGAAAGAAAAATATGGGTTTGAAATTTTAGGACAAACTACATATAATAATACTTATGTACTAGCTATGAAACAGGAATTAGCAGACAAGTACAATGTAGAAAACACAAGCGATTTAAGAAAATGTGCGCCTAAACTTACAACAGGTACAACACTTGAATTTTTAAATCGTAAAGATGGATACACAAAATTATGTGAATTTTATGGACTAAAATTCAAGAGCAACAAAGGTATGGACAGTTCAGCTAGATATACTGCTCTTGAAAATGATGAAGTAAATGTAATAGATGCATTTGCAACAGATGGACTTTTAAAGAAATTTAAGTTAAAATTAATTGATGATGATAAACATTTCTTCCCACCATATCACGCTATACCGACTGTAAGAGAAGAAACTTTGGAAAAATATCCAGAAATAGAAGCAGTATGTGATGAGTTAAGTAAGAAACTTACAAATGAAGTTATGCAGGAATTAAATTACAAAGTTGATGAATTAGGTGAAAAACCTGCAACTGTAGCTCATGATTGGTTAGTTGAAGAAAAAATCATCGAAAAATAATTGAAAATACATTGACTTTTCAATAAGACTGTGATATTATCTATGTCTGTAAGCCGCACAGATTAGGTTCAGTAAAATTTATCACAGGGATAAATTACCTTAATGGCGAGACTGGTACGAGGAGGGTAAAATAGAATGTACGCAGTAATTGAAACTGGTGGAAAACAGTACAGAGTCAAAGCTGGCGATGTAATCACTGTTGAGAAGCTAAACGTTGAAGTTGGAGAAAAAATCACATTTGACAAAGTTCTTATGTCAGGTGATGGAAAAGAATTAAAAGTAGGAACACCTTATGTAGATACTAAGGTTGAAGGTGAAGTAGTTGAAAATGGTAAAGGCCAGAAGGTTGTAATTTTCAAATACAAAGCTAAAAAAGACTACAGAAAAAAACAGGGACACAGACAGCCATTTACAATGATTAAAATCACAAACGTAGGTGGAGAAACTGCTCCAGTTGAAGAAGCTCCAGTTGCTTCAGAAAAGAAGACTGCTTCAATGTCTATGAAAAAAGACGAGCTAATTGCATTTGCTAAAGAAAATGGCGTAGAAGTAGATGGAAAAGCTACAAAGCAGGTTATTCTAGATACAATTAACGAAAACTTAAAGTAATTACCTTATAGATATTGAAGGAGGTGGAATCATGGCAAGTAAAAAGGGTGTAGGTAGCTCTAAGAACGGTAGAGATAGTGAGAGTAAACGTCTTGGAGTTAAGACTGGTGACGGTCAGTACGTAAGCGCAGGTAGCATTATCGTTAGACAGAGAGGAACTAAGATTCATCCTGGTAACAATGTAGGTATCGGCGGAGATGATACATTATTTGCTAAGATCGACGGTGCTGTTAAGTTCGAAAGAGCTGGCAAAACTAAAAAGCAGGTAAGCGTATATCCTAAAGAAGCGTAAAAGTATGAGCCCCTAAAAGTTTTTTAGGGGCTTTATTTTTTAATATAAGGAGATAAAAAATGTTTGTAGATAGAGCCAAGATATACATCAAATCAGGCAAAGGCGGGGATGGAGCTGTTACATTTCGTCGTGAGCCATTTGTACCAGAAGGCGGACCTGATGGTGGAGATGGCGGTAAAGGCGGCGATGTTGTTTTTATGGCAGATTCAAGCCTTAGAACATTGATGGACTTTAGATATAAAAGAAAGTACCAGGCTGAAAATGGCCAAAATGGTATGAAGAAAAAGAGATTTGGCAAAAAAGGTGAAGACTTGATTATTAAAGTTCCACCTGGAACTATGGTAATTGATGAAGAAACAGGACATCTTATGAAAGACCTTGTAAATCCTGGCGATAGCTTTGTTGCAGCCAAAGGTGGTAAAGGTGGTAAGGGAAATGTGCACTTTAAAAGTTCAGTAAGACAAGCGCCGAATTTTGCTGAAGCAGGTGGTTTTGCAAAGGAAAGAAATGTTATTCTTGAGTTAAAGCTAATTGCTGACGTTGGTCTTGTTGGATTTCCTAATGTAGGCAAGTCATCTCTGTTAAGTGTTTCATCAAAAGCTAAGCCTAAAATTGCTAATTATCACTTCACTACAATTGAGCCTAATTTAGGTGTGGTAGAAGTATCAAATACAAGTTTTGTAATGGCAGATATTGCTGGTATTATTGAAGGAGCACATCAAGGTGCAGGAATGGGTTTCCATTTCCTTAAGCACATTGAAAGAACAAAAGTTCTAATCCATGTAGTAGATGTTGCAGGTAGTGAAGGCAGAGATCCAATAGAAGATTTTGATAAAATAGAAAATGAACTATTGCAGTATTCAGAGCATTTAAGCAAAAAGCCTCAAATCGTTGCAGCAAATAAAATGGATTTAATTGAAGAAGATGATCCTAAATATTTGGAATTTAAAAAGTATGTAGAAGAAAAAGGATATAAAGTATTTCCTATTTCAGCTCCAATAAATGTAGGAGTTCCTGAATTAATGGCAGAAGCAGCTAAGCTTTTAGCTTCAGTAGAGGCTGAGCCTATTGAAAATACTATGGAAATCTTCGATTTTGAAAAAGAAGATTACGATCCAGATTATAGAAAAGTTACTGCTCGTAGAGAAAATGAAATATATGTACTTGAAGGTAAGCAGCTTACAAAAATATTTAATTCAACTAACTTTAATGATATGGGTTCAATTAGATATTTATACAAGTATATTGAAAAGAGCGGTGCTATTGATAAACTTAGAGAAATGGGTCTTGACGAAGGAGATACTATTCGTATAGAAGACTTTGAATTTGAATATTACGATGAATTTTAAAAATGAGTAAAAATATACCTAACGCAGAACAATGTAAATTATTGTTAAATGAATATGAAACACCAGCTCATGTAATTGCTCATTGCAATGAAGTTTGTAGAGTTGCAGTTTCATTGGCAAAAAGACTAAATCAAGTGGGATACCATATAGATATCCCACTTCTTGAAGCGTCTGCAAAGCTACATGATATTGCTAGGATCTATGACAAGCATGAGACAGTAGGAGCGTCATTCTTAGAAGAAAAAGGATATAAAGAAGTTGCAGATATTGTGGTGCAGCATACAAAATACACAAAGTTCAACAAAATCTCTGATATTTCAGAAATAGACTTGCTTTGTATAGGAGATAGAACTGTAAAGGAAGACACTTATGTTGGTGTTGATGACAGATTGGACTATATCAGGGAAAAAGCTATTCGTATGGGTAGGAAAAATTTTGTAGATGGTATAGAACAAAGCAGAAAAGAATTAAAAAATTACATTAGAGATATTGAAAAGATAATCGGTATTAGTTTGGATGATCTAATGGAAGGAAAAAATGAATAAATTAGAAAAAATACTTAAAAAAGTTGAAAAACCTGCAAGATATATTGGTAAAGAAGTAAACAGTATTGAAAAACCACTTGATGAAGTTGATTTAAGATTTGCTTTTGCTTTTCCAGATACATATGAGATTGGGATGTCTTATATGGGATTGCAGATTTTATATAATATTTTAAATAAACAAGAAGGTACATTTTGTGAAAGAGTTTTCGCTCCTGCAAAAGATATGGAAGCTGAAATGCGCAAGGAAGGGTTACCTCTTTTTTCTCTTGAAACTAAAACTCCTATAAAAGAATTTGATATTTTTGGGTTTACTCTTCAATATGAAATGGCATTTACTAATATATTAAATATGTTAAATCTTGCGGAAATACCATTGCTTGCCAGCGAAAGAGACGATAGTTATCCTCTTGTTATAGCTGGTGGACCTTGTGCGTATAATCCAGAACCCCTTGCAGATTTTTTTGATTTGTTTTTAATTGGGGATGGAGAAGAAATCTTACCGCAAATAACTGAATTATATAAAAAGTGTGCATCAAAAAGAGAGTTTTTAGAGGAAGCTTGTCAATTACATGGAGTTTATGTACCATCATTTTACGATGTAACTTACAATGAAGATGGCACTATTAAAGAATACAAAAGAAATTTTGAAAAAGCGCCTGCAAAAGTTGAAAGAAATCTAATTGATGATATTGAAAATATTGAATTTCCAACAGAAAATCTAGTTCCATACATAGGAGTTGTTCACGATAGAGCAGTTGTTGAAACATTTAGAGGATGTACTCGTGGATGTAGATTTTGTCAAGCTGGCATGATATATAGACCGGTAAGAGAGAAAAAACCGGAAACTATTATAGAGCTTGCTAAAAAACAGTTGGAAAACACTGGCCATGAAGAACTTTCATTGTTGAGTTTATCAACTTCCGACTATTCTCAATTTGAGCCTTTGGTTATGTCTTTAATTGATCAATGCAGCAGAAATGATGTTAGTTTATCTCTTCCATCACTGAGACTTGATAGTTTTTCATTTAAAGTTTTAAATGAAATTCAAAAGTACAGAAAATCTGGATTGACTTTTGCTCCTGAGGCAGGTACGCAAAGACTTAGAAATGTTATAAATAAATCAATTACAGAAGAAGATATTTACGGTGCTGTAAGACAAGCTATTGAACTTGGTTGGAAGCAGATTAAACTGTATTTTATGATTGGCCTACCGACTGAAACTTACGAAGATTTAGATGGTATTGCTGAGATTGCAAAAAATATACTAGATATCAACTATGAAATTAATGGCCGTAAAGGTGGTAGATTTAATGTAACTGTTAGCGTAAGCAACTTTGTACCAAAAGCCCACACGCCATTCCAGTGGCATGGTCAAAACACATACGAAGAATTCGTTGAAAAACATAATTATTTAAGCGAAAAATTGAAAATGCGCAATGTAACTTTTAACTATCACGACAGTCCTGTAAGTGTATTGGAAGCAGTTTTTGCTCGTGGCGATAGACGTTGCGGAAAATTGTTGAAACAGGCATACGAGAATGGCTGTACTTTCGATGCATGGAGTGAGTCGTTTCATATGGATTTGTGGAATAAAGCTTTTGAACAAACAGGTATTTCTCCTGATTTTTATGCTTCTAGAAAAAGAAGTTACGATGAAGTTTTACCATGGGATATTATAGACAGTTATATATTAAAAGATTATTTGATTTCTGAAAATGAAAAAATTGAAGTTACTAGAGATTGTAGAGAAGGCTGCACAGGTTGCGGTATTAATAGAAAAACAATCTGTAAATTGGAGGGAATCAAGAAAAAATGAAGTATTTAATTAAATTTTCAAAGCAAGGATATATTAAATATATTTCACACTTGGATATGATCAGATTATTTAAAAGAGCATTTAAAAAATCTGGATTACATCTTGAACATAGTCAAGGTTTCAATCCTCATCCAAAAATGACTTTTGCACAGCCTTTATCTTTAGGGTATACATCTGTAGGAGAGCTACTTGAAATCGATACAAAAGATGATTTTAAGACTGATGAGTTAGTAAAAAAACTAGGGGATGTTATGCCTCAGGGGATTAGCATACTGGATTGTAAAATTCTTGATGAAAAAACTAAAGGTGTAGCAGGTAAAATTACTGAAGCTGAGTATGAAATATCTATAGTGGATACAAATTTAGAAATAGATAAAATAGAGAAATTTATTTCTCAAAAAGAAATCATTGCATACAAAAAACAAAAGAAAAAGAAAGAGCTAAAAGCGGTAAATATTAAACCGATGATTCGTGATTACGATTTGAAACAGTGTGACAATAAAATAATTATGACAACCAAAATTGACTGTGGAAGTACGTCAAATCTAAACCCAGACTTGATTATTCAAGCTCTTTCAAGTTATTTAGGTAGTGAGATACCTGCTGAAAACGTTGAAATTCAGCGAAATTATCTAAAATAAAATCACAAAAATATAATTGTAAAAATATTACAGTAAAATATTGACAAATAACCTCCTGGAGATGTATTATTAAGTAAACATATTTCAGGAGGTTTTGTTATATGAAAAATTTAAAGGAGAATTTTAAAAATATAGAGTTTAATCGAGAGGGATTAAAAAAATTAGTAGTGGAAAATAAAAAACTTTTTATTAAGATTTTTATTTTAATAATTGTAGTTATAGGTCTATCTACTTCCTATTTTCTTAACAAAAACGATGATGTACCTGTAGCTACAAAAGAAACTATTGAAAGTGAAGAGTATGTTGAGGAGGAGGTGAAAACTAAGATTGTCGTTGATATCAGTGGCGAAGTCGAAAATCCTATGGTTGCAGAGTTACCACCTGGATCTAGGATTGATGACGCTATTGAAACAGCAGGTGGTTTAACAAAGGAGGCGGATATTTCAAATATAAATAGAGCTGCGTTGCTTGAGGATGGACAAAAAATTGTAGTTCCATCTTTGGTTGAAGTTAAAGGTGAGAAAAGTGATAACAACAGTAATGTAATTGGGGAAAAAGCAAATGATAAAGTAAATATCAATACTGCATCAAGTGAGGAGCTACGCACCTTAAATGGAGTAGGTCCAGCAACTGCAGAAAAAATAATCGTTCATAGAGAGTCAAATGGTAACTTTAAAAAAATAGAAGATATCATGGACGTAAGTGGAATTGGTGAAAAAACTTTTGAAAAATTCAAAGATAAAATTTGTGTGAATTAAAAAATGAATCAATATTTATGACAATATAAATTACTGTACTTTATTTTATAAGTTTATTCAAAAAATATATTTCCAAACAAGCAACTAAATACATTGAAAATTAAATATTAACAACCTAAAATTACACCTTGCTTTTTATTATTTTTAGTGATTATTTATTGATATAGCTACTGTTTCAAGTTATAATATTTAGATGTAATAATAAATATTTAAGGAGAAAAACAATGGTTAGCAAAGAAACAATAGATAGAATAAATGAGCTAGCTGCTAAGCATAAATCTGAAGGTTTAACTGAAGAAGAACATAAAGAACGCGAACAGCTAAGAAAAGAATACATCAGTGCCATTAGGGGCCAGGTAAAGCATCATTTATCTCGCGTTAAGTTTGTTGAAGATTTAACTGAAGAAGAAAAAGCAGAATATTTAAAACAAAACGAAGAAAACAAATAAAAAGTGTTTTAAACCAGTAAAAGATGGTATAAAACATATGGCAAATAAAAAGATAAGGAGTAAAAAGACTATGAGACAAGTATATCTTGATTATTCGGCAACTACGCCAGTAAAAAAAGAAGTTCTTGATGAAATGATTCCATATTTCACAGAGCATTATGGCAATCCATCTAGCTTATATTCAATAGCTCAAGAATCAAAAGAAGCTCTTGAATTAGCAAGGGGAAGAGTTGCAAAGTTAATTAATGCAGATACTAGCGAAGTATTTTTCACTGCCGGTGGTTCTGAATCTGATAACTGGGCACTCGAAGGTGTTGTAGATGCTCTTAAGGATAAGGGAAATCACATTATCACTACTAAGATTGAACATCATGCTATTTTACACACAGCAGAATTTTTAGAAAAGCATGGTATTGACGTTACATATGTAGGCATCGGAGAAGATGGAAGAGTAGATCCAAAAGAAATTGAAGATGCTATTACAGATAAAACTGTACTTATTTCTGTTATGTATGTTAACAACGAAATCGGTACAATTCAGCCTATTGAAGAAATAGCTGCAATTGCTAAAAAACATGGTATTACATTCCATACAGATGCAGTACAAGCTTTAGGTAATGTGCACATTGATGTTAAAGCGCAAGGAATAGACCTAATATCTATGTCAAGCCATAAGATTTATGGCCCTAAAGGTATAGGCGCTATGTACATTAAAAAAGGCACTAAAATTAGCAATTTAATTCATGGAGGAGCTCAAGAAAGCAAAAAAAGAGCTGGAACTGAAAATCTTCCAGGTATAGTAGGTTTTGGTAAAGCTGCTGAACTTGCTTACGAAAATTTAGATAAGCATATAAAAGAAGTAGGAGAACTTAGGGATTATTTTGTTGAACAGGTAACTACTAAGATTCCTGATACTATTGTAAATGGTTCAATGGAATACAGACATCCAGGAAATGCCAATATATCTTTTGAATATATTGAAGGCGAATCAATGTTGATTTTATTAGACTTAAACGGTATTTCAGTATCAACTGGTTCTGCATGTTCCTCTAAATCATTAACACCTTCACACGTTTTAAGTGCGTTAGGTATACCAGTTGAAAAAATTCATGGAACATTGAGATTTACAGTAGGTGATTTTACTACAAAAGAAGATATAGACTATGTAGTTGGAGTATTGATTGAAATTGTTGAAAAACTAAGAAAACTATCTCCAATTTCAAGTGAGAAAGGTTGGTAATAAATAATATGGCAATGTATAATAGTACAGTAATGGAACATTTCACAAATCCAAGAAATGTTGGAGAAATAGAAAATCCAGATGGTGTTGGAACATACGGAAGCCCTGTATGTGGCGACATGATGCAAATAATGATAAAGGTAGAAGACGAAATTATCGTTGATGCAAAGTTTAAGACTTTCGGTTGTGGTTCTGCTATTGCGTCTTCTTCAATGGCTACAGAGATGATTATTGGTAAAACAATTGATGAAGCTCTAGCTATTACAAATAAGCAGATTGTCGATGAATTAGGAGGATTGCCTCCAGTAAAAATTCATTGCTCAGTTTTAGCTGATCATGCAATTAAATGTGCAATTTATGATTATGCAGAAAAAAACGGCAAAACTTATGCAGGCTTAGAAGGTTTTGATCCAAACGCTGATGAGGATGATCATCATGATATTGAGGATGCTGAATAATGACAAATTTACTAGACAATAAAATTGTTTTAGGAGTAAGCGGTGGCGTGGACAGTACAGCTGCCGCTTTACTTTTAAAAAAAGAAGGTTATGATGTAACAGGTCTTTATTTTGATATAAGTGAAAACAACGAAGAAGGTATAAATAAAGCAAAAAAAGTTGCTGATGAAATTGGCATCGATTTGATTATAAAAAATGTAAATAAAGAGTTTTGTAATTGTGTTATTGGAAATTTTATAGATGAATACACAAACGGTAGAACTCCAAACCCTTGCATTGTTTGTAATCCAAATATTAAATTCAAAATTTTAATTGAAACTGCTGATGAAATTGGTGCAAAATATATTGCTACTGGACATTATGCCAAAACAGGTTATAGCGAAAATCAATCATGCTATACTGTAAAAGTTCCAACTAATGTTAAAAAAGACCAGTCTTATATGTTATATCGACTTGAATCAGAAGTTATTGAAAGAATTATTTTCCCTCTTGAAAAGTATGAGAGCAAAGAGGAAATAAGAAATATCGCACGCAATATGAATATGTCCAATGCTGATGATAAAGATAGTCAAGAAATATGTTTCATAGATGACAACAAATCTTATATTGATTTCCTTCACGAAAATGGTATAAAAAACAAAAAAGGAAATTTCATTGATAAACAAGGAAATATTTTAGGACAACATCAGGGCGTTATGAATTATACTTATGGACAGCGCAAAGGCTTAGGTATTGCATTAGGTAAACCTGTTTTTGTAACTGATATAGATGTAAAAAATAATACTGTTACTTTGGGAGAAAACCAAGATTTATTTGTTACAGATATTGTACTTCAAGATGTATTTTTTACAGCAACAGGTTCTAATAAAGTTCCTGATTTTGCAAAAGATGCAAAACTTAAAGGTAAAATTAGATATTCTGCACCTATGGCCAATATGATTATAAAAGATGAATCCAAAGGACTTGTAACTGTTTCTTTTGAGGAGCCTCAAAGAGCAGCTACACCTGGACAATCTCTTGTAATATATAAGGATAATGAAGTTATCGGCGGCGGTATAATAAATGATACAATAAAATAATTATGTAAACAAAAACCCAGTTTGACCGTAAACTGGGTTTAATTTTATAATAATATAATTGCTCTAACTGGACAAACAGGTGCACAATAGCCACAAGTTAAACATAAATCATGATTTACAGCTGCAAAACCTTCATCATTAAAGTAGAGTGCTTTGTTTGGACAACGTGCTATGCAGGCTCCACATCCTTCACAGTTACCAGGCTCTATATATGTCTTTTTTAAAGATACATCTGGCTGATAATCTTTATCCATCCTTTCATCAATGTAATCGATAGCATTATCAATTTCAATCTTTTTACCAAAACCTATCATCATTGACGAGATGCCTTCAAGATTTTTAACATAGTTCAATGCTTTTTGATATGTACAAGTTAAATGACCACCACCAAAAACTTTCATCGCAAATACGCCAATGCCTTTTTGTGCAGCATTTTTTATTGCTTCTGCCATTTCTTCACTTGTACCAGGTCCATCGCCTTTGCGAATACCTAAACCATCATAATTAATTAAAGGAAAAATAACATCCATGTCTTCATGATTCATATATTCTTCGACAACATCAATATGATGAGTTGATATACCTATAGCTTTTACAAGACCTGCTTCTTTAGCTTCCAAAAGATATTGCCATGCTCCAGTTCTATCTTCTCCTGGACGAACTTCGTGCATTAAAAATATATCGATATATTCACGATCTAAAGCTTCTAAAGCCTCTCGCACCGCATATCTCATCTCAAAATAACCATGTCCTAAACATTTTGAACAAATAACAGGATTTGCATTTGTTTCATCAAAAGCTTTGCGCATATAGGGATAAGTTTCATAATACTGTGCAGTATCAAAAAAATTAATGCCTTTGGATAAGGCATATTTTATAAGTTCGGCGCCTTCATCTAGCGATAAGTCAAGTTGACTGCCTCCCATGGTTAAAACACCAAAGCCTATTTGACTAACATAAATATTTGTATTACCTAATTTAACTTTCTTCATTTTTTGCTCCTTTATTTACTTAAATTTTAACACAAAAGAGGCGATTCGTGGTATAATTTTTAGGTATTTGTAAGTAGGAGGCAACATATATATGAAAAAATTAGGATTAAATGAAATCAGAGAACTATTTTTGGATTTTTACGCAAAAAAAGAACATTATAGAAGAGGTTCTTTTTCTTTGATTCCTCAAAATGATAAAAGTTTATTAATTATAAATTCTGGAATGGCTCCACTTAAGCCATATTTTGCAGGAATGGCAACACCGCCTGCTCCAAGGATGACTACATGTCAAAAGTGTATTAGAACTGCAGACATAGAGAATGTAGGACAAACTTCAAGACACGGTACATTTTTTGAAATGTTAGGATCATTTTCATTTGGAAACTATTTTAAAGAAGAATCAATTACATGGGGTTGGGAATTTCTAACTGAAGTTTTACATATGCCAGAAGAAAAAATTTGGGTAACAGTTTACCAAGACGATGATGAAGCATATAATATTTGGAAAAACAAAATTGGATTCCCAGAAGAAAAAATAGTAAGACTAGGCAAAGATGATAATTTCTGGGAAATCGGTACTGGTCCATGCGGTCCATGTTCAGAAATTTATTTTGACAGAGGGGAAGAGTATGGATGTGATAATCCAGACTGTAAGCCAGGATGTGACTGTGATAGATATATCGAATTTTGGAATCATGTATTTACTCAGTTCTCAAGACAAGAAGATGGAACATATGAAAACTTAGCACATCCAAATATCGATACAGGTATGGGATTAGAAAGATTAGCTTGTATCATGCAGGGTGTAGATAGTATTTTTGATGTTGATACAATTAGATATGTCTTAAATAGAGTATGTGAAATAGCAAATGTTGAATACTGCGACGGCAAAGATCCTAAAGATGTATCAATTAGAATTATAACTGACCATATTAGATCTGCTACATTTATGATTGGTGATACTATTATGCCATCAAACGAAGGTAGAGGATATGTATTAAGAAGACTTATTAGAAGAGCTGTTCGTCATGGTAAAAAACTTGGCATTCAGGGAATGTTCCTATCAGACCTAGTAGACGATGTTATTAAAACATCAGGAGGAGCATATCCAGAATTAGTAGATCAGCAAGTTCTAATTAAGAAAATTATAGCTCAGGAAGAAGAGAGATTCTCAAAAACTCTAAACCAAGGCTTGAATATTATTGAAGAGTATATCGAAGAAATGAAAAAGGAAAACACTACTGTTTTAAGTGGTGAAAGAGCATTTAAGCTACATGACACTTACGGTTTTCCTTTTGAAATAACAGAAGAAATTATGACTGAAAAAGGTCTTTCAGTAGATAAAGAAGATTTCGATAACTATATGGCTAAGCAAAAGCAGATGGGACAGTCAGATGCAGCTAAAAGTGATGAAGCTTGGAAAGAAAGTGCAATTGACTACCTATTTAATGATGCTACTGTTTTCACAGGATATGAAAATACTGAAGATAATGGAATTGTAAAAGCGATTTTCAGAGATGAAGAAGAACTTAAATCAATTGCTTCAGGTGAAGTAGCTATGGTTATTTTAGACAAAACACCATTCTACGCAAAAGGTGGTGGACAGGCTAGCGACTTGGGAACAGTTGAGAGTCATTCTTGCAAAGCAAAAGTTCTAGAAGTTACTAAAGTTAAAAATGTTTATGCACATAAAGTCGAAGTTATTGAAGGTTCTTTAGCAGCAGGGGATGAAGTTAGCGCTACTGTTGATGTAATTCGTAGAAACAATAGTGCCCGCAACCATACTTGTACCCACTTATTACATCAGGCATTGAGAGATGTGTTAGGTGAACATGTTCATCAGGCAGGATCAAATGTAGATGATAAGACTTTAAGATTTGACTTCTCACATTACGAAGGTTTAACTGCTGAACAGATTGAAAAAGTTCAGGCAATTGTAAATGAAAAAATAAGTCAATTTTTAGATGTTGATTGTCAGGAAATGAGCATAAAAGATGCTGAAAAATCTGGTGCAATTGGCTTATTTGAAGATAAGTACGGAGATACAGTAAGAGTAGTTTCAATTGGCGAATACAGCAAAGAACTATGTGGTGGTATCCATGTTTCTAACTCTGGCCAAATTGGAGCATTTAAAATCGTAAACGAAAGTGGTATTGCTGCTGGCGTAAGAAGAATCGAAGCTGTAACAGGAGCTGCTTTACTTGCAAGACTAGAGGAAAAAGAAAATGTAATATTTGAAGCTGCTAAAACTGTAAAATCAAAACCAGAACTTCTAAACGACAAGTTGGCTTCAGTTGTTGAAGAAAATAAGACAATTAAAAAAGAATTAGAATCATTAAAGCAGCAGAGTTTAAATGAAGAATCAGGAAACTTAATTAAGGAAGCTAAAGAAATCAATGGTATTAAGTTGATTACAAAAGCATTTAAGGATGTTGAAGTTAATGATTTAAGAAGTATTTCTGATGATTTAAAAGCTTCTAATGACAATTTGGCACTTGTATTTGCTACAGAAAACAATGGTAAAGTTACACTATTAGTATCTTTAACTAAGGATGTTGTTGAAAAAGGATATCATGCAGGCAATATGATTAAAGAAATCGCTAAAGCTGCTGGCGGTGGCGGTGGTGGTAAACCTGATATGGCTCAGGCAGGGGCTAAGGATCCATCTAAGATTGCTGCAGCATTTGAAGTAGCCGAATCACTATTATAATTCTTTTGTAAAATTTTGTAAAAATTTCAAAATCCCCTTGAAATTAAGCGATTATAGTAGTAAAATTAACTTATGTAAAGAGGAGGGAAAAGCATATGAATAATAAAAACACAATTATGTTTAACACACCAGCACCTGCGGAAAAGAAGACTATGAAAGAAATCTTAAGCATTGTTTATGATGCTTTGGAAGAGCGTGGATACAATCCAATAGATCAGATTGTAGGATTTATTCTTTCTGGTGACCCTTCATATATCACAAGCTATAATAATGCAAGAAATATGATTAGACAAATTGATAGGGATGATTTAGCAGAAGAGTTAGTAAGAAGTTACTTAAACAAATAAATATTAGCGGACCTATTTAGGTCCGCTTTTAAATTATTTAATGAAAATTAAGATTAGGAGAGAGTTAACGATATGAGAAAAATTGCTTTAGATGTAGGAGATAAAACGATTGGTGTTGCTGTTTCAGATCCGCTTTGTATTACAGCACAAGGTATAACTACAATAGAACGTATTGGCATTAGAAAAGACTGTGACAAAGTAATGGATTATATTCGTGAATACGATTGCGATACTGTTGTAATTGGATTAAATAAAAGACTTGATGGCAGCGATACACCGCAAACGGAAAAAGTATATGAATTTAAAAAAATGCTTGAAAATAAAATGAGAAGTTCAAAAATGGCACATATTCCTATTGTTTTTCAAGATGAAAGATTGTCTACAGTAGAAGCTGAAAAGATCTTAATCCAAGCAGATATGAGAAGAGATAAACGTAAAAAAGTAATTGATAAACAGGCAGCTGTTATTATTTTACAGAGATATTTATCAACTTTATAATGAAACCACTAATCCAAAAGCACCTCTAGAGATTTGTATCTTTTAAGAGGTGCTTTATTGTTTACCTAATTATTAACATTTTTATTAATAGTTATTGATTCAGTTTCGCGTTCTTCAATTTTACCGCTATTTCCATCAATAGTATATTCATATTTTTTTGAATTGTTTTCACTTAAAATTTCAACTTCATATTCGTTATCATCTTGTTCATAGCTAATAGAAATAGATGTTGCGTCATCTTCTGTTATAGAAGCATCTTCCAAAGCAATTTTTTGTACATCTTGTTCTGTTAGCTTAGGTGAATTATTTCTTTGAATAATAGTAAAAATTATAGCTGCACATACAATCAATATAATTACTAATACTATAATTATTATATTTCTTTTTTTCTTATCCATGATTTTGTCCTCCTAATTATGTAAGTTATTGGTTAAATTATACAACTTGCATCAGTTAGTAGTCAATCTCACTAGAAAGTAAGTTTATTATAAAACTAAACACAACTATTCCCAAAATTATGATTTTAGGAATAGTTGCGTATCTTATCTATTATACATATATTATTAATTTTTACATCTCCCATATATTTATACACTAAAAAAGCACCCCCTACTACAAGGCATTTACAATTGTACTAGAGATGCTTTTTTAGAGTGCCTTTAGGAATAAATTTAATATAAACCTAAATGAGCATAGATATAATTAAAGTTTTTAAGAATTAGCTTGAAACTACAAATTTACAACAAAACGCTGAAAAAATGACCTTTAAAATTAGCGTATAAGAGCTTTTTATTAATATACCCTTATATTGATACCTATTAAAACTTGTGTGAATTATTATATTTTAGCTGGAATCTTCAAAATCATACCTTCATGAAGATCTGCAGCATTGATATCATTGATAGTACAGATTTCATATACAGCTTCCCTAGTGTCGTAAGTTTCACTCATATATGTATTGGCAATATTCCATAATGTATCGCCGCTACATACTTCTACACTTATATACTCTTTTTCACTAGAACCAGCTACATCATTGAAACCTATAATTGCATTTAACATAGTTACAGATAATAGCATAACAACCACTAAAAATATTGTGAATCTAACTTTTGATTTAATAACTAATTTTTTCGCTTTCATATTTCCACCCTCCACTCGAACACCTGTTCTTACCATTATAATAGCAGAATATATGTTCGCAGTCAAGGAAAAATTAGAACATTTGTTCGAAAATAAAAAAGAGAATCATTTTAGTGATTCTCCAAATTCCGATTTATTCGTATTCTCTTTCAATATCAATAAAATGGATATAAAAACCAGAAAGCTCTCCTTTTTCATCATAACCAAAATAACAAGGATAATATCCATCTCCCCACCCTGATGCAAAAATAGGGATATTTAAGTCGCTGTTAGGGATTGTGAAATTGGCCCAATCTCCACAGTCTCTTTGATATTTAGGAAATCTTTTAAAACTTTCGGATAATAAATCTTCAAAAAGATCATCATAAGGATTGTCTGCACCTTCTTGCTCAAGTTGATTCCAATAAACCGAATATTCATATTGAGCCTTTTTGTCTGCTACACATCCCATTCCAGCATCTACACCGAAACCATAAAAATCGTCTTCGGTTGCTTCATCCATTTCCTTTTCATTTCCTGTTACAGCTAGTTCATAAACTATAGGCTTATTTTTATTAAATTCAACTTTTACACAAGCATATCTATTTCCGTACTCTTCACTTAGTGCTACAGCTATTTTCACAGGGAATTTTCCAATAGGAGTTTTTTGAATATAGGTTTTTGCTTCTCCAAGTTCTACTAATGGATCACAAGCTATAATTTCTCCAGTAGGTAAATTGACTTCTCCAATATCTAAAATATCAACTTCCATTTTCCCTATTTGCTTTTCAGAAAAATAGTTATCTAGATTAATTTTACATCTAAATTTTTCTTTATTTCTTTCATACATTTTCTGCCATTCACTTTTCTTTTTGAACTTATCAAACAATCCCATAATTAAATTCTCCTTTCTACTACAATATATTTTTCAATACTAAACCCTCCCTGAATTTATTTCTTTAAGTATTCAAAGATGTTTTTACTGGCTTATTTTATGATACTCCAAAATATAGGATAAAATTCAGACAGTGTTGTAATACCAAATGAAAAAAACATAAGTCCCAATATAACTATAATGATTGAACTAACTTTAATCTTTTTTTGAAGAATAAACACTGCTGGATGTTTCGGATCAACATAGATACTGTAAATTTCTCCATTCCTCATATTTTGCGTTAAAAGTTTATATGAGATATTTTGTGTTGTCTGTTCGTGATACTGTGTTCCATTATACATATATTTAAAAACAGGTGCATGGGTAGAAACTCCATTTCCTCCGTAATAGGTGTTATAACCACAATAAATACCTTCTATCTTATCTTTACATCTTATTAAAGAATAAAAATCATTAAACGCAACTAAAATAAATACAAACCCCAAGACAATACTTCCTAAAGGGAATACAAATATTTATCCATATGGAACAAATAAAGATACTATCGAAATAAATAAGCATCCAATAAAAAATATGATAATAACCCAACTAACAAGCGGTACAACTTTATAGCGTTTATTCTTAATAATAAAGAATGTTGCAACTGCTAACAATATCGTTAATATATAAATAATGATTGCCATATCCGTTTTCACAATATCCTTTCTTTCAATCTTACTTAGGTACATCTATTGAGTAGCTTAGAAGATCAACTATTTTATTGTTTTTTAAGTCAATAAATTAATAAATTAATAATTTGTTTTTTCATTCAAAAGTTTATTTACTCTTTCAATCGGAAATCTGTCTTCAATATCGATTGTTTCAAACAAATTTTGGGGTAATTCATTCTCTTCAATAAGAGTAAGATATTCATTAACAGCTCTGCAATCAATCATAATTTTTCCATGACCATCCCAATGTCGATTGCTCTCTCTTTTTTTCAAGCCAGAAATCCAATATTCATCGCCGTTTTCAATATCTATATAATTAGAATAACTACCATTATATTTTTGAAAAGCATGGTCATTAAAGTAAATGGTTTTATTTGTTTTTGAAGTTTTCACATATCCAATCCATGCTGGACCATCATCAGAATATCCTGTTTTTAGTTCAATATACATTAAATCTTTTATCATTTATATCTCTCCTAAATTTCTATTTGTATATTTAGTATAATCTATAATTTTTATTTAGCATAGCAATTTTTATAATTTCATCTACAACTTTAAGCCCTTGTAATTACTCAATTTATAGCTTGTTTTCAGAAGTGAAATATCAATAAAACCATTTATATTTTCGGAAGTCAGTGATATACTATTTTTATAAAACAGATTTAATTACTATGAAATGAGGGGAAATAATATGAAACTAAAAGATAAGAAAATCATGCCTCCACCTTGGTTGGCACACAGTGAAATCGATCGATATACCACTGATGATATTTATATATACCAATTCATAAAATGGCTGGAAACTCTCTCTCCTGATGAGAAGACAGAATACCGTAACCTATTTCCAGAGCCAGTGACTTGGAAGGGTTGGTGGGATAATGAAGACAACAGCAAGGTTTTAGAGCATGGTGACTTCTATGTAGATACATGGCAACCGAAAGGCAGACCTAAATACAGTCGACAGTGGCTTCAGCGTGAGTTTGGTGCAGGTAGACCGCGAGAGTTGTGCTTGTTCTGGGGCCATCAGCCTTCCAAAGACGGACATCTAACAAAAAGCTGTTTTAGCCAGTGGTGGATGACAGACTTCTGGTCCATCAACAACGACTATCCTGATGAATATCTTTGTATGGAGCAGTACATGATGGCGGGCAAGGCGGCGCTCTTTGGGGATTATGAAATCTATGAGCAGATTTTGCAATGTAGCTCTCCTAAAAAGATTAAATCTCTGGGCCGAAAGGTGCGTGGTTTTGATCAGAAGGTATGGAACAAGTTTAAATACTCTATTGTACTGAATGGTAACTGGTGCAAATTTAGCCAGAATCGCGATTTACAAGATTATCTCCTATCCACTGGAGATAGTGTGTTAGTGGAGGCCAGTCCCTACGACAATGTCTGGGGCATTCGACTTTCAATTGATTCTCCTGAGGCACAAAATCCGATGAAGTGGCGAGGTCAAAACTTGCTGGGCTTCGCGTTGATGGAAGTGCGTGACGAGCTTCGCCGATTGACAAAAAATGAAAAGTTGTGCGACTGGAGTATGGTACAAAAGTGAATATAAGTCGAGATAAATCAGTTATATAATTTTTGGTATTGGTGATGAAAATGTATCATCTTACTAAAAAACTTTATCAAAAAAAGAGATCCACAGCAGCCAAAAGGCTGCTTGAATCTCTTCACCAACACCATTTTAAAAAGAACCAAAAATCCTAATTTTCAAATGATAATGAACTTAAAAATTCATCTTGGAAATTATTTAAAGTGCTTAATTCTATTCTTGTTATTTTTTTAGAAATCTCTTCGCATAACTCTTTTTCTTTTTTACTTAAAAGTACCATTGAAGCTCCTGCAAGTGCAGAGTTACCAACAAGATTAACCTTTTCCTCATCAATTTGAGGTATCACTCCAATTTGTATTAAAGTTTCAACAGGCGTATTTATACCAAAACCACCAGCTAGATAAATAGTATCCAATTCATCAAGGTCGCAGCCTGTTTCTTCAAGCAATATATTTATACCTGCTTTAATTGCAGCCTTAGCCAATTGCAACTCTCTAATATCATTTTGAGTGATAACTATATCTGGTTGATCATCTCTATATACAAGTACAAATTCATCATCACGTATTCTAGATTTAAGAGATGAAAAAGGATTAAACCTAGTAAAAGTTTCAAAAGAAACTAGTTTTCCGTCTTCATCTATTAAATTATTATCCAACATTTGACAAATTGCGGACATAATACCTGAACCACAGATGCCAATAGGATCACTATCCCCTATTGTTTTGTATTTTACATCATCGTTGGTAAATTCAAAGGCTTCTATAGCACCTTGAGTACCTGACATGCCACATTTTATATTGGCACCTTCAAATGCTGGTCCTGCCGCAGTTGAAAACCCATAAAGTTTACCGTTTGCTTTTAAAACGATTTCACCATTTGTACCTATATCTATTAACATTGCGTTTCCATCAAAATCATATAAGCGGGTGCTAATTAGACCGGCTGAAATATCACCACCAATATGGCCTCCTATATTTGGTAGTAAAAATCCGTCTATATCATAAGTATCAAATTTGCTTTTTACAACCATGCCATCAATATGATCTGGAGTAAATGGATATGCTGCAATGCCATCAACAGGCATTCCTGCAAACAACAACATCATAGTTGTATTGCCGCAAAAAGTTACACATTGAAGATCATTTAAATCGATATTGGCATCTTTGCACATTTCAATTATCATAGAACGAATAGTCATACGAAGGGGATGCTGCAATGCGAATATACGTTCGTGACTACCTATGCAGTAGGAAATTCGAGATATTACATCTGCTCCAAACTGTCTTTGAGGATTGTTCGCCCCTTTTTGAGATAACAATTTGCCGTCTTCAAATGACCATAAAGCCCCTACAACTGTTGTTGTTCCAATATCAAAAGCAACTCCGTATTCGCCTTTTTTCACATCAAAAGTAAAATCTTTTGGCAAACGGATTTCCTTTAAAATTTTATCTTCGTGTAAATTTCTACATTTACCACATTGACTACAATTACCATTGCAGTTAAACATATTACTCTCCTTTTACTGAACAGAAATTACATCCATGACCCCTTGCCATACATGTCGCACAACTATTTGTGCTAACAGGATGTTCTTCGTTAAAAAAGAAATACAATCCTGCTGCTGATTTTTCCGGTACCATAACAAAGCTGTCGTTTAAATTTATAGCCAAAGAAGCAAAGTCAAGAACCGCATCAAACTTTGAGATTTCAGATAATGCCATTCCTTCTAGACCTGGAGCAACTGAACCGCTAACCAGATAGTCTTCTTCCTGAAATTCCATACGCAACAAATCGCGCATAGCGTCAATATATGCTGTACCTATCATATCGATCAAAGTGCTGTTTAGTACACTTTCATTTTCATCAGCAATATCGCCGATTGTTAGCACATACATAGCAGCTTGTCCTATTATTTCTTTTGGAATTGTTGAAAAATAGTTTCCTTCTATTTGCTGATCACCTATATGGAGTATATTTCCTTCAATTTTTATATCATCGAAAATAACATACTGGCATCTTGGTTCCAATTTATCTTTTACTTTATCATAAATATCGTCCCATAATTCTGCTTGTTTAGAAATTTGGGCAAATCGATTTTTTGCGACCGAATCTAAAAAATTTCTATTAATTTTTAACTGTTGTTTCTTCATTTTCTTCACCTATGTATTTATCATACATACCATCCATAAACTTATTTAATCTTTCTCTGTATATTACTCCCAAAATACAGCATACCACAGCAACTACACCTACTGCAATTGCTGCACCGTAACTACCAGTAGCTATTTGTCTACCTATAACTATACTTCCAATCATGCCAGGAGAACGTCCAATAAGTGACACAATTAGGAATGGCTTTAGTTTCATCTCAGACAATCCTGCTGCGTAGTTACATAGATCTTTAGGCACACCTGGTATTAAAAATATTAAAAATATAATGATTGTAGCTTTTTTACTATTAAGCCTATGTATCATAGTTTTAATTTTTTCTTCACCGAAAAATAGATGGACAGCATCGTGACCTAAAATTTTTGCTAAATAATAGGTTATCACTGATCCTAATAAAGCTCCTACTAATGATAATAGGAAGCTAAATGGTACACCGAAAAAATATCCTGCTGCAATTTGAAGCCATTGACCTGGAATAACACATATTACAATTTGCGCACATTGTGCTGCAAGATATGTGCCTATCATCTTGCCTTTGTTGGCTTCAAAAAATGCTGTTACATTGTCTAAACTTGACATAGTAACTATCCAATCTTTGTGAAAGAAATAGATATAAAGTGGTATACCAAATAAAATTCCAATTAGTATGCCTAATTTTAATAACGCTTTACTTGTTTTAAAAACTTTATTTTCGTTTAATTCTTTAATCTTACTCATAATCTTACTAAGCTTCTTTTATATAATTCCTGTAGTGATTTAATTACTCCGAACTTTGAATGTTCGTATGTTAGACCACCCTGGAAATATACAATATAAGGTTCTCTAATAGGCGCATCTGCACTTAATTCTATTGAAGAACCCTGGATAAATGCACCAGCTGCCATAACAACTGGATCTTCATATCCTGGCATATCCCAAGGCTCTGGAGAAACATGAGCATCAATAGGTGCAGCTGCTTGTATACCTTGGCAAAATGCAACAACTGCCTCAGGTGATCCAAGTTTGATTGCTTGTATGATGTCACTTCTCTTGTCTTCAACTTTAGGGCAAATATCAAACCCTAATTTTTCATAAACTTTACCACAAAGAATAGCTCCTTTTATAGCTCCATTTACTACTTTTGGTGCTAGGAATAATCCCTGCATCATAGTTCTTGTCTGACCAAAAGTCAAACCGCATTCACTACCGATGCCTGGACAAGTTAAACGATAAGCGATTTTTTCAATTAACTCTCTTTTGCCTACAACATAACCACCGGATAATGCCAATCCACCACCTGGATTTTTGATTAGTGATCCAGCCATTACGTCAATTCCAACATCTGTCGGTTCCTTTGTATCTAAAAACTCACCATAGCAATTATCAGCCATCATAATTATGTCATCTCTTACAGATTTTACTGCTTTAACACATTGCTCAATTTGCTCAATTGTAATTGCATTTCTCCATGCATATCCAGTAGCTCTCTGTAAACATACCATTTTTGTTTTTTCTGAGATTGCTTCTTTGATAGCTTCTAGATCAAGTTCGCCGTCTTTTAGTTCAACTTGCTTATAAGAAATACCAAATTCTTTTAAAGAGCCCATGCCCTCGCCTCTTATACCAATTACTTCTTCAAGTGTATCATAAGGACCACCAGAAACATAAATCATTTCATCTCCTGGTCTTAATATACCCTGTAGTGTTAAACTTAAAGCATGAGTTCCATTAACAATTTGTGTTCTAACCAATGCCGCCTCACAATTGAAAACATCAGCGTATATTCTTTCGATAGCATCTCTACCTGCATCATCGTAACCATATCCAGTATTCCAAGCAAAATGCATATCTGAAATTCTATTTTTTTGGAATGCTGCTAATACTTTGTACTGATTGTATGCTGCAATATCATCTATCTGTGAAGTCTGATTTTCAATTTCCTTTTCAGCTTCATCTACTAGATTTAAAACTTTTTCATCGATTTTAAACTGCTCTTTAAGTAAGTTAAACGTGTTTTGTTGCATTTATTTTTTACTCCTTATTTAAACCTTCTCTTCTTTCTTTTTCCCATTCGAAATCTTTTACTAAATCTCGTTTTACATTTTTTTTATGGGAAGCATAAAGCTGTGTAGTTGTAACTTGTTCGTGATCTAAAAGTGCTTGTACATCAAATATCGAGTTGCCTCTTGCAATTAAACTTGTGGCTGTTGTTGCCCTTAATTTGTGAGGACTGTAGCCAGCACTTCGAGAAGTGTTTAACCCGATAGATGTGTATTTTTTAACAAGCTGACGAATTTGCCTATCTGTCATTCTCTTACCTTGAAGTGATAAAAACAGAGCGTCTTCATCTTCAATTTCTTTTCTTTCATTTTCGATGTAATCATTTACAACCATTGTTACCGACTCATTCAATGGCATAATTGACTCTTTTCCGCGTTTGCGGTATATCTTAAATTCTCCCCTTCTAAAATTAAAAGATGAGATATTAAGCTGTTGGAGTTCGGATAATCGCAAGCCATATGTTAAAAATAGTATAAGAATGGCTTTGTCGCGCTTTTTAGTTTTTTCCCAGTACTGATGTTCCTTTTTCGTCAAACCTGCACCGGTAGATACTGCATCTAACATAATCATAACTTCATCATCTTCTAAAGCCTTGATTTCTTTTTCACCAGACTTGGGAAGTCTAATTGGATCAAACCCGTCTGTTATATTTTTTTCAACTAATTCATCTCTATAAAGTTGCTTAAACATAACGGAAATAGATGATTTTTTGCGAGCTAAAGATTTATTGTTGTTTTCATAAACATAAACTGCTTTGTCATTTTCGATTGTATATTTTCGACAATAATCTATAAATATATTTACATCTACAGCCTTTATATTGTTTAGTTCTTCCAATGTAATATTTTTGGGCACATCTGCATTTGTTAAATCTGTCTCTTTTATAAGATAATTGAAAAAGAACATAACATCATGTAGATAGGCAAGTCTTGTCATAGGGAGAACATTTCCTTTTAAATATGCAAAATACCCTCTTAAAAAGTTTGGCATCTGCTTTTCTAAAGCTTCGCACTGACTTGTTATTTCGTATTCTTTTAAAACTATATTATCCGGTTTGTCACTTTTGTTTTGTATTTTTACATACTTCTTTTTATCCATGAAATAATTTCCTCTAAAGTTGTTTCAGATAAATTAAACCACTTCATATCTTCATAACGCTTAAACCAAGTTATTTGGCGCTTTGCATATCTGCGAGTATTTCTCTTTACAAGTTCAATCGCATAATCCAAATCGTATTGTCCATTGAAATAATCGATTATTTCCTTGTATCCAATACCTTTCATAGCTATATTTTCAGAAGTAAATCCCATATCCATTAGGTTTTTTACTTCGTCTAACAATCCTTTTTCAACTAGGATATCTACTCTTCTATTAATCCTATCGTATAATTCTTCTCTGTCTCTGTTTAGACAAATCATAATAGGATCATAATCCGTATTAGGTTTAATATCATTTTTAAAGTCATTTAATTTTTTGCCTGAAACTTCAACTGCTTCTATAGCTCTAATAACTTTTTTTACATTGTTTTTGTGTATTCTTTTTGCTGCATCAGGATCTTTTTCTTTTAAAATATCATAAAGTGCATCTACACCTTGCTTGTAAGCAAGTTCCTCATATTTGGCTCTTATACCTTTATCCATATTTGTTTTGCCAAAATCCATATCATACAGTATAGAATTTAGATAAAGTCCTGTACCTCCTGCAATTACAGGGATTTTGCCTTTTTCTAAAATTTCGCTAATGGCTTCTTTGGCCATTTTTTGATAAATAGCAACAGAAAATTCTTCTTTTGGATCTATCTCATCGACAAGATAGTGTTTAACTGCTGCCTGTTCTTCTGGTGTTGGTTTTGCAGAACCAATATCCATGTATTTATATAGCTGCATTGAATCACAAGAAACTATTTCTCCATTGAAAGCTTTTGCGATTTCTATTGCGTATTCTGTTTTGCCTACAGCTGTAGGCCCTGCTACTACTATAATCTTACTCATGTTCTTTTAAATCTCTTTTCCATATCTGATTTAGTTATTTTTATAAAAACTGGTCTGCCATGAGGACAAGAAAAAGGATTATCACAATAGCTCATATCTTTTAATAAGCTTTTTATTTCTTCTGTAGAAATTTTATCGTTTGCTTTAATTGCAGCTTTGCAAGCTTTTGTTGCAATTTTATCTAATGTTTTTTTATCCTCAAAGTCTTTGTAATCTCCTATGCTATCTATGTAATCATTTAGAAAATCAGTTGCTTCAGTAAGTTTAAAAAACATTGGAATTTCTGTTACTCTATATGAAAGAGGGCCGAATTCTTCTATTGTAAAACCTACCTTTCTTAGAACTTTTAGCCACTGTTCTTCACACTCTTTATCGCTGTGATTTACATTTAGCATAATCGGTATCATAATTTGTTGACTGTGTTTTTCACTTTCATTGTACTGATTTAAAAATTTTTCGAAAAAGACACGTTCGTGAGCAGCATGTTGATCTATAAAATAGATTGTATCGTCATCGCAAAGTTCTATGTAGGTATTGAAAAACTGACCTACGATTTTTAACTTTGTAAAATCAAATTTCATTTGCTGTCTAACTTCGACTTTTGGTGTTTCTTCTACTGTTTGACTGTTTTTTTCATAAGTAGTCAATATATTATTTATGTCAACTTTTTCTTTTATAATATCTAAATCTCTGTCTGAATTATAATTGTCTAATTTACGTTTTTTCTCAAAGTTTGCTAAAACGTCAATACTTTTAGTTACCATGTTTGTATCGATCTGTTGTTCAACAGGTTTTTCGTTTATGGCTTCTTTGAAAATATTTTGCTGCAGAGGTTTTTCTTTTATTTCCGGTACAGCATCTACTGAATTCAATGCTGTTATTATACCACTTCTCACAGTTTCTGAAATTACTGTTTCGTCATAGAACCTTACTTCTTTTTTATTAGGATGGATATTTACATCCATTGTTTCTGGTTCAACATTTAAAAATAAATAACAAATTGGGAACCTTCCTTCAAAAAGTCTATCGCTGTATGCTTGATTAATTCCCTTTTCTATAACTTTGCTATTTACTACTCTGCCATTTACAAAAAATATTTGATTTTTTCTAGAACTTTTACTTTCTCCAGGTCCAGATACGTATCCTTCTAAATGAATGCCTTGATTTTCATACTTAAATGGTATCAAAGCTGAAGTATGTACTTTGCTTGTTAAAGTCTCAATAGTTTTAAGTCTATCGCCTTTTCCATTTGTAGCAAAAAGTATTTTGTCATTGTTGATCATACGTATTTTTATTTGAGGATAAGCAAGAGCTATTTGAGTTACAAATTCAACAACTGCACTGCTTTCGGTTTTTTTCGATTTTAAAAACTTAAGTCGAGCAGGTGTATTGTAAAATAAGTCTCTTACTACCATAGTTGTACCATCTGGACATCCGTACATTTGGTTTTCAACTATTTGACCTCCCTCTATAAGTATTCTTTTACCTGTTTTTAGTTCTTTCTTTTTAGTTAAAAGTTCTGTTCTAGACACGGCGCAGATACTAGCTAAAGCTTCACCTCTAAAACCTAAGGTGCTAATGCGATTTAAATCTTCGGCAGATTGTATTTTAGAAGTAGCATGTCTCATAAAAGCTTTTTCACAATCTTCTGGTTCAATACCTACTCCGTCATCGGTAACTCTTATATAAGTTTTACCTCCATCTTTTATTTCAACTACAATTTTAGTTGCACATGCATCAATAGAATTTTCAACTAGTTCTTTTATAATAGAAAGAGGTCGTTCAACAACCTCTCCTGCTGCAATTTTATCTGCTATACTTTTATCTAATACTCTTATCATAATTTACCTAAAATTTAAATGAAATTTGTTCTTCTTGAAAATCCAGCTTTTTATTGTCATTGTTTTCCAGTTCATCAAGTTTTTCTTCAGCACGTTCCAGCAGTTCCTTTGGCACTCCAGCTATTTTGGCTACATGTATGCCGTAGCTTCTAGATGCACTACCTTCAACAATCTTGTGCAAAAAGACAATATTGCCATTCTCCTCTGCAACATCAACATTTAAGTTTTTAAAGCCCATAGTAGTTTTTTCAAGAGCAGTTAACTCGTGATAATGAGATGCAAACAATGTTCGTATTTTTTTATCTGACTTGCAAAGGTATTCGGCAACTGCCCAAGCAATTGAAAGCCCATCGTAAGTGCTTGTGCCTCTGCCTATCTCATCTAAAATCACTAAACTTTTGCTAGTTGCATTGTTTAAAATATACGCAAGTTCGCTCATTTCAACATAAAACGTGCTTTGACCACCAGCTAAATTGTCGCTGGCACCTATACGAGTGAAAATCCTGTCCACTAAACCGATTTTAGCCATTTCGCATGGAACAAAACATCCTGATTGAGCCATTAAAACGATTAGAGCTGTCTGTCTCATATAAGTTGATTTTCCAGACATATTTGGACCGGTAATCAGCAGCAACGATGCTTCATCTCTGTTTAAATAAACATCGTTTGCAACAAAAACACCGTCTTTTACAGTTTGTTCTATAACCGGATGTCTACCTTTTTCAATTATAATTTGATCGCTGTCAGTCATTTCAGGTTTAACATATCCGTTGTTGTAACTTACCTCTGCAAAAGAAGTCAACACATCCAAAGTTGAAATCGCTTTTGAGGTTTTTTGTATTCGCAAAATTTGAGTTTTAATTTTTTCTCTGATTTCAGTAAAAAGCTGATATTCTTTTTCATTGATTTTGCCTTCGGCGTTTAAAACCAAGGCTTCTGTTTCCTTTAACTCCGGCGTTATGTATCTTTCGGAATTCGCTAAAGTTTGTTTTCTGATGTAGTGCTCTGGCACTTTTTCCATATGTGACTTAGTAACGTCAAGATAGTAGCCAAAGACTTTGTTATATCCAACTTTTAAATTAGGAATGCCAGTTTTCTCTCTTTCCACATTTTCTAGATTTGAAATCCATTCTTGTGCATCCTTTATGGAATCTTTCAATTGGTCTAACTCTTGACTGTATCCTACTTTTATTATGCCTCCTTCTCTTACGGAAAATGGAGGATCATCAACAATAGCATTTTCTATTAAGTCATGTATATCTTCTAAAACATCAAGTTCATCATCTAATTTATCCAATAACTCGATGTCAGTATTTTCAATATCATATTTTATTTCTGGTAACACGTAAAGGGAACTTTTTAAAGCTGCCAAATCTTTGCCATTAGCGCTACCATAAGCTATGCGGCTTGCAAGTCTCTCAAAATCATAAATAGCTTTAAGACTTTCTTTTATATTGTTTCGTACCATAAATTCATCAACTAGATACTCTACACAATCAAGACGCATTTTGATTTCTTCTAAATTATTTAAAGGTTCTCTAAGCCACTGTTTTATTTTTCGGCCACCCATAGCTGTATGAGTTTTATCAAGTACACCTAACAATGAACCTTGAACCTTTTTTTCAAATAAAGTTTCTGTTAATTCTAAGTTTTTAATTGTTGCTTTATCCAAAGCCATACTATTTCCAACTGTGTAAATATTTAAGCTAGTAATATTGGCAAGGTTTTGTTTTTGTGTTTCAAACAAGTAAAGAAGCTGTGCACCTAAAGCTCCTATTAGTCCAGATTTATCTTCAATACCAAGACCTATTAGAGATGAGTTTTCAAATTGTCTTAATATAGCTTTTTCAAGTGAAGTTTTGCCATAATAGTTTGTATTTAAAACAGTTATAAAGCAATCGGCATAAATCTTGATATTTTCTATATCGATATAAAGGTCAGCCTCTTCATTGATTAAAATTTCCTTTGGCTGCACTCTTACAATTTCATTTAAAAGAGTGTTGTGACAATTTTCTCCTCTAAATTCGCTTGCATTTATTTCACCTGTAGTAATATCACAGTATGAAAAGCCGATAAAATCTTTGTCGACAAATACAGAAGCTAAAAAGTTGTTTTCAACTTCCACAAGACTACTGCTGTTAGTTACTGTACCAGGTGTAACTATTTGAACAACTTCTCTTTTAACTAGACCTTTAGTTTGAGAAGGATTTTCAACTTGTTCACAAATAGCAACTTTATATCCTTTTTCTACAAGTTTAGCAATATAGGCATCAGCGGAATGAAAAGGAACTCCGCACATAGGTGCTCTCTCTTTCATTCCGCAATTTTTGCCTGTCAATGTTAGTTCAAGTTCTTTGGAGGCTTTTATAGCATCATCGAAAAACATCTCGTAAAAATCTCCGAGCCTAAAAAACAAAATACAATCTTTATATTCTTCTTTAATATTAATATACTGTTGCATCATTGGTGATAATGCCATAAATTAAATTCCTCCTTATTTCACTTCGTAAATTTATTTATTCTTTTTGTTGTAAGCTTCTAGACCTAGTCTAATTAGTTCTACGCCTCTTCTCATATCTTCCTGATTTAATACGTAAGCGATACGCATTTCGTCTTTACCTAAACCTGGTGTAGCATAGAAGCCTTCAGCTGGTGCGAACATAACTGTTTCACCGTTGTCTTCAAACTCTTCTAGTAAGAACATTAGGAAATCTTCAATGTTGTCTACTGGAAGTTTAGCTGTGATATAGAATGATCCACCTGGTTTCTGACAAACAACTCCAGGAATTTTCATTAGTTCTTCGTAAACTACATCTCTTCTTGCGCAGTATTCTGCTTTTACTTCATCGTAGTATGAAGATGGTAATTTATAAAGAGCAGCTGCACCAATCTGGTCTACTGTTGGTACGCAAAGTCTACCCTGTGCAATTTTCATAATTCCCTGCATTACATCTTTGTTTTTTGAAACTACGCAACCAACTCTAGCTCCGCAAGCTGAGAATCTCTTTGATACAGAGTCAACGATAATAACTCTGTCAGCGATATCATCTACCATTCCAAATGAAGTAGCTTCTCTACCATCATAAGCAAATTCTCTGTATACTTCGTCTGCGATAATGTATAGGTCATGTTCTTTAGCGATTTCTCCGATTAGTTTGATTTCATCTAAAGTTAAAACTGTACCAGTTGGGTTTCCTGGTGAAATACAGCAGATAGCTTTTGTGTTTGGAGTAATAGCTGCTTCGATCTGTTCTCTTTTAGCATAGTGGTAACCATCTTCTGCTTTTGTAGTAATAGGTACAACTTTACCGCCTGCTGAAGTAGCAAATGTGTGGTAGTTTGTGTAGAATGGCTCAGGGATTAAAATCTCGTCTCCATCATTTATAATTGTTAAAAATATCATAGTTAATGCTTCTGAACCACCAGATGTAATAATGATATCATCTCTTGTGTAATCCATATTGTACTGTTTAAAATAGTCAATAATAGCATCCTGTAAAACAGTTAATCCACCTGATTCAGCATAAGCGATAACTTTTTGATCAAAGTTTTTAATAGCTTCCATAAAACATGCTGGTGTTTCAACATCTGGCTGACCGATGTTTAGATGATAAACTTTTTTACCATTGTCTTTTGCCTTCTGAGCGATTGGATTGAATTTTCTGATTGGTGAAAATTGCATTGCTTGCACTCTGTTTGATAGTTCCATTTTGTTCTCTCCTTTTTAAAATAATAAATGATATAAGTGACTATTTATCAAGCTCTCTGTGAGAGTCTGAAACAACGTTATCTATTGCATCAACTGGTAGCTCATTTGGAGTTTTAGTCAAATACAATAGGTATTCAATATTTCCTTTTGCTCCTGTAACAGGTGAAAATGTTAAACCTGCTGGATAAAGGTTGTTATCTTTTGCAAAAGATACTACTTTTTCTATTACCTCTTTATGTACATTTTTATCTCTAACTATACCTTTTTTGCCTACTTGCTCTCTTCCTGCTTCAAATTGTGGCTTAACTAAGCAAACAATTGAGCCATCATCAGCAAGTACTTTTGCTGCAACTGGTAAAATCAGTGATAATGAAATAAATGAAACATCTATGCTAATAAAGTTTGCTGGTTCTTTTATAAGAGCTGTATCCATATATCTAATATTTGTTTTTTCCATGTTTACAACTCTCTCATCAATACGAAGTTTGTAATCTAATTGACCGTAACCTACATCGATAGCATAAACTTTTTTTGCACCTTTTTGTAGCATACAATCAGTAAAACCTCCTGTTGATGCGCCCATATCAACACAGATAGTATTTTCTAAATCGAAGTTAAATAACTCCATTGCTTTTTCTAATTTTAATCCGCCGCGGCTTACATATGGACATAAGTTTTCTTTTACAAATATTTCACTTGTCACATCTATTGAAGTGCCTGCTTTATCTACTTTTTGTCCATCTACGTATACTATACCTGCCATAATTGCGGCTTTTGCTTTTTCTCTACTTGTAAACAGTCCTTTGTTTACAAGTAGCACATCAAGTCTATCTTTCAATGAATTCTTTTATCCTTTCTGCTAGATTTTTTGGATCAAGTTGGTATTTTTCCATAAGTTCTGCGGTCGATCCATGGTCTATAAACTGTCTTGGCCATCCTATGTTTAAAACATGTGTATCGAATTTTTTGCTTGATATAAATGCTGATACGGATTCGCCAAATCCACCTTTAGTTATTCCATCTTCAATTGTAAATATGTATTTATTTGCTTCTGCTGATTTTTCAAGTTTTGTATAATCCATAGGAGATATCCATCTAGCATTTGTTACTCCTACTTGTATTCCTTGTGTTTCAAGTATTTTAGCAGCTTCTATTGCATTTTTTAACATATTGCCAACGGCCCAAATTTGACCGTCTTTGCCTTGAGATAATTCTAAAGCTCCATCTGAAACTTTGACATCAGGAAGAGTCATTCCGCCATCATCACCTCTTGGATATCTAATTGCAATTGGTCCATCGTATGAAATAGCATACTGTAACATTTCTTCTAGCTCTTTGCCATTTGCCGGCGATAAAACTTGCAAGTTAGGTATGTTTTTTAAATATGAGATATCAAATAACCCGTGATGAGTTTCCCCATCTGCACCTACATTGCCTGCTCTATCTATTGCAAATACTACTGGGGCATTTTGCAAACAAACGTCTATAATAATATTGTCGTAAGCGCGCTGTAAAAATGTGGAATAAATTGCAACTACTGGTTTATATCCGTTTTTTGCAGCTGCTCCTGCAAATGCCACCGCATGTTCTTCGGCAATACCTACATCAAAACTTCTCTTAGGATATTTTTTGAAAAATTCTTTTAAGCCTGTGCCTTCGACCATTGCAGCGGAAATAGCTAAAATCTTATCATTTTCCTCTGCTAATTCAACTAATTTATCTCCAAATACTGAAGAATAACTTTTATATTTTGATTTTGATAATACTTCTCCTGTAGTTTTATCAAATGCTCCAATACCATGGAATTTACTTGGATTTCTTTCGGCGTTGCCATATCCTTTACCTTTTTTTGTAACAATATGCATAATAACCGAATCTTTTGAGGCTTTTGCTAGTTTAAAATTGTATAAAAGATCATGTATATCATGACCGTCAATAGGCCCCATATAAGTAAATCCAAGTTGTTCAAACATAACACCATCAACTAGTGTGTATTTTAAATGGTCTCTAAGTTTACTTACTCCATTGTATAAATTATCACCAACTGCTGGTACCTTTTTAAGAGCATGTCCTAGTCCTGATTTAAAATCAAGATAACCTTTAGATACTCTCACTTTGCTAAGATGTCTTGAAAGTCCACCTGTATTTTGTCCAATTGACATCCCGTTGTCGTTTAAAATTATTATGGCTTTTGATTTTGAGTAGCCTAAGTTGTTTAATCCTTCGTAAGAAAGTCCTCCTGTCAATGATCCGTCGCCGATAACTGCGATTATTTCGTTGTCATCTCCTGATAGATCTCTAGTTGCTGCAAAACCTGCTGCAAGAGATATGGAGTTGCTGCTGTGACCTGTGTCATAAACATCGTATTCGCTTTCGCAAGTTTTTGGAAAACCACTTAAACCGTTAAATTTTCTCAAAGTGTCAAAAGCATCTGCTCTGCCAGTTAAGATTTTATGAACATAAGATTGATGTCCCACATCCCATATAATCTTATCTTTTGGAGGGTTGAAAAAGTAGTGTAAAGCTAGTGTTAGCTCAACTGCTCCAAGATTAGAAGCCAAATGGCCTCCAGTTTTGGAAACTTTATCAACCAAAAATTCTCTTATTTGGATTGCCAGCAATTCCATTTCATCTACACTCATCTTTTTTAAGTCATCAGGAAAATTGTAATCCAATATATTGCTTTTCATAAAAATTTCTACCTTCTATTATTTTCTTCTATTTTCCAATTTTTTCACTAAAAATCTAAAGAAATCTGCTTCTTCTCCATAATCTTTTAGTGCATCAATTGCTTTTTGATTTAATTCTTTAAATCTTTCTTCTGATTTTTCTAAGCCGTACAACGCTGGATAAGTTGACTTATTTGTTTCTTCATCATGTCCAACATTTTTACCTAGTTCTTCTGTAGTTCCAACTACATCTAAAATGTCGTCACAAATTTGAAATGCAAGTCCTAGATTTTCAGCGTATTCTGTTAAAGCTCTCAAATCTCTTTCACAAACATTACCTATATGAGCTCCTGCCTGTATTGCTCCTACTATCATAGCACCTGTCTTGTTTGTGTGTATATAGTCTAACATCTCCTTTGAGCATACAGTATTTTCAGCTTCGATATCTGCTACCTGTCCTGCAATCATGCCCCTGCAACCTGCTACTTTACAAATAGTGCTGGCTGCTCTAACTTTGCATTTTAATACTTTTTCATTGTCAAAATCAAGAAGCATATCTTTAAACATCGCTTCAAAAGCTGAATTTAAAAGTCCATCTCCTGCAAGAGTTGCCATAGCTTCTCCAAAGACTACATGATTTGTTGGTACTCCACGTCTTAAATCGTCATTGTCAACGCAAGGTAAATCATCATGTATTAAAGAATATGTATGAATATATTCGATTGCAAGTGCGTAAGGCAATGCACTTTTTATATCTCCACCACAAAAATCACATGCTGCTAAAACTAAAACTGGTCTTAGTCTTTTGCCGCCTGCTTTTAGACTGTAAGACATAGCATCGTAAATAGTTTCGCTTTTTGGATCTATTTCTGGTAAAAAGTCCAGCAAGTGTTTATCTACTAATTTTTTATATTCATCATATTTAACATTAGACATTTTGGGCCTCCTGTTCTTTTTTATAAATTTCAATTTTTTGTGAAGTAGTATTTAGTATTTCTTCACATACTTTATATTTTTCCAATGCTTCTTCGTGCATTTTTATAGCTTCATCTATAGATAAATCAGTATTGTTTAGCTGATTTAAAATTTCTTCGAATTCTTTTAATGCTTCTTCAAAGTTTAAATTCTTTTCGCTCATTTACTTCGCCTCCTTGACTTTTTTTACTTCCACAGTTATTTCTCCATCGCTAAGCATAATAGTTATAGTATCGCTTACAGAAATATCTTTTATGGATCTTATTAGTTTACGATTGTCATCTAAAACTGCACCGTAACCAATATCAATAATTCGCTGTGGATTTATACTATCAAGTTTAGCTTTAAGTAAACTTAATTTATTTTTATTTCGCTCTACGTAATTAAACAGTATTTCGTAGCTTTTTTCTTTTAAAGATAAAAGGTCTAACTTTAATTTTTCTATATCTGGAACTGCCATAACAGCTGCTGCTGTTGGTGTTTCAGCTCTTTTATCTGCTACAAAATCTGCAATTGTAAAGTCTATTTCGTGTCCAACTGCCGAAATCACAGGTATATCCGAATCAAAAATTGCTCTCGCAACTACTTCTTCGTTAAAAGCCCAAAGGTCTTCCATTGAGCCTCCTCCTCTGCCGACAATCATAACATCTATATCTTTTAAGTTTTCATTGATATCATAAATGGCCTTTGCAATTTCACCAGCTGCATTAGGGCCTTGTACTAAAACAGGATATATCAAAACATCTACAATATTGTTTCTACTTTTTATTATTTTTAACATATCCTGGACAGCTGCCCCTGTCTCAGAAGTAACAAGTGCAATCTTTTTAGGAAAAAAAGGTAATTCCTTTTTATACTCATATGAAAAAAGACCCTCTTTTTCTAATTTTTGCTTTATTTTTTCAAATGCAATTGCAAGTGAACCCTGGCCGGATACTTCCAAATCTTTTATATTAAACGAATAATAGCCGCCTCTTTCAAATACTGAAATATATCCAGCTGCAACTATTTCCATACCTTCAGCTAATTGATATCTTAAATTTTCTGCATTTTTACTATGGATAAAACATTTAATAGTACTAGTTTCATCTTTAAGTGAAAAATAGATATGACCTGTACTGTGGTATTTTAAGTTGGAAACTTCACCGACAACGCTGACATTTCCAATCAATGGATCTGTTTCTATTATCCTGCCTATATAATTATTTAATTGACTAACCTTAATAGGTCTTACCGCCATAAATCTCTCCTCCAATTAAAGCTGTTCCTATGGCATTGTCTGAACCAAATTTACCAAAAATAATTTCTCTATCAATATTGTCTCTTATATATTTACTTTGAGAAACTCCTCCTACAAAAACAATTTTTTTATTATTTCCTTGCATTTGCAAGTTGTCTACAGTTTTTTGTAAACATAAATTTATTTTTGTAAACAATTCCTTTGCAATCGCTTCTGGACAGTTATTTTCAATTGATTTTATTAGCTGTGTTTCAATGCCGGATAAGTTAAAGTCCAAATTTTTTACTTTTATGTGTTTAACTTTTAAATCAAATTGTTTTGCTGATTGTGCTAAATTATCCATTTGTGCACCTGCTGGAAATGACATGCCTAAAGCTACTCCAACTCTATCGATTAATTGTCCAAAGGAAATATCAAGTGTTCCTCCAATAATTTTAGTATGGTATTTTTTTAAAGTTTGATCGTAATGTACATCTAATATTTCAGTTGTGCCGCCTGACATATGGTAGCAGATAAAGTCGTCTCCAACATTATTAAAAGCTGTAATGGCTTTCATATGTCCTTCTTGATGGGAGCACGTAAAAAGTGGTACGCCTAGAGAAGCTGCTATGACTTGCGAAACTGCCATTCCGGCCTTAAAAACTGGCATATATGAACCTTCAACACTTCTAGGTCGTGATGAAACACAAACACACTTAATCTGTGATTTGTCAATATCTTTTATTGCTTCTTCGTAAAGATCAGGTATGTTTTCTATATGTTGGAAAAAAGCCTCGGATTGTCGCAACCCACGATTGCCCTTTTTTACTGTTAACAGCTTACGCTTATCTGCAATTCCATTGCCAAACTGGTCAACTAAACCAACAGAAGTGGTATAGTTGCTCGTATCGATACCTAAATAATAATTACGCATCTTTACTTCTTGAAATACTACCTAGTATACCGTTAATAAATTTGCTAGCATCGTCATCGCAATACTTTTTAGCCATTTCAACTGCTGCATTTATAGCGACAGCGTCTATGATGTTATCGCAAAACAATACTTCGCAAACTGCCAATCTTAAGATTGCAAGATCTGTTTTTGGCATACGTTTAACATCCCAGTTTCTTGAATATCTGTTAATTGTTCTATCAATTTCTTCAAGATTTCTTCTAAGTGTTTCGTAAGTGCTTCTAATATAGCTGCCAAAGTCTTTTTCTGCTTCTGTTTCAACGATTAGACGTTCTAGAAGCTCATTGCTTTGATCCTTTTGAATATCCATTTGAAATACTGCTTGCATTAGAAGTTCTCTTGCCTCTACTTTATTCATTTATTTATTTCCTCTCTCATCTGTTAATTTTATTTTTTGAACATGAATATTGACTGCTTTTACTTTTTTATCAGTCATACTCTCAACTTCTTTTTTTACGTTTTCTTGGATGTCCCAAGCTACAGCAGGTATTTTGCTGCCATATTTTAAAATTACATATACGTCAAGAATGACTCCATCTTCTTCTTGGTTGACTTTTACACCTTTTGACAGAGTCTCTTTTCTCAGTATATTTTCCGATATGCTGTCTGTCAGTCCTCCAACTACGCTGATTACACCTTTTGTTCTAAGTGTAGCATTTATAGCGCATATTGCTAGGACATTGTCAGAAAACTTTTCATCGGTTAATGTTTCTTTATGTATGTATTCATAAGTGTCCATATCTATTACCTCATCTTGTATTATAACAGAAAATACTTTGGATTTTAAGTACTATGTTGTATTTCATTAGCTACTTTAGATAAAAAATAAAATGGATGTTTCCCTACGAATTGTAGAGAAACATCCATTCGTTTCGTTTAGTCAATTACATCATATTTAACTATTTGAACAATTCCTTTACTGATTCAAGAAATCCATGTCTTTTTGTGTAGCAATTAACATCTACCTCATCTGACATTTTCTTAATAGCTTTTTTCTGCTTAGAAGTTAGCTTAGTTGGTACTTCTAAGTTAACCTTTACATATAGGTCACCTTTTCTAGTAGTTCTTGGACTTACAATACCCTTGCCTTTTAGTCTAAATACTGTTCCTGGCTGTGTTCCAGCTGGGATTTTGTATTTAACTTTTTCCTCAAGAGTAGGAACTACGATTTCGTCTCCAAGTGCTGCCTGTTCAAATGTAATAGGTATTTCTATCTGAAGATCCTGTCCAGCTCTCTTGTATAGCTTATGAGGTTTTACACTGATTACAATGTATAAATCTCCTGCAGGACCGCCATTTTCACCTGGTTCACCCTGACCTTTTAGAGTAATTACTGATTCGTTATCTACACCAGCAGGTACATTAACTGCAATTGTTACAGTTTTACGCTTCTTACCTGTTCCGTTACAATCTGGACATGGTGTATCGATTATGCTACCTGTTCCATTACAGTCTGGACATGGTGAAGATGATTGAAATGCACCAAGAGGTGTCTGCTGAGTTCTTGTAACTTGTCCTGTTCCGTTACAAGTAGGACAAGTTCTTTTTTCTGTACCTGGTGCCGCTCCGCTTCCGTTACACTTTTCACATTTCACATACTTTGTGAGCTTAATTTCCTTTTTAACACCAAATGCAGCTTCTTCAAATGTAATTACAAGATGCTTCTGAATATCTGCACCTTTTCTTGGCCCGTTTCTTCTCTGACCACCAAAGTTTCCACGACCTCCAAACATGCCGCCGAACATATCGAAGATGTCATCAAAGCCACCAAATCCACTGAATCCGCCACCTCCGCCGAAGCCGGCGTTTGAATCTACACCGGCATGGCCGAACTGGTCATATTTTTGTTTTTTATCAGGATCACTAAGGATACTATATGCTTCGTTGATTTCTTTGAATTTTTCTTCAGCCTCTTTGTCTCCTGGGTTTCTGTCTGGATGATATTTCATAGCAAGTTTTCTAAATGCTCGCTTGATTTCATCCTCAGAAGCTCCCTTTTTTAGACCTAAGACTTCATAAAAATCTCTTTTTTCTGCCATTATTTATCATCCTCATCTACAACTTCATAGTCTGCGTCTACAACATTATCGTCTGCAGGGCCTGCGTTAGCTCCCATATCTGGACCAGCCTGAGCATCCTGAGCTGCTTGAGCTGCCTGTGCTGCTTCATACATCTTTGTAGACATTTTGTGGAACTGTTCTGTTAGTTTTTCGATACCAGCTTTGATTTCTTCTACTGTACCGTTTTCTAATGCTTTCTTTAGTTCATCTTTAGCAGCGTTGATTTCGTTTACTTCGTTTTCGTCAAGTTTACCATCTAGTTCTTTTAGGTTCTTTTCTGTTTCGTAAACTAATGTTTCTGCCTGGTTTCTAACTTCTACTTCTTCTTTTCTCTTCTTATCTTCTTCAGCAAACTGTTCTGCTTCTTTTACCTTTGCATTGATTTCATCTTCTGAAAGGTTAGTTGAAGATGTGATTGTAATGCTCTGTTCTTTACCTGTTCCTAGGTCTTTAGCGCTTACATTTACGATGCCGTTTGCGTCGATATCAAAAGTTACTTCGATCTGAGGTACTCCACGAGGTGCAGCTGGGATACCTGTTAGCTGGAATCTACCTAGAGTGATATTTCCTGCTGCCATTTCTCTTTCACCCTGCATTACGTGGATATCTACTGCATTCTGGTTGTCTGCTGCAGTTGAGAAGATCTGGCTCTTCTTTGTAGGGATTGTTGTATTTCTTTCGATTAGTTTTGTAGCAACTCCACCTAGAGTTTCGATTGATAGTGATAATGGAGTTACGTCTAGTAGTAATACGTCGTTTACTTCACCTGTTAATACACCAGCCTGAATTGAAGCACCTACTGCAACACATTCGTCTGGGTTAACACCCTTAAATGGTTCTTTACCTGTAATTTTCTTAACTGCATCCTGTACAGCTGGGATACGAGTTGAACCACCAACTAGGATGATTTTAGCAAGATCTGATGTTGATACTCCAGCATCTGCCATAGCTTTTCTCATTGGTTCGATTGTAGCTTCTACTAAGTGAGCAGTTAACTGATCGAATTTAGCTCTTGTAATGTCCATGTTTAAATGTAGAGGACCATTTTCGTTTACAGTGATAAATGGTAGGTTTACATTTGTTGTCTGAGCACTTGATAATTCTTTTTTAGCTTTTTCAGCTGCTTCTTTTAGTCTCTGTAGAGCCATTGTATCTTTTCTTAAGTCGATACCGTTTTCTTTAGCAAATGAATCAGCCATGAAATCTAGTAGAGCGTTATCAAAGTCATCTCCACCAAGTTTGTTGTTACCTGATGTAGCTAGTACTTCAAATACACCATCACCTAGTTCTAGGATTGATACGTCAAATGTACCACCACCTAAGTCGTATACTAGGATTTTGTGATGTCCTTCTTCTTTATCTAGACCATAAGCTAAAGCTGCTGCTGTTGGTTCGTTGATAATTCTCTTTACATCTAGACCTGCGATTTTACCAGCGTCTTTTGTAGCCTGTTTCTGGCTGTCTGTAAAGTAAGCAGGTACTGTGATTACAGCTTCTGTTACTTTTTCACCTAAGTATCCTTCAGCGTCTGATTTTAGTTTAGCTAGAACCATAGCTGAGATATCCTGTGGTGTATACTGTTTTCCATCGATTTCTACTTTGTAGTCTTCACCCATATGTCTCTTAATAGAAGCGATTGTTCTTTCTGGGTTTGTTACAGCCTGTCTCTTAGCTGTTTCACCTACAAGTCTTTCGCCATTTTTTGCAAAACCAACTACTGATGGAGTAGTTCTATTACCTTCTGCGTTTGTGATTACTGTAGGATCTCCTCCTTCTAGTACTGCTACGCATGAGTTTGTTGTTCCTAAGTCAATTCCTATTACTTTTCCCATTTTTATTATCTCCTTTATTATAAATTTCTATTTTTTACTTAATTTATTTATTAATACCTTTAGTATTAATTAGCTACTTTTACCATTGAAGGTCTTACAACCTTACCATTTAATGTATATCCTTTTTGTAGGACTTCTGAAACCATACCGCTTTCAACTTTGTCTGTATCTTCCATCATAACAGCGTTGTGATAGTTAGGATCGAAAACTACGTTTTCTGCTTCTATTTCAACAACACCTGCTCCAGCTAATACGTCTTTTAGCTGTTTGAAAATAAGTTCCATACCTTCTTTGAAGCTTTTGATGTTTTCATCTTCAATCATCAAAGCTCTTTCGAAGTTATCCATAACTTCAAGAAGTTTAATTACTATTTTTTCATTGGCATAAGCGTGTATTTCGCTTTTTTGCTTTTCTGTTCTCTTTTTATAGTTTTGGAAGTCAGCCATAAGTCTTACATATTTTGTATTAAGATCTTCATCTTCGGCTTTTTCTTTTGCATCAGCTTCTTCATTTGTTTCTGCTGCCTGCTCTTCACAAGCCTCTTCACAAGTATTTTCAGCTGTTTCTTTAGCTTCCTCTGTTACTTCCTCAATGTTTTCATTTTCCATTTTCTGATTCGTCATCTTTGCCTCCCATTATTTTAAATGTATTGGTGATGTTATCCGTTAGATATTCAATTACTGAAGTTATCTCTCCGTATCTCATCCTTGTAGGACCGATTACTCCCAGCTTACCAACAAGTCTACCATCGATGTGATAAGTCGCTGTTATCAAGCTACAATCGTTTAACTGGTCATCCTCGTTTTCTGTACCGATAGTAATCATAACACCATCATCTCTACATGATATTTTCTTTGCCAAGTCTTCTCTTTTATTCATAACTTCCATAAATGTACGAGCTTTTGAAATGTCGTTGTATTCGGGAAGTGAGAAGATATTTGTTAAGCCATCCATATAAAGGTTTACATTTAACATTTGCTCCAAAGTTTTAACAAAGTTTGGCATAATATTTCGTGCAAGCCCGCTCATGGCTTCAACATCGCTTTCAAAATGTTGTACTATATCTGATTTAAGTGCCTGGTTTATTGTTTTACCTTTGTAATTGTATGTCATGCTTTTTGATAAAATACGAAGCATCTCATCAGTAAACTGACATCTTGGTTTCAAAGCCATATTTGATACTTTACCAGATTCGGCAACTATCATAAGTATAACAGTCTCCTCGTCTATTGGAAGCAAGTTGATTGCCTTCAATAAGTCTTCATCTGCTCTTGGAGTTATCGCAAAAGAAGTTAAGTTTGTAATATGCGACAATATCTTAGCAGCATGTTCAATAGTCCTGTCAAGTTCTGTTATGTTTGAATAAAGTTCTTTTGAAATTACTTCCTTTTGACTTTTGCTAAGCTCTTGCTTTTTCATGATTTCATCAACATAAAGTCTATAGGCTTTTTCTGATGGAACTCTTCCTGCAGAGGTATGTGGATGAGTTAACAACCCCATTTCCTCCAAATCCGACATCTCATTTCTAATAGTCGCCGGGCTTATACCCAAGTCATACTTTTTAGAAAGAGTACGCGAACCCACTGGCTCAGCTGTAGTGATAAAGTCACCGATTATGGCTTGTAGTATCTTCAGTTTTCTTTCAGTTAAGTCCATAATCTCATCTCCTTTTTTATTAGCACTCACATCGCCTGAGTGCTAACTACAATATTAAGTATACCCCTTTTTACAAGTATGTCAACCATCTTTAGAAATTTTTTTGTGACAAATGTGACATCTAAATATAACAAGGAGGAATGACATCCATTCCTCCTTAAGTGTTTTGCTATTGCTATAGTTATTGGTTCTCTACAAGTCCTTCTAAATAAGTAAGAGCCCATTCTCTATCTATTAGATTTTCATCACTATTTTCTGTCAGTTCTTCACTCATCTCGCAGAATTGTTTGTAGATTTCATCAGAAGCATCAAATCCGCAAACAATGATACCATCGTTTAAAATCAAAATAGATTGTTTGCCTTCTTGGTTAACATAGATCATATCGTTATAGTCTTCTCCATTGTATTCTGGTGATTCTGTATAACTTACTTCCATTACTAGTTTCATAATTTCTATTACTCTATCGTCTCGATCATCTTCGAAGATTTGTATTTTTTCATGAAAGTAATTAGGATTGCAAACTATTCTAATTTCCTCGTCCTTAATAACTTCTTTTAAAGAGTTAACCATCTCTACAGTTTCATCCACTGCATCTTCATCTACAAAATAGATCATCTTTCTTTTATCCATCATATGATAAAGGAAAGGATAGATAACTTGAGTCACTTCACCACAATTTGGACATGTAAACTCAAAGATTTTATCTGTTTTAACATCCTCTATTAATTCTGGATTTAAAACTGTATTTATACTTTCCCATAAAGTAAATGGGCTTTCATGTCCACAGCTTGGACATGCTATTATTTCTTCTCTACTTCTAGACATATTTTTTCTCCTTTTTATTTATTCTACTCCTAGAGCTTTGTAAATTGCATCTTCAGCATTTTGGTAAAATATTAAGTTAAATTTACCTATAAGGTCTGAAGGTACTGTTGCAATATCTGCTGCGGAAGTTAGTGGCAGCAATACTTTTTTCGCTCCACTATCTAAACATACTTGTAAAGTGTTAGCAAGTTCTTCAACTTTTATCATTGTTCCTCCAATGCTTATATCGCCAAGTACTGCTGTGCTACTTATAAGTGGCTTGTTTAAAGCGATGGAACATAATGCTATAAGGGTAGCTAAGGAAAGAGTATGTGTCATTCCTATACCCTGCATATCTTGATAATTTACAATGTAGTCTTTTGTTGCGACACTAATTGAGCTACTTATACTTTTACCGTTAGCTTTTAGATAGTTAAATGCTGTATTTGCAGCTTCCTTGCACTTGCTATCAGAGCCTAAACCTGTTTTATCAAACTTACCGTTTCCTGGCAGCATCTCGCTTTCGAGCCTATATGCTCCTATCATACCTGATTTACCGCGAGATACAGTATAGACTTGACCTGGTTTACCAATGCCTTCTGGGATAAGTGTGCCGCCTCCTTGTTCTGGAACTGAAACAAACTTTTCTTCAAATGTTTCGTCGTCTATATATGAGAAATTTACATCGTAAAATTCCATACCGCCTAATTTTTTTAACTGTTCTTTTACTCTTCTACGCATCTCAAGGGCTATGCGTAAAATTTCTTCCAAATCTTCCTTAGTATATTCGCCATCTGGATAAACTAGTTTTACTAATCCTGAAACCATTTTACGAACAGCGATAGTATCTCTTTGGTTTAAATTTGTACCTAGTTTAAAATATTTATCTATTGCATCTGACTGCTGGTCTTTTCTAAGTTCACGGAAGATTTCTGATATGTAGTCAGTAATAAATCCATAATCATTTGTGAAATGCTGCGGTCTAAATTTAGGGATTTCCCATCCTGGCAAATAACAGTGAATACGGTCTAAAAATGCAGTATCTGTTCCAATCTCAGGAGGGAAAGGATCAAACAGTGAAGAAGTTTTTAAAAGAACATCTACACTTTGGTTGATATTTCCAACAAAAACCATAGAAGCGCTAGCTGATTTTTCTTCTTTACCTCGTGAAAAAGAACCACTGGCCATATAGTCTTTCATAATCTGGATGCCACCGTCTTTGTCTTTAAACTTAATCCCAGCAACTTCATCGAAAGTTACACAGTCCCAAAGGCCTACTAGACCAACTGTTCGTCTACCCATATTGTAAAATAAGTTTGCAACTGTAGTCTGTCCACCAGATACTAAAATACTGTTAGGTGAGATTTCCTTGTATAGGTGAGATTTACCTGTGCTACGAGGACCAAGCTCGCAAAGATTGAAATTGTTTTCAACCAGTGGAACCATTCTCAATAAAAGCAACCACTTTTCACGCTCATTTAACTCATCTGGCTCCATGCCTATAGAGCGAAGCAAAATATCTTTCCATTGGTCTGTAGTAAATGCAGCTCTCTTTGCTTTATAATTTTTTATACTAACCTTTGGCATCTGTATAGGTTTAAGATTTACAATTTCTATAGCGCTTTCATTTGACATTTCCTGGTGATTGTAACTTAAATTTATAAGGCACCAAATGCCACCGCACAAAAGTCTGTCATATTGATTTGGGTATTCTTCGTCTATTTCTATACCTTTTATACCTAGATTTGAAAATTCGGCAAAGTACTTATCCTTTTTTACATCTAATCTAACAGTTAGCCTGTCGATTATTGAGTAGGATCCCTTTTGTCTTAAACGTGACAATATTTTTTGAGCTTCATCTGGTCTAACGAAATTGTTAGATAAAATCGATTTAACTTTTTCAACGCCTGTGTTTATTATTTCATCATCATCGCTGCTGCAATATTGACCTAGCAAAAACTCAAGGACATAAACAGGTACATTTGCACCTTCTTTAATTTTTTTAGTCAAATCTTTTCGGACAATTTTGCCAGCAAAATTATCACGCAATTTTTCTTTTATCTCTTCTCTATTTTCTATAGATTCAATCAATTATTATTTTCCCCCCTAACTAAAACTTTAACTAAATAAATCAAAATCGTCAAAAAATGCCATAGAAATATCAATTTGCATTTCTTCTCTAATAGGTACGCCAATACCTTTTTCATCACTGATAACTAGATAGTATATCTCAGTGTTGCTATATGCTTGTTGTTTCAAATTAAATGTGCAACGATACTCTCTATCTGTATTTTCAGTAGAAGTTCTATCTGCAACGATTTTTTGAACATCACTAATTATATTGTTGTCGCTATCTGTTAAATAAATGTTGTAAGTACAAGGTATGAAATTATCTTTTACTGGCTCTTTTTGATAGAAACTCAAGTTGAAAATCATATTGCTTATTTTTCTACTAGTATTTAACAATGTAAGGGTAACAGGTTTTGTATCATATTTTTCTCTGTTATTTTCGTACGCCTTGCTGCCCGCTCTTAAAAACTTGTATTTGATTACAGGCACTACCAACTCTTGAAGACTTATGCCCCCATGAACAAAGTTTTGTCCGCCGCTGCTTTTTATCCTTATAGTCTCACGAGGAGCAAAAGCCTTGTAATCGTTTTTGTTGTAAAAACCTTTTACCTCTATCATTTCCTCTATATCAGCATCATTGTTAGTAATCACATATCTTCTGCCCTGCTGTAAAATATGGTCTCGGAATGAATCTCTGTTCATTTTATCAATTGGTTTTAAAGGTTCGTATGTATAAAGGAATCCATGATCGGCAGTCACAACTATATTGCTACCACTTAACCTGCTTGTAATCATCTTTATTAAATTGAAAATATCTTCAATTGTATCTTCGCAAGCTCCAAAAACATTTAATTCATCATTGTGTCCAGTTTTATCTATTCTGTTGTGATATATGTATACAACTTCCTGTCCTTTTACAAATTCCTTTTGATCTGTTTGCTTCATGCGTATAAAGTCATCGTAAGAAATAGCCACGCTCTTTTCATTAGCTTTTTTAAGTATTCCTTCTCTGCTAGACGCTTCTGTGCTTTCACCATCTGCAAGCACCTTGAGATTTTCAAGAGAAAGACGCAAATGAGGTAACAGCGCTGCCATTCCTAAATCTGTTTTAGATGGGAAAACCGATTGCTGACAGTCTAGTTTAACATCTGACTTAGTTTCAAATTTTAACTTGCTGGCAAGCTGAGCTGCAACTTCGTATCTAAGGGCATCGGATATAATAACGAAGATTTTATTATCAGAAGAAGCAACTTCACGCTGATAAAAATCTGTTTGCTGAGGTATACCCTGGATTTTACCTGTGTCCCTTAAATCCTCTTCTATTATATTAGTCCAGTTTTCAGCAAGTTTGTCTAAATACGCAACCTTGTACAATCTCTCGGCATTTTCTACCAACAATCTAAAATTGTCATCTAGCATTGGGTGAGCGATATTTAAACTGTCGGAAAATGCTACTATAAATTGTCTGTAGTAGCTATCCATTTTGTAGTAATCTTCTACATATGATTTCCAAATATCTCTTGAAGAGGTATGGTGGAAACCGTCCATATGTTGCTCATAAAATTGTTGCATTTTGGCTATATTAAGAATGGCATCATAGTACGGCTTGTTATATTCGTACCAAACCATAGTTCTTCTTTTTTCAATCACTGAGATTATTTCATCTACATTTGCTGTGTTATTTATAAATCTTAAAATCAGCTTATTTAATATGATTTCATCTATACAAGGTAGGATTTCAGTCTCCAATAAGTCCTTGATTTCCAATTTTTCAAACCTATCCGTCAATCTAAGCTCGTTTTCAATAAAACGTAATATGTAAACTAAATCATCTCTATTGTCGCTATAAAGCCATTCGTATATTATATCATAGCACTTAGCGCTATAATATGAATTGTATCTTGACTCTAAGCCGATTAAATACTTTTCGTGAATAGTTTTTGTTAAGGCACTTAACACAATATGGATATCCATATCATCTATATTAGGTACAGATTCACTGTTATATCCTGTTGTATTGTTAACCATCTTCCAAAAAATGTTACTTGCATCGTATTTTAGTAAGTCCATTTTTAGGTTATTACTTGTATCATTGCCATCTGACATAACAGCCCTTATAATTTCCTTTGGCTCTAAGTGTTCTACTCCACATATAGATGCAAGGATAGCCAGATGAAGATTTGTTGTGTTAGTTATATCCGAACTAAATTTTGCAAGCTGATTTCTCCTGCTTGCTGCTTTTAAAAATTCTTTGTATTTTTTTATCTGAGTAAAAATAGCTGGGATATTTATTATGTTCATCTCCTGCATCCACATAGACATTTGATCCGCCCTAAATTCTTCGCTGTATAGCTTTATATCAAGGAGCCAGTCGTCTTCCATATCTATCATCATTGGATTGTATACAAGATAATTGCTTGTCAAATCATCGTGATTTAGTATTCTCTTTATTTCGAAATTGTTGTTCTCTGTTAAAACTAAAACTTTAGCATTTGACAATGTTAATTCTTCAATTTCATCTACAAACTCGCCATTTTCGTCATTCCAAAATATTATTTTGCGCTTATAATACGCTGGAAGTGGCTCGTCAAATCTTTGCTCTAAGCTGTTTTTTATATTTTCAATTGCCATATTAAACTTCTCCTATAATTTTTTCGCCTATACAAATATGATACTTAATCTTTAGGTAAATATCAAATGTTAATTAGAAAAACAGACATCCTTTTGCAAGAATGTCTGCTCGGTTTTACTATAGTTTTTATCTAGTTTCAGCTATCATACAGTCAAACTCATCGTTAAGTAAACTCATATTGTCGTTTTTCATGTATTTTGCATATAATTCATCTAATATTTCTTCTTCATCAATATCTTTTTCGAAACTAATTAAGGCTTTTATATATTCTTTGTAATCTTCATCGGCCATTTGTTCCAATGATTTTCTTATTTGTTTGTATTTTTTCATACTATCCCCAATTTCCATGTTTAAACTAGTTATTTTATCGTCCAGTTCACATAAAAATTCGTCTTCGTCATCTAATTTATCATAAAGAATATAATCAAATAGATTTCTTAATTCTTTTGAAATACCATTTTCTTCACTTGTTAAATTTACATAAAGTGTATGCATACCATCTTTTAATTTTAATTTGTTTGTTACATCGCAAAACTCAAAAGCATAGATACTTTTTCCCTCTCCTATTGGATCAAATGTACATAAAAATATTGAATATGTTTCTTTTAAATTGGTATAACTTAGTCCTCTTAGAAGCTGATCCATATTTAGCTGAGAAGCAGAATATCTTGTTTGCTCTTTTAAAGAGTCCTCATTTGCAAATTGTATTGCCACATTAGTTATATCAGATTCATCTTCAAATATAACCTCAAATTTAATTACTTTTGATGTAGTATCTAATGCTTTAATACCCATAATTTTTTTCTCTGGTAAAATACGACTTAATAACTCGAAGCAGTATTTAGGGTTATTCATTACTGTTGAAAATACATAATCATTTGTGAATTTGTAATCATGATGTGTAACTCTCTTCATAATTTCTTCCTTTCATATTATTAACTCCCGATTTCTTTTACCATATTTTACCATTAAATAAATTATATGTCAATATTTTCCATATGTGAATTTTTTAAAAATTTTACAACAATCCGTCGTTATCTTACACTTTTTGTCGTTAACCAAACACATAAAACAGGTTGACAACTAAAAAAGGATATGTTAACTTAAAAAAGTAAAAGATGTATTGTAAAAAGAGGAGAAATAAAAAATGACAGAAATGGTAAGACAGAGAAGTAAAACTTATGATATGGTTTATGTAGGAATTTTCACAGTACTAATAGCGATTTGTTCATGGATCTCTATTCCAATGACTGTGCCTTTCACTCTGCAAACTATGGGTGTATTTCTTACAGTAGGTATTTTAGGCGGCAGAAGAGGAACTCTTGCTGTACTAGTTTATATTTTGTTAGGAGCAATTGGTGTTCCAGTATTTGCAGGATTTACTGGTGGTATAGGCGTACTTATCAGCAATACTGGCGGATATATTATGGGATTTTTGCTTTCTGCACTTTTAATGTGGGGAATGGAAAAATTGTTTGGCAAAAGTAATCTTGTTCTAGCAGTTTCTATGGTGCTAGGCTTACTTGTTTGCTACACAGTAGGAACTATATGGTTTATGATGGTATATAGTGCAAATACTGGTGCAGTAGGTATTATGACTGTACTTGGATGGTGTGTATTTCCTTTTATTATCCCAGATATTATAAAAATCGTATTGGCACTAATGCTTAAAAATAAATTAGCAGGAGTATTACAGATATGAACATAAACATAAGAGCACATCACGGAATGTGCCTTGCCTTCTTTGAAGGTAAAGGATACAGTGAAGGTTTTACTTCACATATGCAAAAAGTATTGGATTATATGCAAGAAAACCCTTTAGTTACAATTATTACAGAGGAAGATATCATATGTTCAGCATGCCCTCATTTTAAAGGAACAGCTTGTGAAACTAGTGAAAAAGTAAAAAACTATGATAATCAAGTATTAAAGTTTTGTGAGATAAAATCAGGAGAAACGTTGAAATGGAACGATTTTCAAACTTTAGTAGAAGAAAGAATTATTCGTACCCATAAGCGTATGGAAATTTGTAAAAATTGTCAATGGTCTGAAATTTGCAATAAAAAAGAAGAAAATAAATTTAAATAATCAAAAAAGACAGAAACAAAGAACAAATGTTTCTATATTTTTATAAGGTAAAAAACAGACACCTATTTGAGACTGTGAAGTTTTTTCTGTAAATTAACCTTCTGTGGTTTAGTAGTAACTG
>CAUWIT010000006.1:0-86145 GCA_963558965.1 uncultured Clostridia bacterium | reverse complement strand
TTACCACAGAAGGCTCATATTCTTTACTAATTTACAGACTTTTTTTCACAGTCTCCTTGTTGAGACTTTTTTGTTGGGAAAAGCTAATCTATAAATTTTTTAGAAAGTTCAGTATTAGGTATAATGTCGGCGTGTAAGGTTTTGTCGTTTACTTCTCCCATAAAAACCAAAGCTTCGTAGTCGGAGATTTTCTTTGATTCGGGTGTTGTTGAAGCTATTGCAACCCCTACGCCGCAGACTTCTACATCAAGCTCCGATAAAAGTTCGTATATGCCTTTGATACTGCCACCTGCGCGCATAAAATCGTCGATGATTATGGCTTTTGAGCCAGGAATGACAGATTTCTTGGAGACAGACATTTTCTTCATGCGTCCAGCTGAGCCGGAGAAGTAGTTTATGCTAATAGTCGGGCCTTCGGAAATGCGAGGCTCACGTCTTACTACAACAGTGGGAATATTTAAAAGCTTTGCTGTCATAAGCGCTAGCGGGATACCTTTTGTTTCTATAGTCACTACGTAATCGGCCTTTTTATCTGCAAAAATTTTAGCGAAAATACTTGCCATTTCGTATATAAAAGACGGGTTGAACATAATATCCGATGTATATAAAAATCCTCCACCTAAAAAGCGAAAAGGCTCATTAAGTTCACGGCACAATCTGTTTTGAACTTTTATGCAGTTTTCTTCATTGACATAAGGCACAAATTTCACGCCGCCTGTAGGCCCTGGTATAGTCTGTATATTTCCAAGTTTCGTTTCAATAAGGGAAGTTCTAATTATATTTATATCCTCGCTAATAGTTGATTTTGCTGAGTCAAACATATCGCAAAAATGTTTAAGACTAAACACTTGATTAGGGTGATCAGTAAAGATTTTAACCATAGCAGCTATTCTTCCTGCTCTTTTCATAAGGTGTCCTCCTGTATACAAATTTTATGTTTTTCCTATGGATTTATTTTATCAAAAAAACAAGAAAATGCACACAAAAATACATATATGTGATATAATCTTATGGCAAAAATAATTGGAGGACAAAAATGTTAAATATAGATAAATCAAATAAAGTTCATTTTATAGGCATTGGCGGCATCGGTATGTCTGCTATTGCTGATATTTTAATTGCAAAAGGATATAAAGTATCTGGCTCTGATATGAACCAGGGCGAAATGGTTGAAAAACTAAGAAAAGATGGAGCTGAAGTTTTTATTGGACACGAAGCTTCAAATGTTGAAGGGGCAAGTTTAGTAGTTTACACAGCTGCAATTGGCAATGACAATCCAGAGCTAGTTCGTGCAAGAGAGCTTGGCATTGAAACTGTAACAAGAGCAGAAATGCTAGGTCTACTTATGAGCAATTGCAACAACAGTATTGCAGTTGCAGGTACTCATGGCAAAACTACTACTACTTCAATGTTATCAATTATGCTTAAGGATGCAGATTTAGACCCAACTCTTTTAGTTGGTGGCAATCTAGCAGAGCTAAACGGCAATGTAAGAGTAGGAGGAACTGAGTATTTCGTAACAGAAGCATGCGAATACATGGATAGTTTCTTATCTCTTAGACCTAAAATCGAAATTATTTTAAATATCGACTCAGATCATTTAGATTATTTTAGAGATATTGATCATATCGTTGAAAGCTTTAAAGAGTTTACTCACCTTGTTCCAGAAGATGGAACTATACTAGCATACAGCGCAAATCCTTTTGTAACAAAAGCTGTACAGGGATTGAAAAATGTTAAGACTTTTGGCTTAGATGAACATTGTAATTATGCGGCACTTAATATCGATTTTGATCAAAACGGTATGCCTAGCTACGATTTATACTGTGACGGCCAAAAACTTTGCGAAATCAAACTTGGCATTCCTGGAGAATACAACATCTTAAATTCTCTAGCGGCTATTGGATGTGCTCATATGCTTGGAGTTGATGTAAATGTTGCCAAGGAAACTTTGGAAAAATACACAGGTACACAGAGAAGATTTGATATTATGGGTGTTACTAAAAAAGGTGCAAAAGTAATTGATGACTATGCACATCATCCAACAGAGATAAAAGCTACTTTAAAAGCAGCACACAATATTCCACACAGAAAATTATGGTGTCTGTTCCAGCCTCACACTTACACTAGAACTATCGCTTTGTTCGATGAGTTTGCAGAGGCTTTTGGTGATGCGGATAATATTGTGTTGGTAGAAATTTATGCTGCAAGGGAAAAGAATATTCATAAGATAAGTTCAGAGTCTCTTGTTCCTGCGATTAAGAAAAACTTCCCAGATAAAGAAGTTTGCTATATTAAAAACTTTGAAGATATTGTTGATTTTGTTAGAGAAAACAGCGAAGAAGGGGATTTGATTATCACTATGGGCGCTGGAGATGTATACAAAATCGGTGAGATGATTTTGGAAAAGGATGTGGAACAATGTTAGAGATGACAGCAGAAAAAAGACTTGAGATTAACTTGAAACATCAGGAAAAAGGTGTTAAATTTATTGATATAGCTACTGCTTACATTGATGAAGATGTAACAATAGGAGAGGGTACAGTTATCTATCCGACAGTGGTTATCGAAGGAAAAAGTGAGATAGGTAAAAATTGTGTTATCGGCATGTGCACTCGTATCGCTGACAGCACAATTGGAGATGGCACTGATATTCAAAATTCAGTTATCACTGAAAGCAAAATCGGTGAAAATACTAAGGTTGGACCTTTTGCATACCTAAGACCTAAGAGCAACGTTGGTGACAATTGTAAAGTTGGAGATTTCGTTGAGATGAAAAATTCTAACTTTGGGAATGGCAGCAAGGCGTCTCATCTAACTTATATTGGAGATGCAGATGTTGGTGAAGGCGTAAACTTAGGTTGTGGTGTTGTATTTGTAAATTACGATGGTACTAATAAGTACAGATCTACAGTAAAAGATGGAGCGTTTATCGGATGTAATTCTAATTTAGTTTCTCCTGTTACTGTAGAAGAAGGAGCTTATATTGCCGCTGGAAGCACTATTACTACAGATGTTCCAGAGGAATCATTATATGTTGCGAGAAGCAAAGGAAGAATTATTGAAGGATGGGTCAAGAGAAGAGGCCTTATAAAAGGGAAGAGAAAATAAGGAGGCAAAAATGAAAAACAGAGCTTTTGCAGATTACAAATTATTTGCAGGCAATTCACATCGTGAATTAGCTCAGGAAATTGCAGACATTATGGGTAAACCACTAGGTAATGCTGTAGTTAAAAAATTTAGCGATGGAGAAATTTCAGTTTCAATCGGTGAAACAGTAAGAGGGGTTGATGTATTTATTATCCAGTCAACTTGCAATCCAGTAAATGACAACCTAATGGAAACATTAATCATGATCGATGCTATGAAGAGAGCTTCAGCAGGTAGAATCAACGTTGTTCTTCCATACTATGGATATGCTAGACAGGATAGAAAAGCTAAAGCAAGAGATCCAATCACAGCTAAGCTAGTTGCAAATGTACTTGTAGCAGCTGGTGCTGATAGAGTTGTTACTATGGATTTACATGCTGCTCAGATCCAGGGCTATTTCGATATTCCAGTAGATCACCTATTAGGTATGCCTATTTTAGTTGATTACTATTCAGATAATCATCTTGATGATCTTGTAATCGTTTCTCCAGACCATGGTTCAGTTACAAGAGCAAGAAAAATGGCAGAGCCTCTAAACGCTCCTATTGCTATTATCGATAAGAGAAGACCTGAACCAAACAAGAGCGAAATTATGAATATCATCGGAGATATCAAAGGTAAAAACTGTATCGTAGTTGACGATATGATCGATACTGCTGGTACAATTTGCAATGCAGGAAAAGCTCTAATGGAATTAGGCGCTAAAAGTGTAAGAGCTTGTGCAACACATGCTGTATTATCAGGTCCAGCAATCGAAAGACTAGAAGAATCACCATTTAGCGAAGTAGTATTACTAAATACTATTCCATTGCCAGAAGGTGTAAGCGACAAGTTTAAGACTCTTTCAGTTGCACCATTATTTGCTGAAACACTAGAACGTATCCACAACAGCGAATCAATCAGTGGACTATTTAAATAAAATCAAGGAGAAACTTTTATATGTATGTAATTGTAGGCCTTGGTAACCCAGGGAAAAAATATGAAAATACAAGACATAATATAGGTTTCATTACTATTGATTATCTAGCAGATGAACTTGGTATAAAAGTAAATAAAATAAAACATAAAGCTCTGGTTGGAGAAGGTCGTATCTCCAACCAGAAAATTATTTTAGTCAAGCCACAAACATATATGAATTTAAGTGGTGAGTCTGTAAGAGAAATTGTAGATTACTATAAAATAGATATGGATCAATTAATCGTAATTTACGATGATATAGATATAGACAAGGGTTCTGTAAGGATAAGAAAAAAAGGTAGTGCAGGCACTCACAATGGTATGAGATCTATAATTAGACTTTTGGGAGATGACAAGTTTCCAAGAGTGCGAATCGGTATAGGTAAAGACCCTAAGATACCTCTAGTTGACTATGTAATTGGAGGATTTAGAAAAGAGGAGGTTGAGCCTATGGAAAAGGCTGTCGAACATGCGGCTAAGGGAGTTATTTCAATAGTTGAAGACGGTCTTGACTTGGCGATGAACAGATACAATGGCAATTTGTAATATAGCAGGTGTATCAGATAGCAGATCCGCTGCAGTATGCGGTAAAATAATAAATGAAAACAAAGGTCAGAGTCTAGTTGTTGCTTCTAACTTTAATAGGGCGCAAAAGTTAGCAACTGACCTTTCTTTTTTCGTAGATAAAAAAATATATCTGCTACAATCTGAGGATGATACTTTTACATTTTTTGATGCTAAAAACAGGGAGCCTCTTCAGCAGCGTTTAGGCGCTATGAAGGCATTGGCTATGGGCGAGCCATGTGTAGTCGTTGCTCCAGTTTTTGCAGCTATAAAAAAACTTGTACCTAAAAGGGTATTTTTGGAAAATCATTTGGACTTTAAGGTGGATCAAGAAAACGATATAAATCATATTGCGGAGAAGCTTACAGGAATGGGTTATGAGCGCGTTTCTATGGTTTATGGCAAGGGCCAGTTTTCTCTTCGTGGCAGCATTTTAGATATATTTACACCTTATGATGAAAATCCATTTAGAATAGAATTTTTCGATACTGAAGTGGAGTCAATTAGAACTTTTGATGTTGATACTCAAAGATCTATTAAAAAAATAAAAGAGGTAAATATTTATCCAGCAGTTTCTATAGTGCGTGATGAAGAGGCATTTACTAGAGCCCGAGAAACAGCCGAAAAGCGATATGCAAACATTCCTGAACGAAGAGACGAGCTACTTGACAGTATCTCAAATATGGAAAATGCTCAGCAGCTAGAATTTTATCTAGACTATTTTTACGAAAAGCCGGATACCTTAATAGACTATTTGGACAATCAATTGGTGATGATTGACGATCCTGTTCGAGTGCAAGAAGCTGTTGAAACTAGAACGATAGAGTACAATGTGGATTTTAAGGAAATGCTTCGCAAAGGGAAGGTTGTAAAAAGCGATTACGAAAACTTCCCTATGGTTTTAGATTATCATAACCTCTATTTAAAAGATAAGGTTTACTTGTGTACTCCTTTTGTAAAAAAAGTAGATGGTGTTGAAAAATACGAAAAAATAACTACATTGAGGACTATGGAGCCTCTGGATTTCAACGGCCAAATGGATATCTTCGGCAAGGAAATTCGAAAATATGTTAAAAATAAATATGAGATTGTAATCGCTTGTTCAACTGAAGATCGCAAGGAAAACATAAAGGATTTTTTAAGTCGTGAAAAACTTATAGGCCATGTGACTATTAAAAATGGAACACTTAGTCGAGGCATGGAGTTTATCGACGAAAAATATATTATTATAAGCGATAGGGATATTTTCGGCACTCAAAAAAAGAAGACGAAAAAACCTAAGAAGTATAAAAATGCCAAGCCTATAAAAGCTTTTACCGAAATTAAACCGGGAGATTTTGTTGTTCACGAAAATCACGGCGTCGGTAAATATGTTGGTATTAAGCAGATGGAAATACAGGGCATAAAAAAAGATTATATTCATATTAAGTATGCAGGAGATGATGTTCTTTATGTGCCTGTAGAACAGATGTCATTGATACAAAGATATGTGGGTTCTGAGTCTGTAACACCTAAAATCTATAAGCTATCAGGAACAGAATGGAAAAAAACTAAGGCTAAAGCTAAAGGCGCTATTGCAGAGATGGCAAAAGAATTAATAGAGCTTTCAGCAAGCAGAAAAGCAGATCCAGGTCACGCCTTTGCAAAGGATACTCCTTGGCAAAAAGAGTTTGAAGATAGTTTCCCATATGCTGAAACTCAAGACCAGCTTCGCTGTATTGAGGAAATTAAAAGGGATATGGAAAAACCTGAAGCTATGGATAGACTGTTGTGTGGCGATGTTGGATATGGTAAAACTGAAGTTGCAGCAAGGGCTATGTTTAAGTGTGCAATGGAAGGAAAACAAGTTGCGGTTTTAGTGCCTACAACTATTTTGGCAAATCAGCATTACAATACTTTGAAGGCTAGATTTGAAAAGTTTCCATTTAAAGTGGAGATGATGTCTAGATTTAGAACTCCACAGCAACAAAAACTAATAGCAGAAGAAGTGAAAAAAGGTCGTATAGATGTAATTATAGGGACTCATAGACTTTTATCTGATGATATTAAGTTTAAGGATTTAGGCCTTTTAGTTATAGATGAAGAACAGAGATTTGGTGTTGCCCACAAGGAAAAAATAAAACAACTTAGAAAAAATATAGATGTTTTAACTTTATCAGCGACACCTATACCTAGAACACTTCATATGTCATTAGTAGGAATTAGGGATATGAGCGTTATAGAAGAACCACCGCAAGAACGCATACCGGTGCAAACTTATGTTATGGAAGAAGATGACTATATTATAAGGGAAGCGATAGAGAGAGAAACTGGTAGAGGTGGTCAGGTATTTATTATATATAACAAGGTTAGAGGGATTCAGCGACTGGCTAATCGCATACAATCTTTGGTTCCTGATAAAAAAGTAATAATTGGTCATGGCCAAATGGGTGAACATCGTCTTGAAGAGGTAATTATGGAATTTATCAATGGAGAGGCTGATGTTTTAATTGCGACAACTATTATCGAAACAGGTATAGATATACCAAATGCCAATACTGAAATTATAATTGATGCTGATAAGTTTGGATTATCTCAGTTATATCAGCTTAGAGGTAGAGTGGGCAGATCTACTAAACTGGCTTATGCTTATCTAATGCATAAAAAGGAAAAGGTGTTAACGGAAGTTGCCGAAAAAAGACTTAGAGCTATTAAAGAATTTACAGAGTTTGGTGCTGGATTTAAAATTGCTATGAGAGACTTGGAAATAAGAGGCGCAGGTAATCTTTTAGGTACTGAGCAACATGGTCATATGATAAGCGTTGGTTATGAGCTTTATTGCAAAATGGTTGATGAGGCTGTTGCTGCACTTAAGGGTGAAGTGATAAAAGACGAAAGAGAAGAAGTTGTTTTCGATGTTAAAATACCAGCATTTATACCTGATACATATATTAAAGACGAAGTATCTAAGTTAAATGTGTACAAGCAAATTGCTTCTGTTGAAAACATAGAAGAAGGCAAAGAGCTTATAGAAGAGCTAGAAGATAGATTTGGTAATATGCCAGAAGAAGTTAGAAATCTTGTTAGCGTTGCTGTTGCTAGAAATTTTGCAGAGGAATTAGGTATTAAAAAAATCAAGGACAAAGGGGATCAAATATTTTTCGTTTACGCTGATAAAAGTCAAAAGCCTTTTGCTATTTATAAGAGAGCAGGTATACCTGTACTTGAAGATATTGCAGATTTTTTGCAGACTATGGCAACTGGTAAGAACTCATAAAAATAACAAATCCGTTACAAATGGCTATTTTGCTACTTTTTTTCTTGATAAATCAACGCTGTTAGTATAAAATAGTTTGGTACAATTTCAAAGGTTAAAGAAATCAAAGAAAGGAAAAAGAAATGTTATTTAGCAATATTACTATATTAGATGAGAATTTTGAGATAAAAGAAAATTCTTACGTAGGTATAGAAGGTAAATACATAAAATATATTGGCAGCGAAAAACCAATGGAAGATTTTGGACAGGTTATTGATGGCAAAGGTAAATTGCTTATGCCTGGATTTGTAAACAGCCATGCTCATTCGCCGATGACACTTTTAAGAGGCTATGGTGAAAATATGGCTCTTCAAGATTGGTTATTTAAAAAGATATTTCCATTTGAGGATCATCTAAATGGTGAAAGTGTATATAATGCAACACTTTTAGCTATGGCAGAGTCACTTAGATTTGGTATAGTATCAAGTTCAGATATGTATTACTTTATGGACGAAATGGCTCAGGCTGTAATTCAAAGTGGTGCTAAAAGCAATATTTCAAGATCTATTTCACATTTTGATGACAGCGATTTTATGAGTTCATATAGAGCAAAAGAAATGATAGATGCCTATGAAAAATATAATGGAGCAGCAGATGGTAGAGTTATAGTAGATATGAGTTTACATTCTGAGTATACTACTACTCCAATTGCTGTAGAGCAGTTAGCAGAGTATACAAGTAAAATTGGAGCTCATATGCAGGTACATGTTTCAGAGACTCAAAGCGAACATGAAGAATGCAAAGCTAGACACAACGGTATGACACCAGTGCAGTATTTAAATCATTATGGACTGTTTGACACACCAACAACTGCAGCTCATTGCGTATGGCTAGAGGAAGAAGACTATGACATTCTTAAGGAAAAAGGTGTAACAGTAGCATGTAACCCAATAAGTAACTTAAAGTTAGCTAGTGGAGTTGCCGATGTTGATAAGCTTATGAAAAAGGGCATAAACGTTACAATCGGTACAGACAGCGTTGCTAGTAACAACAGCTTGAATTTCATAGAAGAGATGAAAGTTTTTGCTATTGCACCTAAGATGATGTTTAAGAGACCTGAGGCAGTGACTCCAGTTGAAGTTGTAAAGGCAGCTACAATAAATGGAGCAAAGGCTCAAGGCCGTATGGACTGTGGATTGCTAAAAGAAGGATACAAAGCTGACTTGATTATGATTGATATCAGCGGTGTACATATGAAACCGGTTCACAATTTGTTAAACAATTTAGTATACTCAGCTAGTGGATCAGATGTAATGATGACTATGGTAGACGGTAAAATTCTATACCAAAATGGTGAGTATAAGACAATAGACATTGAAAAAACAATATACGAAGTTGAAAGATTAACAAAGGAGATTTTGGCAAAGGTATGAATAAACAATCGTTAGTTAGAGGTACGACTATATTGGCCGTTGCCGGAATAGTTGTTAAGGTTATGGGGGCGTTTTTCAGGTTGCCACTTGTTAACTGGATCGGTGATACAGGTATGGCAAACTACAGCCCGGCATATTATATTTATGCATTTTTGATAATCCTTGCTACATCGGGTTTACCAGTTGCGATTTCTAAAATGGTATCCGAAAGTATAGCAATTGGAAACCATTATCAGGCGCACAGAGTTTTCAAACTTTCTACTACTTTGATGTGTGTTATGGGATTTGTATTTTTTATTTTGCTATTTTGCTTTGCACCTCAGATTGCTTCACTTATGAACAATCCAGATGCGGCACTTGGAATGAGAGTAATCGCTCCAGCGTTGCTGTTAGTACCTATAATGGCTGCTTTTAGAGGATATTTCCAAGGTATGCAAAATATGAAACCTACAGCAATTTCTCAGGTTATAGAGCAGTTGTTTAGAGTTTGTCTAGGACTTGGCGCAGCTTATTACTTATTCTTCAAAGTATCAGGTGAATTTTTAGGAGAATCAGATAAGTATGTAAGAGGTGCAGCTGGTGCTAACTTTGGTGCCACAGCAGGTTCTATAGGCGGTTTTTTGATGATACTATTTATCTATGCACTTGCTAGAAAAAGTATCCTTAGAAGAGTGAAAAGAACAAGCAAAATGGGAAGTGCAAGTAGCAAGAGAATCCTTAAGCGTGTTTTAGTAATTGCAGTACCGATTACAATAGGTGCAGCAATTATGCCTATACTAAACCTTATAGACTCAGCTCTTGTAATGAATAGATTAACAGCAGCCGCAGGATTTTCACAGTCAGAGGCACAGAGTCTTTACGGACAGCTTAGCGGATTTGTAAGCTCACTTATAAATATACCTCAGGTATTGACACAGTCAGTAGCAGTTTCACTGGTTCCTATTATTGCGGCAAGTAATAAAACTGGGGATTTTGAAAAACTAAACGACAATGTAAGTCTTGGTATACGTATGTCAGTTATAATTGGATATCCATGTGCTGTCGGTCTAATGGTACTTGCAAAACCTATATTGTTATTGCTATATCCAAGCCAGGCCGAAAGTGCAGCTAATGCAGCTTCAATCCTAGTAATTATGGCATTTGGCTTGATTTTCTTGTCAATTACACAGACATTGACAGGAGTGCTTCAGGGTGTTGATAAGCAAATGGTTCCAGTTAAAAATCTACTTATAGGAATGGCATTTAAGATTGTCATCACTTGGATTTTAGTTGGCATACCGTCTATCAATGTAAACGGTGCTGCAGTAGGTACTGTAGTAGCTTATATAGTTGCAATTTCACTAAATATGAGAGCTGTTAAAAAATATACTGGAGTAAAAGTTGACAACAATTTAACTTTTGTTAGACCGCTTATTTCTTCAGCAGTTATGGGAGTATTTGCTTTTGGAGCATACAAACTATTTATGTTAGCTGGACATAACAGCATTGCTACACTACTTAGTGTTGCAGTTGGCGGAGCAGTATATGTTGTAATGGTATTTTTAACAAAATCTATTACAAAAGATGAATTATTAGTTTTGCCAAAAGGTGATAAAATTGCTAAATTAGTTGATAAGTTTGTTAAATAAAAGGTGACTATTTATGGAAGCTTTAGACAAAAAGAAACTAGAACTTTTAAAAAGTGTAAAAACCGAAGAAGAGGCATTCTCAAGGCTTATTGAGATAATTAAAATACTTAGAGTTGAGTGTCCATGGGATGCTAAGCAGACTCACCAGTCTCTTAAAAGCTGTATGATTGAGGAAGCCTATGAGGTTTGTGATGCAATAGATAAAAAAGAAGATGAAAACCTAAGAGAAGAACTAGGGGATGTACAATTGCAAGTTGTATTTCACGGTCTTTTAGGTGAGGAAAGAGAGAAATTTACTTTAGCAGATGTTCTTAACGATGAATGCAAAAAAATGATAAGAAGACATCCCCATGTTTTTTCAGAAAAAAGTGATGAAACAGTTGACAAAGTACTTGAAAAATGGGAAAATATCAAGCGTGGAGAACATCATTATGCTACTCACACTGATGAGCTAAAAGGAGTACCGAGTAATTTTCCGGCTCTTATGAGAAGTTACAAAGTACAAAAAAAAGCTGCTGATGTGGGTTTTGATTGGGAAAATATAGATGGTGCTATGGACAAACTTAATGAGGAGTTAGGTGAGTTTATAGAGGCTTCTAATATGGGAGATAGAGATCATATTGTAGAAGAAGTTGGAGATTTATTATTTTCCGTAGTCAATGTGTGTAGATTTTTAAAGATCAACCCTGAAGAGGCTTTAACAGCAAGTACTGAGAAGTTTATAAACAGGTTTGAAGGCATAGAGAAAAAAGCCACAGAAAAAGGTCAAAAGTTAGATGATATGACTTTGGAAGAAATGGACATTTTGTGGGATGAAGTAAAAGCAAATGATTAGATACCACAAGGATGGTTTGATATATTTATATAAGGAGGAACAATTAAATGAATAAAGCAGAACTAATCGCAGCAGTTGCTGAAAAAACTGGATTTACTAAAAAGGATGCTGAAGCAGCAGTAAACGCAACAATGGCTTCAATCGAAGAAACACTAGTTGCAGGTGAGAGAGTACAGTTAATAGGATTTGGTACATTTGAAGTACGTCAGAGAAAAGCAAGAACAGGTAGAAACCCAAGAAAACCTGGTGAAACAATTGAAATTGCAGCTTCAAAAGCTCCAGTATTCAAAGCTGGTAAAGCTCTAAAAGATGCTGTAAACAAATAATGAAGTACCTAAAAGTGTTGTAAATCCAAATAGTGATGCAACACTTTTTTATTTTGTTAAATTTAATTAGGGAGAAGATAAATGCGTATAGATAAATATTTGAAGAATTCTAGAATTATAAAAAGAAGATCTGTAGCAAAAGAAGCGTGTGAACAAGAGCGTATAACTGTAAATGGCAAAATTGCAAAGCCAGGCACAGAGGTGGAAGTAGGCGATACAATAAATGTTAAATTTGGTAACAAGGAAATAACTGTAAAAGTCCTAGATACAAAGGATTCACAACGCAAAGAAGATGCAGATAAAATGTATGAAGTTTTATAGAAAAAAACAACGCTTGGATGTGAGCGTTGTTTTTTATTTGATTTAAAATTTATGCAATATTTGCTTTAACTGAAGGTACTTTTGAAACAATTTTGTTCCAAACTAGTGTAATAGTTAGAGGTTCAATTACAACCATTACAAGAGCTTTTACAATACGAGCTGGTAGCAAAGCAAAAAATCCTTTACCTAGAGTAATAGATAACCATAAAGTATCTAAGCCTAAGCTAACGACAGTCAATACTATAAATGCTGCTACAAAAGTACGTTTTAGTGTAATATCCTTTTTGTGTAATACCACTCCGAATAAAAAGCCTGTAATAAATGCAGACAATGTAAATCCAGGGAAGTATCCTGCAGTAGGGAATAACATCATCCCAAGTGTGTCTCCAATAACATAGCCAATGCCAGCCCAAAGAGGGCCGAATATAATAGCTGCAACGGCAACTGGTAGGAATCCAAATCCAACACGCACCATAGGGAGCTGAAAAGATAAAAATCTAGTAAATATAATCTCCAGTGCAATAAGGAAGGCCATCACTACCAATTGATAAGTAAAGTTTTGTTTTTTTTTCATCAAAAAAACTCCTTTCAATATATAGTGTTCCTACACTGCCAGAAAAGAGCCTATTCTCATATTCTAAGTGTAGTAGCGGACGCAACATTGCATCGTAAGCCTTAGTTTGTAATTTAGGCTTTTCGTCTATAGGCTACATCCCATCCTATAGCACTTAACGCACAATGTTTACTCTACGCAACGCTATTATATCATCGATAGTTGATATATACAAGGAAAAATTTATGTAATAAAGGTTAATTCATTAGCTTATTTATTTTTTTTAGTTCTTTTCTCACCAAAATAATAGATAAAATAAATACGCATATATCTGATATTGGAGCAGCTACTAGAGCACCATTTAGACCGAAATATTTACCTAGTACAAAAGCTAGAGGTATAAGCAATACTAACTGTCTTACAGTAGGTATTGTAAGAGCGATTTTTGGTTTGCCAATAGCTTGGAAAAATGATGCGACAACATTGTGAACACCTGAAATAAAGAAACAAGCCATATATATTCTAAATAGATGTTTTGAACAATCTGCAAACAGTGGATCGTTTGAAACAAAGGCCATTCCAATATATTTTCCAAACAATTGAAATATAAAGAACCAAACAGTTGATATTACAATTGCCCATTTTACTGCTGTAGTTACAGCTTCACGAACTCTGCCATATTTTTTCGCACCGAAATTATATCCGTTAATAGGCTGGATAGCAGAGGATAATCCAACGAACATAGCGTGAGCGATTTGATATATTTTCATCATCATACCGTAAGCAGAAAGAGCAGTTTCACTTCCATATATTGTGCGAGCACCATAAATTGTCATTAGGTTGTTCATTGAAATTTGCACAGCTGCATTTAGTATCTGCGTAAATAAACTTGGAATTCCTAATGATAAAATTTGCTTTGTAGTATTTTTTGTAGGTACAAGGTACTTCTTTTTGATTTTAACAGTTTTAAATCTAGGTGCATAAAGCATACAAGCAACACCTGCTACTATTTCACCTATAATTGTTGCAATACCAGCGCCGATAACACCCATATCAAAAGTAAAAATGAATATAGGGTCTAATACGATATTGATAATTGCCCCTGTAAGCATGCATTTCATAGTATATTTTGGATTGCCATCAGCTCTTATAATAGCTGTAAGAGAAGAGCTTATCATCAAAAAAGGTAATCCAAATGAAATTGTTTTAACATAATCCATTGATAAGTTATATGTTGCATCAGTAGATCCAAATAAACGCACTATTTGAGATGCAAATGTTAAGCAAACAATTGTAACTAGTATTCCTGACAAAATAAGAAGGGTGTACCCATGGCTTAGAGTGCGGTTTGCTTCTTCTTGTTCTTTTTTACCTAGGCATAGGCTTATTGCAGCTGCTGCACCATCTCCAATAAGTAGTCCTATAGCAATAGCTAGTATAGTTAATGGAAATGCAACATTAGTTGCTGCCATGCCATTTACGCCGACCCCTTGTCCTATGAAAAATTGGTCGGCAATATTGTATATAAAATTAACCATCAAGGTTATAGAAGTTGGAATTGAATATCGTATAATAAGTTTTTTAACAGGCAAAGTGCCTAATGGATTTTCTTGTACCATATTTGCCTCCTCGTATTTATAAAAAAAGGGAGGAGAAAATATACACAACAAATGTGTATATTTCTCCTCCCGTCCAGACTTTACTGTTGGCTCCGGAGTTTGACCGAATCAGCGAAATGCTCGCGGGCTATACCGCCAGTAGAGATTAACTCGTTCCCGAAGAATATTATTCTATATTATGTAGTTAGAATATCATAGCTATCTAATTGAGTCAATAACTGACAAATAAATTAATATTAAGTCACATTAGGGTGAAATTTTTTGTAAATGATATTAATATAAACAATTTTTTGATATACTACTCATATACAATTTAATTAGGAAATTTTAGTGAATACTTAAGGAGGTATACTTATGGCTTTTATGGATAAATTAGGAAAAGTAGCAAATAAGGTTGGCGAAGTTGCAAGCGATACTATTGATTATAGCAAAGCAAAAGGTAAAATTGTTTTAGAAAAAGGCAAGGTATCTGATGGTAAAGAAGCTTTGGGAGATTATGTTTTTACAACTCTTGCAGCTGGTGAAGAGCTAGATATGGCAAATATTACAGTTCTTTGTGATGAAATCCAGGTACATTTGCAAAATATAAAAGCTTTGGAAGAAGAAGCAAAACAAAGCGGCGATGAAATTATGGATGAATTTAAATAAACAACAAAAATAAAACGGAATTTCTTTTAGTGGAAATTCCGTTTTTTAATACGTATTAAGTTTAAAGTTTAGTTCCGCATTTACCGCAAAATGCATTTGATGATTCAACTTCAGCACCGCAGTTTGGACAAGTTTTTTTGTCGTTATCAGTTTCAGTAGCAGTATCTTCAGTTGGTTTTTCCCCTGCAGTAGCTACAGTTTCAACATTAGCGTCAACAGATGGTTCGTCTACTTCATCTTTTGAAACCTTCTGATTGATAATAGTCATCTTTTTATTGATTTCAATTAAATTTTTACAAATCTTAACAGCTATCATTGAAAATTCAAATCCTACACGAATTAGAATATTTCCAAGTACTAAAGTAAAAATAAATGCTAAAAATCCAGCTGAAGCGATTAATCCAAAAGCAGTAAAAGTAACCCAAACTGCAACTATGATATATAGGATTTTTAGAACTGCTTCAACAGATAGCTTCTGGAAATTTAGAAAATCGTACATCCAACCTGCAAATCCAGTAAATTTACCTTCATTTTTTTTCTTTAAAAATACTGCAAAAAGTACTATTGCTGCGATAATTCCAACTATTAGGCCTACAGCTGAAAAAACAGAAGTTGTTTGAAGGGCTGAAAAACCACTATGATAGCCATATCCGTATGGTGATGAATACATAAGAGTACCTCCTTTAATTTACTATATAAATATGTTTTTTCAATTATAACATATGTTCTAAATATAAAAAACAGCAAATATGCAAAAAATATATCTAAAGAGAAAGTTATATAGTCGTTAAAAAGATTATATAAGTATAAGATGAGATAATATTTAAAAATAAGATAGTAAGCAATATTTAGATTTGATAAAATTTATACGGCTCAGTGTGTAATAATCTACAAACGGGAAAAGTTGTTTATATTAATTTTAATAGTATAAGGAGGTAAAAAGCTGATGAAAAAAATCATTAGTAAGCTTCTTGTAATTGCAATGGTTTTAGCCTTAGTGGCACCAAGCTTATCAACTGTTGCAAATGCAGAAACGATAAAGGGAGACGGAACTAAAGAAAACCCTTATATCATAACATCAGAAGCAGATTTTAAAAAGCTTGATCGAAAAAGCATTAATCTAAAAAGCGAAGACATCTATGCAAAATTAGGTGGAAATATCACTTTAACAACAAGTGGTTACACAATTAGTAACTTTAAAGGTGAAATTGATGGTCAGGGATTTACAATTACAAACAATAAAACTGGTGGATCTCTAATTCAAAAATTTTATGGCGGTAAACTTCATAACTTTACATGGAAATTAGATAAGTTTTCATATATGGTTGAACAGTCATTTATAGGAACTACAAATGTTTACGAAAAAATTAATGTTAAAGGTGATGTTGCTGTAACTTCAAACAACAACAACGAAGGTCCATTAGTAGTTTACGGCGGAGGAAATACAACATTTAAAGACGTAACTATTGATATGAACTTCCAGTCACCTACATACAATGGACTATTTGTAAGTTATGAGCCAACTAGAAACTCAAATTACGTATTCGAAAACTGTAAAGTAAAAGGTACATATATTGCAGGTCATATGGGTATTTTATTTGGGAATGGCTCTATGGATCAGACAGGAATAAGTGATTTCGGTTTGCAGCATATCCTAGGTGGAAAAAATGTAGAAGCTACTTCAACAGTTAAAGTAACAGGTATGGATTTAAGTGAAGCAAGTATTATTGGATTAAGCAGCGTACCACATATGCTTTGCGGCGTAAGCTACAACGAAAGTGCTATGAGCACATTGGAAAAACAACTTCAGAGTAGCACAACTGGTGTAGCAAATATGATAAAAGCTGCTTCACTAGAAGGTTGCAGTTTCTCACTTAGCGAAGAAGGAAACTTAAAATTTGAAATATCAGAAAACAATTCTAATATCGGTTCAATTTTAGTTACATCTGAAGTATACAGCAATGCATACAAAAATGGTGTAGCTGATGGAACACAGAAACATTCAGTAAGTGAAAAAATCAACCTAGTTGATGGAGTAAAAACTTACTACTCAAGCCTAGGAAAAGTTAAGTTCTACGATGGTACAAATGGTACAAAAGGAACAACAGGACTAAACGGAAGCCTAGAAACAATCACAGTTGATGGCAACACATACTATACATTATCAAATAAAACAGAAGGATACACTTACACATTTAACAGCGAAAGTGCAGAACCTACAAATACTGCAAGAGACGCTTCTCTAATCAACGTATACGTATATGATAAAGCAGGCAACCTTGTAAATATTGTAAGCGGTCCAAAAGCAGCAGATTTCTCAGTTCCTGCTATTGCTGATAAAGAGGCGGTAACAGATAGCAAACTATCATCTATAACTCTTGAAGACGGATGGGAATGGGTTTCTCCTGATACTACAGTTGTTTACGGAGGCCAGATTGCATTTGCTAAAAAGGAAGCTTCAATTGCTCCTGTAAAAGTTACAGGTACACCAGTTGCAGTTACAAAAGTTGAATTAGACAAATCAGAATTTTCAATTGAAAAAGGCAAGACTTCAACACTAAAAGCTACAGTTTCACCATCTAATGCTACAGACAAGAGCGTTACATGGACTTCAAAAGATGAAAAGGTAGCAACAGTTGATAAAGACGGTAAAATTACAGCAGTTGGTGCAGGTAATACAACTATTACTGCAAAATCAGGAGATAAAACAGCGACATGTGAAGTGACAGTATACGAAGTTAAAGCTGAAACACCTGTCATTCCTGAAAAAGTTACAGAAGTAGTTGCAGGTATGGGCGATGATGCTGCTGCAAAAGCTGAAAAAGTTTTAAATAACATGATTGACAATGCTATCGCAGGTAAAGATGTAGCAGGAATGGATGATGAAACTGCCAAAGCTGTTAAAGATGCTGTAGCTAATGGCGAGGTTATCACTACTGAAGTTGTTGCTGACACTTTAACTGAAGCACCAGCAGATGCTGAAGATGTAAGAAAAGCAGCTCAGAAACTTGCTAACAAATACGATATCGATCTAGTTATTGAAAAATACTTAGATTTAGGAGTAAATGTAAAAGTTGATAATAAAGTTGTTGGTGAATTAACTGAACTTGACAGCCCAGTAGAATTTACAATTGCTGTTCCTGAAAATGTTCAGAAGATTGCTAAATCATACTTTGTAATAAGAAATCACGAAACTGCTAAAGGTAACGAAACTTCAGTAATCGTACCTAAAGTAAATGAAGATGGTACATTGACATTTAAAACTGATAAATTCTCAACTTATGCTCTAGCTTACAGCGAAAGCGAAGTTAAGGACAATGCAGATTCAAATGGAAATCAGTGGGTTGATTCAAATGATATAAAAGATGACACACCAAGTGACAACAATAACAATAACAATAACAATAACACTGATAACAATACAAACAACAATGATTCAAATACAAACACAAATAACAATGATGAAGACTCAAACAACACTGTAACTGATAAAACAGAAAATGCTACTCAGACTGGTGATAATATGGCAGTGGGCGTATTACTAGCTATAGCAGCATTAAGTGGTGTAGGCGTGTTTGCATTGAGAAGAAAATCAAACTAATTCAATTTAGGTGATATGTAGAAGAGTAGTTGGTAACAGCTACTCTTTTTTTACGCAAAACATTATCCATATAAAAATAGTTTTGTTGCAATTATCTGTTAACCTTTTGAATTAAGGTTGAAATTGTGCCATTTTATGTATATAATATATAGGCATGATAAAAATCAAAAGAGAAAGGAAATTGAGATGAAAGACATACAGGTTAAGGAACTATTTAGAAATTCCGCAGAGTATGCAGACAAAGAAATTACAGTAAGGGGCTGGATTAGAACTAACAGAGGTTCTAACAAATTTGGTTTCGTTGAACTAAACGACGGCTCTTTCTTTAAATCCGTTCAAGTTGTATACGAAGCGGATAAGATAAATAATTTTACAGAAATATCTAAGGCTCCAATTGCAGCTGCACTAAAGGTAAATGGTACTTTAGTTTTAACTCCAGATGCAAAACAGCCATTTGAAATCAAAGCTAATACTGTTGAAATCGAAGCTGATTCTGACAGTGATTATCCACTACAGAAAAAAAGACATAGTCTTGAATATTTAAGAGAAATCGCACATTTAAGACCTAGAAGCAATACTTTTTCAGCTGTATTTAGAGTTAGATCTTTAGTAGCTTACGCTATACACAAGTTCTTCCAGGATAACAACTTTGTATATGTACACACTCCAATTATTACTGGTAGTGACGCAGAAGGTGCTGGAGAAATGTTTAGAGTAACAACTCTAGATCTTGAAAATGTTCCTAAAAATGAAGATGGCACTGTTGATTACAGCCAGGACTTCTTCGGCAAGGAAACAAGCTTAACAGTATCAGGTCAGCTAGAAGCAGAAATCTTTGCTTTAGCATTTAGAAATGTTTATACATTTGGACCTACATTTAGAGCAGAAAATTCAAATACTGCAAGACATGCTTCAGAATTCTGGATGATCGAACCAGAAATGGCATTTTGCGATTTAGCTGGAAACATGGAAACAGCAGAAGCAATGATTAAGTACATTATTAGATACGTACTTGAAAATGCTCCAGAAGAAATGGAATTTTTCAACAACTTTATCGATAAAGGTCTAATTGAAAGACTTACAAACATTGTAAATTCAGACTTTGGTAAAGTATCATACACAGAAGCTGTAGATATTTTAATCAAGTCAGGTAAAGAATTTGAATATCCAGTAGAATGGGGTATCGACCTTCAGACTGAACACGAAAGATATCTAACTGAAGAAGTATTTAAAAAACCAGTATTTGTAACTGACTATCCAAAGGATATTAAGGCATTTTATATGAGACTTAACGATGATGGCAAAACTGTTGCAGCTTGCGACTTGCTTGTGCCAGGCATCGGTGAAATTATCGGTGGTAGCCAGAGAGAAGAACGTCTTGATGTACTTCAGGCTCGTATGGCTGAAATGGGTCTTAAAGAAGAAGACTACTGGTGGTACCTTGAACTTAGAAAATACGGTGGCGTAGAACATTCAGGATACGGACTTGGATTTGAAAGAATGATTATGTATGTAACTGGTATGAGCAATATTAGAGACGTACTACCATTCCCAAGAACACCAAAAACAGCAGAATTTTAATTTAAAATGAAATTATGAAATCGCCAACAGGAGACTTTATCTTTGTGGCGGTTTCTTTTTTTAACAGGAGAATAATAATTATATGAACACAAGTATTTTTACTGTTGCAGGACCTATTATGGTTGGACCTTCAAGCTCTCATACAGCTGGAGCTGCAAAACTTGGGAGAGTTGCAAAGCAAATAGTAGGAAAAGATTTTGATAGAGTAGAGTTTTTCCTACATGGCTCATTTGAAAAAACTGGCAAGGGCCACGGTACTGATAAAGCTTTGCTTGCAGGAGTTATGGGTATAAAAGAAGACGATGATAGATTGCCTAATTCATTTGAAATTGCACAAAAAGCAGGGCTTCAATTTTCATTTGGTGAGATAACTCTTGAAAATGCTCATGAAAACTCAGTGCGTATTATCTTTTACAACAAGGAAGAAAAGATTGCACAAATTGAAGGAGCTTCCATAGGGGGAGGCGAAATTTTAATTACTAAAATAGACGGATACGAAGTTAAAATAAGAGGTAATTTAACTACTATTTTTGTTCGCCAAAACGATAAAAAAGGTGTAATCAGCCATGTGGCAGAAGTATTAAGTCAAAACGATATAAATATTGCTACTATGAATGTAAGCAGAAGTGCTAAGGCAGCTGATGCTATGTGTATAGTGGAAGTTGACGGAGATATAGACGAAAATCTAGCTGAAAACTTGGCAGCAAACGAAAATATCAAATTTGTAAAAATCATTAAACACCTATAAATCTTATCGAAAGGAGACAAAAATGTACAATAGTTTAAATGGCATGCTAAAAGAAGTTGTTAATTTTAACGACGATTTAGCTGAGCTTATAATACAAAATGAAATCGTGAGATTTGAAACTACTAGAGAAGAAGTTTTTAATCAAATTAAAAAAAGACGTGAAATTATGGAAGCGTCAACAAAAACTGCAATTGAAAAAAGCGATACCCTTAAAGAAACATTTATAACTGGCATGGCTAAAACCCAGATGGAATACGCTTCAAAAGATACTCTTTGTGGCGATTTGGTAAACAAGACTATGGCTAGTGCTCTTTCTTGTAGCGAAGTAAATGCGGCAATGGGTAAAATTTGCGCTATGCCAACTGCTGGTTCTTGCGGAATAGTTCCCGCTGTACTTGAAACTGTAGGCGAAGAGTTAAAAGTGGATGAGGAAAAGCTGTTAAAAGCGTATATTGTCGCATCAGGAATGGGTGCCTTGGTAGTTGAAAATGCTACTGTATCAGGAGCTGAAGGCGGATGCCAGGCAGAGTGTGGAGTAGCTGCGGCTATGGCAGCAGCGGCAACAGTCTACTTAAAAAATGGTACACCTGAGCAATGTTGCGAAAGTTTTAGTATTTCACTTATAAATATTATGGGACTTGTTTGCGATCCAGTGGCAGGATTGGTGCAAATACCTTGCGCTCAAAGGAATGCTTCACAGGCTGTTAATGCCCTGTTAAGCGCTGACTTAGCTTTGGGTGGTATGAAATGCGGTATTGCCCCAGATGAAGTAATTGACTCAATGTACAGAGTAGGTAAACTTATGCCAGTGCAACATAGAGAAACTTCATTGGGCGGAATCGCTGTAACTGAAAGTGCAAAAGTTTATGAAGAAAAATTAAAAAATCTTTGATATATTGTAAAATGATAGAAAAGAGGAGTAAAATGAAAGCAGGTATTGTTTATTTTACAGATAGGGGTTTTAAGACGGCAAATAAAATAAAAATAGCACTTACAAATATGGGATTTGTTTGTCAGATTAGAGATAAAAAGGAACCGTTAAAGGAATGGACTAAAGTCGCTTTTAAGGAGTGTGAGGCGATTGTGTTTGTTTCAGCAACAGGGATTGCTGTGAGAACCATAGGGCCATTCTTAAAATCTAAGACTGAGGATCCAGCAGTGCTAGTTGCAGATGACAGTGGTAAATTTGTTATTTCCCTAGTGTCAGGTCATATTGGGGGAGCAAATGAAATTGCCGACTATGTGGCTAAAACCATAGAGGCTACACCTGTAATTACTACATCCACAGATGTTAACAGCAAGTTTGCAGTGGACACTTGGGCGAAAAAAAACGGCTTGCTTATTGAAAATATAAAAGATGTAAAGGCTATATCAATGGCTCTTGTAAACGGTGGAAATGTTGGTATTGCTGGGGATATGAAGTTAAATATAGAAAATGAAAACTTAAAGGAGAAAAATCTGCCTTTAGGTATAAATATAAGTTGGCACAACCGTAAGGTTTTCGGCAGGGAATTAAAACTTGTGCCACCATGGCTTACACTGGGGATTGGTTGTAAAAAAAATACACCGGTGGAGAAGATACAAAGTTTAGTCGATCAAGTCTTAAAGGACTATGACATATGTAAAGATGCAATATGTAAAGTTGCGTCAATAGATTTAAAAAAGGAAGAACAAGGATTAATTGAGTTTTGCAATGCAAATGGCTGGGAGTTTGAAACGTATACAGCTGAGCAGTTAAAAAGTGTACAAGGTGAATTTAGTCATTCCTCTTTTGTGGAGCAGGTGACTGGTGTTGACAATGTATGCCAAAGGGCGGCTGTGTTAGGTGCAACTGTTGGCGATGTGGCTGGCAAAACTGTAGTTGAAAAGACGAGTAAGGACGGTGTAACCGTTGCAATTGCTGTAAAGGAGGCAAGTTTAAATGTTAAATAGAGGCAGAAGATTGAGAATGGACGGAAATATTAGAGATATGGTAAGGGAGACTCGTATTTCTAAAGATGCTTTGATTTATCCTATGTTTATTGAAGAGGGAAGTGGCATTGTTAAAGAGATTGAAGCTATGCCTGGACAGTTTAGATACAGTACAGATACTATGGTGCCTGCATTGAAGGAAGTTGCAGCATCAGGAGTTAGAGCTGTTATGTTTTTTGGTGTGCCAGCTCATAAGGACGAAGTTGGTTCAGGTGCTTACGACGACAATGGCATCATCCAACAGGCTATGAGAATTGCTAAAAAAGAAGTTCCTGAGTTAGTTTATGTTGGCGATGTTTGTATGTGCGAATACACATCTCATGGACATTGTGGCATTATAAAAGGAAACAGTGTAGACAATGATAAAACTCTTCCTCTACTTGCTAAGACTGCGGTTTCACAGGTAAAAGCTGGTGCAGATATTGTGGCTCCTTCTGATATGATGGACGGCAGAGTTGGAGCTATTAGAGAGGCTTTAGATGAGGCTGGATTTATCGATACTCCTATTATGTCTTATGCGGCAAAATATGCTTCAGCGTTTTATGGTCCATTTAGAGAAGCGGCTGGATCTTGTAACTTTAAAGGTGATAGAAAAACTTACCAGATGGATTATCACAACAGAAGAGAGGCAGTAAAAGAAGTATTGATGGATATTGAAGAAGGTGCAGATATGGTTATGGTTAAACCTGCCTTAAGCTACCTTGATATTATTAGAGAAATTAAAGATATTACAGATATTCCAGTTGCGGCATATAGCGTTAGCGGTGAGTATTCTATGATAAAGGCAGCTGCGGCGGCTGGTATGATTGATGAAATGTCAATTGTAGCTGAAACTACAGTAAGTATTTTTAGAGCAGGTGCCGATATGCTTATAACTTATTATGCAAAGGAAATCGCTGAGATGATAGATGAAGGAAGGATTGGTTAATTATGAATATTTCAAAGTCTAAAAAATATTTTGATGAAGCTCAAAAGTATATCCCAGGTGGCGTAAATTCACCGGCGAGAGCTTGTAAAGCAGTAAAAGATATACCTAGATTTATTGAAAAAGCTGATAAACAGTTTATTTACGATGCAGATGGCAACAGATATTTAGACTATATTGGTTCATGGGGCCCTATGATTTTGGGAAACAACCATCCTGATATTTTAGCGTCTGTAAAAGAACGAATTGAACTTGGATTGACTTTTGGAGCAGCGACAGAAATTGAAACACAAATGGCAAAATTGTTATGCGAGCTAGTACCTTCATTTGAAAAAGTTCGTATGGTAACTTCAGGTACTGAGGCGACTATGAGTGCAATTAGAGCTGCAAGAGGATACACAGGTAGAGATAAAGTTATTAAATTTGTAGGATGCTACCACGGTCATCATGATGCACTACTTGTAAAAGCAGGCTCAGGCCTTATTAGAGAAGGAGCGAAACCTGATAGCGCTGGTGTAACTGAAGGAACAGCAAAAGATACATTGCTAGCGACTTACAACGACTTAGCTAGTGTAAAAGCTCTATTTGAAGCAAACAAAGGAGAAGTTGCAGCCCTAATAGTTGAGCCAGTTGCGGCTAATATGGGGGTAGTGCCACCAGAGCCAGGATTTTTACAAGGTTTAAGAGATATGTGTACAGAAGAAGGCGCAGTTTTAATTTTCGATGAAGTAATCACAGGATTTAGAGTTGCTCTAGGCGGAGCTCAGAGCCTATACGGAGTAACTCCTGATATGTCAACTTTCGGTAAAATCATAGGGGGCGGTATGCCAGTAGGCGCTTATGGCGGTAAAAAAGAAATTATGGATATGATTGCGCCAGATGGTCCAGTTTATCAGGCGGGAACATTGTCAGGAAACCCTGTTGCAGTAGCTGCAGGTATAACTCAGCTAACTTATCTAAAAGACCATCCTGAAGTTTACGATCATATAAATGATATGGGAGATAGACTTTTTGGCGGCATAAAGGAAATTTTGAAGAAAGCTGGTAAAAATTATGCTGTAAATCAGGTAGGCTCAATCGGCTCAATTTTCTTTACAGAGGAAGAAGTTAAAAACTTTGATCAAGCTAAGACTTCAGACCTAGACGAATTTAGCCGTTACTACAAGTTTATGTTGGAAAACGGTCAATATATTGCGCCTGCACAGTTTGAAGCAGTATTTATTTCAAATGCTCACACTGAAGAGAATATTGATGAAACATTACATGTTATCGGGAAATTTTTTGATGTAGAGTAGGAGATTTTCTATGAAAAATGTATATATAATCGGTATTGGCATGGGCAATCCTGAAACCTTAACTGTTGGAGCCTTAAATATAATCAAAAACAGCAATCGCATTATAGGGGCTGAGCGCATGGTAAACGCTATGGCCAAACTGTGCGAAAACAAGGATTTGCAAATAGCATATGCAATTAAGTCAAATGATATTTTAAAGCTTATTGAGGAATGTCATACCGATAGTAAAATAGTTGTTCTTATGTCAGGAGACACTGGTTTCTTCAGCGGTACAAAAAAATTGGCAGCTTTGATAGAAGAAAAAGAAGATATAACCTGCGAAGTCATTCCTGGGATAAGCTCCCTACAATATTTAGCTGCAAAGGCAAAAATAAACTGGGATGATGCAACTTTAGTAAGTCTTCATGGCAGAAAAAACAATCCAGTAAGCAGCGTTTTAAAAAACAAAAAAGTTTTCTTCTTGCTAGATAAAAATACAGATGTGTCTAGAGTTTGCGAAGAACTTACAGAGACTGGACTTGGAGAATTAAAAGTAATTGCTGGTGAAAACTTGTCTTATCCAGATGAAAAAATAAGGGTAGGTAAGGCATGTGAATTTGCTGGTAAAGAGTTTGAGCCCCTAAGCGTAATGTTTGTATTAAATCCAGAAGCTAGAGAAGTGAAGACAGTGACACCTGGATTTGCTGATGAAAATTTTGTAAGAGGCAATGTCCCTATGACAAAAGAAGAAATCAGAGCTTTATCAATTTCCAAATTACGACTAAAAGAAAACGATATAGTATATGATCTTGGAGCGGGCACTGGTTCAGTAACGGTAGAAATTGCAATGCAAACACGAGGCGGCATGGTTTATGCTTTTGAGAGAAACGAAGAAGGTCTAGAGCTTATAAAAGAAAATGCAAGAAATTTCAATTTGCAAAATATAAAAGTTGTAGGTGGAGAGGCTTCTAGTGAGATGCTAGGAGTTGAAAGACCTGATAAAGCATTTATTGGAGGAAGCGGCGGTAAGCTAGAAGAAATGTTAGTAAACTTACTAAAAGCAAATCCAAATATAAGAGTGGTAATTAATGCAATAACATTGGAAACTTTGGGAAAAGCAACAGAAATACTAAACAAGTATCCATTTGAAAATATTGAGATTTTACAAGTTAACATTTCCAAAAATAAAAAACTTGGCAGATACAATATGTTAGACAGCCAAAATCCAATATTTATAATCAGCGCAGATGGCAATGCAAAGGAGTAAAAAGTTGGCAGTAAGTAAATTTAACATACCTAGGATTTTAATAGGAGCAACAAGTAGCGGTAGCGGTAAAACTACAATAACTTGTGGTATTTTAAAAGCGTTAAAAAACAGCGGGAAAACAGTTGGAGCTTTTAAATGCGGCCCAGACTATATAGATCCTATGTTTCATACAAAAGTAATCGGTATAAATTCACGAAACTTAGATTTATTTTTCAACGATGAAGATACGATTAAGTATTTGCTAGATGAAAACACCAAAACGTCTAATTGCGATATAGCAGTAATGGAAGGAGTTATGGGCTATTACGATGGTGTTGCAGGCAAAACTTCAATAGCAAGTGCCTATGATTTGGCAAGAGCAACAGAGACTCCAGCAGTTTTAATAGTAGACTGTAAAGGCAAATCAATGTCCATATTAGCTGAAATAAAAGGCTTTTTAGAGTTTGAAAAAAACAGTCAAATAAAGGGAGTAATATTAAACAGAATATCTCCATCTATGTATCAGATACTTGAGCCATTGATAAAATCAAAGCTAAATATTAAACCTTTGGGGTATGTGCCAATTTTAAAAGAAGCAGGACTTCAAAGCCGACATCTTGGTCTTGTAACAGCAGGTGAGATAAAAAATCTATCTGAAATTGTAGAGACAATAGCAGGGCAGATTGAGGAAACAGTGGATATTGATGGTTTACTTGAGATTGGGGAAAATGCTCCACACCTAGAATATCAATTTGAGTCAGTAGAAATTAAAGAAACAAACCCTGATAAAAAAATAAAAATCGCAATTGCAAAAGACGATGCTTTTTGTTTTTATTATCAAGATAACTTGGACTTGCTTGAAAAATTGGGATGTCAGTTAGTTTCATTTAGTCCAGTAGCAGGTGATCAACTTCCAAAAGATATATGTGGAATGATATTTGGCGGTGGCTATCCTGAGTTGTACTTAGATAAGTTATCGGCGAATCAAACTTTAAGTAAACAGATTAAACTTGCAATTGAAAATGGTATGCCTTGTCTTGCCGAGTGTGGAGGTTTTATGTACCTTCACCAGTGGATAGAAGATGAGGAAGGTAACCGATTTAATACAGTTGGTGCTATAAGTGGAGGGTGCTATCCTCTCAAAAAGCTGGGACGCTTTGGATATATTGACGTATCGTTAAATGACGATGTGCCATTACTAAATAAAAATGACAGTTTTAAAGCCCACGAATTTCATTATTGGGATAGTGAAAACCCAGGAGATGTAGCTCATGCGCAAAAGCCATTGGCAAAAAGAAACTGGGATTGTATGGTAAGTTATAAAAACTTATTTGCTGGATATCCTCATATACATTTTTATTCCAATTTGAATTTTGCTAAAAATTTTGTAGATAAATGCAGAGAATACGGAGACTTGGCTTAATTGCTAAGTCTCCATAATGCTGCGGCTAGATAATATTCGTAAGTGGCAGGCATTTTTGTAAAATCTGCGTTTACCAACTGTTTGATTTTATTTATTCTATATGAGACTGTATTTCGATGTAGGTAAAGGGTTTCAGCACTCATATTTAACTGGGCGTCACAGTCTATAAGATAAACGGCAAGAGTTTCTAAAAGGTTGTCGTTGTCGTTTTTCAGCGTATCTATTATAAAATGTATGTGGTCTTCACGGGGATGTTGTTTATGTAAAAGCAACAATACTTCATTTGTAAAAACTACATCATGCATATCTCTGTATTTTCTATTTAAAAAAATTTTATCCATAGCAGCTGAGTTAGCACAAAACATAGAATATGATTTTCTGAGAGATGGAATATCAAGTTTATCATTGTTCATGAGGTAAATGTTAATATTAAGCTTAAGAAGATGAAAAAAACTTCTTAAGCTTTTTTTATTGCCATTAAGAATAAATGGTAGAAATTCAACAAGGAGAAATAATAATGACAAAAAAAATAACTTATAGTTCTAGAAAATTACTAGAGCAATTAATAACAAATAACTACCAAAAAGGTTGTGAAAATACTTACCAAATTTGGCAAATAGCAAACAAAATAGGTTGTAGCGATATAACCATTTATAAGGAACTCAAACTTGGTTTGTCAGAGGAAGATTATTATCATAGATGTTACTCTAATTATAGAGCAGATGTAGCACAAAAAAGAAAGGAAGAAATCTTGTTAGCGAGGGAGAGAAGATGAGTATTTTCGGAAAAAGCAGAATGATAAATATTGACTTATTAAAAACTTCTTCATTCCTTGATTTACCTTTAGATTCAAAGCTTTTATATATCTTTATTATATGTGAAGCTGATGATGATGGAGCAGTCAATGTAGAACCAATATTAAGATACCTAAATATAAGTATTGATGCACTAAATATCTTACAAATAAAAAATTTTATTTTACCTTTAGGCAATGGTAAATTTAAAGTTCCAGATTCAATATTTTTTATAAAAGATTTTCATCTTCATAATACGATACCAGCTAATAAAAAAAAGGATAGCTTATACAAGCCGGTAATTGAAAAGTTATATCCTGAAGAAGCAAAATTTTTAATTGAGTCAGCTCACAAAGATAGAAGAATTTCTACAAATTATTTTGACATTAATGAAGATGATTTTGAAGTAATTGAAGAAGAAAATAACAATATATATTTAAATGATAATGATGGAGAAGGCACTTATGAAAACATAGAAAATCTTAACTTAGAAGTTAAAAATAGTGGTGCTAAACTAAATCAAACTAAATTAAATCAAACTAAATTAAATCATCATCATCAAGATATAGATAGAGTTCAAAATAAAATAGAAGAAGATGAGGAAAATAAATATTTATCAATTAAATTAGAAGTAGGAAAACCATTTTATGGTAAATATGAAAATCTGATACTCACAGACAACGATGTCAAGATTATAAATAATTGGAATTATCCAAATATGGTAGTAGATATAGCAAGCGAATTAGTAAAAAACAATCCTTACAAATATCCACCTGTATTTAAAGTATTAGAAGATGTTGCTAAAGAAAATAATTGGTATAATTATGAAATTCATTATTTTGGGAGACAGAGAAACTTAATCCTAAATAATGAGGATTATACTTTTTTTAATGAAAAATATGTTGATGCAGATAAACATTTAAAGAAGGTTGCAGACAAAACAATTAAAATAAATATAAGAAATCCGTTTTCTTATATTGAAACTATAGCACAAAATGAAGTTTGGAAAGAAAAAGAAGAAGTAGAAGCAGCTGAAGCTAAGAAAAAACAAAATCGATTAAAACTAGAAGCAGAAGAAAAAGCATTAAAAGAACAAGAAGAACGAGCGTATAGAATGAAACTCATAGATAAATATAATCTACCAGTAAATGCTTCAGAAGAAATGCTAAAAAAAGCAGAAGAAAAAGAACAGCAAGAAGTTTTATTAAGAATGAAAGAATTTATAAATAAAAAAGAAATAATATAAAATTTAAAATGGAGTTTTATAATGACTACGAAAAGAAAAAAGTATAAAGCTTACAACGATTTTTTATTGCCTGATTATATATACAAAAAAATGAGATATGAAGCTTCTCTTTATAGCAACTATAAAAAAGAACTCAAAAATTTACAAAATAGTAGATTTTCTCTTTATATTAATACATATGATGAAATAGTAGTAAATAAAATAGATTTAGAAAAAAGAATTAATATTATTGAGAAATGTAAATTAACATTAAAAAGAGAATATAGAGAAGCAGTTTTTGAGAGTTTTACAACTGATAAAACAGATACAGAAATACTATTAAAGTATGATCTACCAGAAACATCATATAAAGTGGAAAAAAGAAAATTTATATATTTTCTAGCTGCAGAACATGGTTTAAATTTTCACAAGCATAGTTAACAAAAAGGAGGAAGTTATGTGTAAGATAACGACAATTGCCAATCAAAAAGGTGGAACAGGAAAATCCACTACAACTCAAATATTAGGCTTAGGACTTGTTAATAAAGGTAAAAGAGTACTACTAATTGACATGGATCCGCAAATGAGCCTAACAGAATTTTCTGGAATAGAATATAGTATCTCAGAAGAAAAAAATGTACGTAAAATGTTTCAAAAAGCATTATTACCAGAAGAATGTATTGTATCCTCAAAATTTGGATATGATATAATTCCAAGCACTTTATTATTATCAAGTGCAAATAGAGAGTTTTCTAATTTTAAAGATGAGTTTATTTTAAGAAATTCTCTAAAAGGAATAAAAGAGAAATATGATTATATCTTTATTGATACACCTCCCTCACTAGGCATTTTAAGTCTTAATGCACTTGTGTGTAGTAATGATGTAATTATACCTATAACAAGTTCGATAGCTTCATTGAGAGGATTTATGCAGCTATACGATACAATTAATGAACTTACTGAAATTCATAATCCTGACATAAAAATAGCAGGTGTTCTTATTAATATGTTTCGACAAACTAATAGCCAAAAAGAATGTGAAGAAGCTTTAAAAACATTAACAAATAACTTAAATATAAATGTTTTCAATTCAAAAATAAGGCAAGCAACAATAGTCGAAGCTAGTCAAAGTAATGAGGATAATGTACTACTTGTAAACAATCAAAAAGTAGTAGGCGATTATAATGAATTTATTAGAGAGTATTTAAATATAGGGGAGGAAGAATAATGGCAAGTGCATTAAAGGAATTTCTTGATATTAATCAAAATAGAGAAGAAAGAAAAGATATAGCTGTTTCTAAAATAAGACCTTTTGGAGGTGTTAATAGAAAACATATCTTTAAGATAAATGAAGCTAAAGTTGATGAATTAGCTTTAAATATTAAAGAATTTGGAATTTTAAATGATCTTTTGATTCGTAGAGATCCAGATGGAATTAAAGAATATGAGTGCTTATCAGGACATCATAGACTTGCAGCAGCAGAGAAGATAGGAATTGAAAAAGTACCTTGTAAAATACTAAATATAAATGAGGATTGGGAAGCTAATCAGATTATGGTTAGCTCTAATAGACAAAGAGAAAGTCTACTTCCTAGTGAAAAAGCTTTTATATATCGATATGAATATGAAGCATTAAAACATCAAGGAAGAAACCTAGATGGAAATAAAGCTATTTCATTAGACAGACTTGTACAGAAGTTTGAAGATGAAGAGCAAACAAAAATAAGTCGTGCGACAGTGCAAAGACTTATAAAAATATCTAACTTAAACAATGAATTGTTAGATATGCTAGATAACAATGTACTTAAGCTCCAAGAAGCATATAATATAGCTTTTTTAAGAGAGCAAGAGCAAAAATATTTAGTTTCTCTTTTAATGGATTATAGGTATAAGATTACAAATGTAATATCAGTAGCATTAAAAGATGCTAGTAGCAATTCTAATGATGAATTATCAATAGATGAATTACGAGAAATTATAGAAAGTAATACATATGAGGAAGAAGAAAAGAAAGTATCAATAAAAATCTCTAAAAAGACAAATAAGATTTTCCCAAAAGGTTTATCAAAAGAAGCTAAAGAAATGGTTATTGAAATTTTCTTTGATAGATATAAAAATGAGCTATTAACAATTGTTGAAGAAATACAATAATTCTTTAGTCAACTAAAGAACTTCTGCTCAAATTGAGCAGAAGTTGGATAAAATAAAAAAATCACAAAAATATATAATAGATTTCAATGTGGCTACTGATAAATAGAAATATATAATTTAAATAGTAACTTCACAAAACTACTTCAAAAGCCACTTTGAATATGTTATAGGAAAAATTAACTGTTCAATCTAAAATATTGCAAACTTAATCGATTTATTACTATGGAGAAAGGAATTGATGAAAATAAAAACGAAAAAATTATTATTTAAAAGTATAAAAATTGATGATGATTTTCCTTTGATTATTTCTTTAAATGGGAAGTCAAAGTGGAAAAGAAATAATGATGGACAAATAGAAGTAGAAAATCTTATAAATAGAATGGAAGAAAGTTATACTATTACAACTATATCGGAAATACGAATAAAACCTTCTCATTGTGAAGTTGCTATTAAAGATTTTTTAAAATACTTTTTAGGAGTATGCGATGCAAGTTGTAGTCCGCAAAGTATGTGGAAAACTAAAGATTGTGATTACACTAGTTTAATAGTAGATTATAAGATAAATAATGAAGAACAATTTGATAATATTTGTAAAAAAATATTAAACAAATTTCCTAGATTAGCAAATACAGAAAATTTCTTAATAAAGTTACAAAAAAATGAAAATCTTTTAAATATGGTATCTCAAATAGAAGTAGCATATCCTTCAACTTGGAGTGTTGATTTTATTATTGTAAATAAATAGAGGAAAGAATATGAGTTTAACAACATTGATAGTATTGGTGCAATTTATAATTATTTGTATATTAGTTGTTTTGCTAATTAATAAAAATCAAATAATTAAAGCAAAAGAAGGAATGTGCAAGGCTTTGAATTGTACACCAAATGAACTGTTTATTTGGAAAAAATAGATGTAAGGAGCAAAAATGAGAAGAGAGTTGTTAAGTAAGGAAATAGTTGAAACTGATATATTTATGAATCTTTCACAAATGGCTAAGTTATATTATCTATATTTGTGTATATATGCAGATGATGATGGATTGTATGATAAACCATACACATTATTAGAATCATTAAAATGTCCAATTGAAGTTATTAAAGAATTAGAAAATGTAAGATTTATTTTTATGCTAGATAATGGTGTTTATGTTAATCCAAACCATTTAAAAAAGAGTAGATCAAATGGATTTCTTGAATTAAAAGAAGATTGTAATATAGCTAAATTAGTAGAAAATAAGGCTATAGAACATTCAGATTGTGAAGAATGCCTTGAAAATTATGTTTTTAAGTTAAGAGATAAAGAACATGAATTTTTTGTTGGTCTTACAACAATTCTATCATGTCTTTTATTTGCTGAATCAGAAGGTGCAATACCAAGAATTAATGATGAATGGTGGATTGCTATTAACAATGTATATGAATATTAGGGTATAAGAGAAAGGGGTAAAATACAAATTATGCTATTAATAAATAAAAAAATGCCAATAAGTTGCAATGAATGTTTTGCAACAGATTTTGATTCATATAATGATGACTGGTATTGTGAATTACTTGAAGAGTATGATTATGAATATGAAAAGGTAATGAGTAAAAATATCACAGAATATATTTCAAAGGGAACTAAATGTGAAGAATGTCCATTATTGGAAGTAGGTAATGATAGATTAGGAGAGAGTATAGATGCCAGTATGAAATATGACACTTTTGATGAATCTAAAATTGAATATTCAGATGATTTCTTATATGGCATTTGTCATAATGTTAGCCTTATCGACAATAAGCTTTTAGAAATTTATAAAACATTTGTAGAGGCTAAAGAGCTTATTGATAAAGTAAGTCTAATTTTTGAAAATACTAAAACTAGAAGAAAAAATCATTTTGCTTTTGTAATGAAAATAGGAAAAGAAGATAACTTTCTTACATGGGAGCAGCTAGATAGTCTAAAAACCAATAAAAAGAAAAAAGAAGAGCAATAGGATAGAAGTTTATATTAGAAAGTTCAAGATAGTCAATATTAATCTATACTTTAATTGATTTATAACAATTAAAGTATATTTGAATAGGTTAATTTGACTATTTTTTTATAGATTAAAATATATTACAAATTACTGATTGAAAGAAAATGCTATGATATAATAAGGTACAGTTATGTAAAGCAAATAATGGATTTTCAAAGTGAGGATTTTATTATGAATAGTGGATATAAAAAAATAGTTGAAACTAGTAATAAAGAGCGAAAGAAATATTATTGGAATATAGGAATAGGTCTACAAGATGTAGATAAATTAAGACCATCTAATTATTTAATAGATTTATCACAAAAAAATATAAATGGTGAAATTTCTTACGAAGATATAGAGTTGGCTTTAAATAAATATTATGAATTAACAGCTGATAAAGATTTGGAAAATAAGGAAGCTGACTTTTCAGCAACTCGAATTGCAGAATTTTTAGAAATAGGTGGATTTAAGTTTGCACCTATTCAACTAAAAGCAATTCATAAATTTCTATTTCAAGATGTATTTGATCATGCTGGTAAATTTAGAGAATATAACATTATGAAAGAAGAAGCAATTTTGAATAATAAAAGTGTGAAATATGCTGATTTTAGAATGCTTGATGAAACTTTATATTATGATTTTGAAGAAGAAAAAGATTTCTCATATGATAACTTAAGCACTGAAAAAATGATAAAACATATATCAAGATTTATTTCAAATGTTTGGCAAATACACCCATTCTATGAAGGAAATACCAGAACTATAGCAGTTTTTACAATTCAATATTTAGAACAAAAAGGCATTGAAGTAACAAATGATATGTTTAAAGAACATTCTAAGTATTTCAGAGATGCATTAGTAAGAGCAAATTATTCAGATATAAAAAATAATATTAGTGAAGAATTAACTCCACTAAATAGATTCTTTGATAATCTAATAAATAATGGTAAACATAAGCTAGAATCAAAAGATTTAATTAATGTAGAACTTTTTAAAGAAAAAAGTTTACTAGAAAAAGCAGCAACAACTAGTAAGGAAAAGGACATTGAGAGATAGCACTTTAACAAGATAAAGAACTTCTGCTCAAATTGAGCAGAAGTTAATAATAGAGTTAAAATAGTTAGAAGTTACGAGGAGAATAAGTATGGCAAAGAGCAATAAATCAGTTGAACCTAATATTGCTGATTTAGCAAATGGGTGGTTAAAATCGTATAACTTGGAATATAAGTTAGAACAAGAAGAACTAAATTTTGAAATAGATGAAGCATTAAATAGGTATCATTCTAAAGGGGGGGTACTGGAGGTAATCGCCCAGATGTAAAGCTATTAGTGCAGGATAAAAATTTAAAGTCTTATCCTATATTAATAGAGTATAAGGGTCATAAAGATAAACTAATCAAACTAGATAAAGCAGGAAATATTGCAATAAAAAATTCAAAAAATGAGCATGATTATAGAACTATAAAAACATATGCTGTAAATGGAGCAGTTCACTATGCTAATGCACTTCTTCATTATACAAATTATGAAGATATAATCGCTATTGGAATGACTGGTTATAAAGATGATCAAGATAAGTTGCAATACTCAATAGGTGTATATTATGTATCTAAAGAAAATTTAGGCTATGGACAAAAAGTTGGAGATTATACTGATTTCTCTTTTCTTTCTAAAGATAATTTTGATGAATTTATAGAAAAAGTAAATGAATTATCATTAACTGAAGAAGAACTAGAACATTTAAAGGAAAAAAGAGAAGAAGAAATAACAAAAAGCCTAAAAAATTTAAATAATGATATATATAAAAATGAAACAGGATTAGGTGAAAATGATAGAGTTTATCTTGTTGTAGCTTCTATTATAGCTACTTTGGGTGTTCCTGAAAAAGTAAGACCACTTGAAAAATCAGAATTAAAATCTCTATTAGAGGAAGGAAATAGAGATGGGGATATTATATTAAGAAAGATAAAAGCTTTTTTAAGTGAAAAAAATATACCAAAAGAAAAAGAAGAACTAATAACAAGAACTTTAGCAAATACTTTATTGATGGAAAATATAAATAAACCTCTAAATGGAGAAAGCCAATTAAAAAGAGTGTTCATCAAGATTGTTGATGATTTAGGAATATATTATAAAATTGGAATTACAACTGATTTTACAGGTAAATTGTTTAATGAAATGTATAATTGGCTAGGTTTTTCACAAGACAAGTTAAATGATGTAGTTTTAACACCACCATACGTTGCTACTTTATTATCAAAACTAGCAAGAGTTAATAAAGATTCTTATGTATGGGATTTTGCAACTGGCTCAGCAGGGTTATTGGTTGCTGCAATGAATGAAATGTTAATTGATGCAAGAAATACTATTAATTCTCCTGAGGAATTAAAAATAAAAGAAGCACAAATTAAAGCCAATCAATTGTTAGGTTTAGAAATACTATCAAATATATATATGTTGGCAATCCTTAATATGATTTTAATGGGCGATGGAAGTTCTAACATTTTAAATCAAGATTCACTAAAAGATTTTGATGGTTATTACGGATTTAGAAATGAGAAAATAAAGTTTCCAGCTACAGCTTTTATTTTGAATCCACCATATTCAGCACCCGGTAATGGAATGAATTTTGTTGAAAAAGCTTTATCAATGATGGATAAAGGATATGCAGCGATTATAATTCAAAATTCAGCCGGAAGTGGAAAAGCTACTGGATATAATAAAAGAATATTAAAAAGTAATACATTATTGGCAAGTATAAAAATGCCAATAGATTTATTTGTAGGTAAATCAAGTGTTCAAACAAATATTTATGTATTTAGAGTAGGAGAAGCACATAATAAAGATGAAATAGTAAAATTTATTGATTTTTCAAATGATGGATATACAAGAACTAATAGAAAGAAAGCAAACAATAATTTAAAAGATACAGATAAAGCTAAAGAAAGATATGAAGAATTAGTTGATCTTGTTCGCTTTGGAAAGAGTAAATTAAATATTTTCACAGAAAAAGAATATTATGAAGGAAATATTGATCCGGAAAATGGTGCTGATTGGAATCAAACTGCACCAATAGATATAAAACCAACGTTAGATGATTTCAAAAAAACTATCAGTGATTATTTAGCATGGGAAGTATCGAATATTCTAAGAAATGAAGATATGGAGGACGAAAGCTCAAAAAAATAAATGCCTCACTCAATGATAAACTCCAAAATGTTGAGTGGGGCGAATATAGAATTGGTGATTTATTTGAAGTAAAAACAACTAAATCAATTGATAAAAATAAGATAAGTTTTTCTCAAAATGGTGAATATGATTTTGTGGGTAGAAGTAGTATTGATAATGGAATACAAGGTAAAATTAATAAATTAAGTTACGAACCAAATCCAGAAAATACATTCTCTTTGTCACAAGTTGGAGAAACTGTGTGTTTATTTAGAAAAAATAAATGGTATTCTTCTCAAAATATATTTATTTTAATTCCTAAAATGTTTGATTTTATAAAGCAATATAACTTTATTGTAACGGCGATAAATAAAGCTTTATATAAGTATAAAGAAGCATATATTTATCCCAAAATGCAAGAAGTAAAAGAAATGATATTTCAGTTACCAACAAAAAATAACGAAATAGATTTTGAATTTATGGAATCTTTTGTCGCTGAACTAGAAGCTCAGCGTGTCGCTGAACTAGAAGCTTATTTACAAGCTAGTGGTTTAGATGATTATAAATTAACTATAGATGAAGAAAATGCTTTATCTAGACTTACAGAGTTAGATTGGGAAGAAAAATATGTAACAGAAGTTTTTGAAATAAAGAATACTAAAAATATTTTATCTTGTGAAATAGTTCCTAATAGTGGAGCAACTCCTTATTTATGTGCTAGTGCAGATAACAATTCAGTTTCAAGTTATATTTCTTATAAAGAAGAATTATTGGATAAAGGTAATTGTATTTTTATAGGTGGAAAGACATTTACTGTATCATATCAAGAACTTGATTTTTTCTCTAATGATAGCCATAATTTAGTTTTATATTTAAAAGATGAGGATAAAGCGAACAAAATAAATCAATTATATTTAGTAACTTGCATTAAAAAATCTTTATCTCATAAATATAGTTGGGGAGATAGCATTAGTAATAAAAAAATCCAAAATGATAAAATGATGGTTCCTGTAAAGAATGGCAAAATAGATTATGATGTAATGAATGATTTAATATCTGCAATTCAAAAACTAGTTATTAAAGATGTTGTTGATTATGCAGATAACAAAATAGAAAAGACTAAACAAGTTGTAAATAATAAATAAAATATTATAGATTAAAAGCATCTACATCAAATAAAGAGAACGACTATGAAAGATAGGACTTTAACACAGTAAAGAACTTCTGCTCAATTTGAGCAGAAGTTGAATAAGTGAAGCAAAATTTTTGTTATTGCTTTATTAAAAATGGTTAATTGACAAAAAATCACTCCATGTTATAATGATAGTATGAATTAAGTATATTTTTTTTCAAAGAACAAAAGTTTCTCTTTCTGTTATACAATAATTAGTTAATAAAAAAGCACATAGTAAATATGTGTTTTTTTTATTACTCTAATAAATGTATGATAATTTATTTCAATTTGATTAAAAAGTGCAAAGTGAAAAAATTATACTAAATAGACTTAGAATCTATGATAATATATATAATAGATAATAAAGGCGGCAAAATAGTTAATAAATTAATAAACATTTCTAATATAAATTCTCAATATATTGCCTTTATAAAAAATAAACCATGATAGAACAGTTAGAGAAATCTAGCTGTTTTTTTTACGGAAAAATAAAATAATATTGTTTTTATAGGTTTTTTGTATTGACATATAACGGTACAGGTATATAATATAGATAAGAAGAAAAATAAAAAAACAAATACTTTAGTTAGTTAAAGAACTTCTGCTCAAATTGAGCAGAAGCTAGAGAAAGATAAAAAGAAAACTATATTTATTAAAAGGGGAGTGAAAATCATGAAAGAAAAAATAAGCAAAGTGTTAACAGCTACGAATAGAATCGTAATGGATTTTGTCTTATTCTTTATATTTGAATTTATATTATTAACAATTCAAAATTTACTAGATCATAAGATAGACAAATATGCAAGAATTAATCATGAGCCAGCACCAATATGGCTAAAGGGTATAGAATTTGTAATTATAGGACTTATTATAGTTATTTTAGTAGGATTTATACTTTCTATAATAAGAAATATAATGAAACAAATAAAGTACGATACGACAGATCCTAGATATTATGAACGTACTGTTACAAGATTGATAACTGCAAGTATATTTGCTAATGTTGGAATTGTTTTTAAAAGCATTATAGGAGAAGTGTTTATTGTATCTTTTATATTTGTATTTATAAATGAGTTAGAACATAGTTTTGCAGTGGCATTAGTAGTAATTATATTCTTAGTAGTAATAGCCTTATTGGTATTAAAAAAGGTGATAGTTGCTATAATTAATAGTTATCGTAAATATAAATACGAAGATGAGCTAATAGCAAATGAGCTATATCAAAACAATAATACTTTAACAAAATAAAGAAAATCGCAAAGTATATAGAGGTGCTAAAGCAGTAGATTTAACTTGCCGCAATTAGGGTAGTGATATTTGGTCACTTCGTGATCGTACAAATAAATACATTAGAAAAAAATAAGAGTGGTAAGACAAACTAGATGAATATATTAATAATAACTAAAGAAGTAATAATTACTTGAAATTAAAAAAGCATAATAAAATAGAAAAAGAAGCTGACTTAAAAGAATATATAGCATATAATAAATTAAACAAGTAGAAAGAAGGGATTTTGAACATGAATACAGTAATGCTTATTGGAAGGTTAACAAAGGATCCTGAAGTAAGATATACAGAGTCACAATTGGCAATTGCAAGATTTTCAATAGCAGTTAATAGAGAAGGTAAAGATAAAGGAGTTGATTTTCTAAGTATTGTGGTTTTTGGAAAACTTGCTGAGAATTGTGAAAGATATCTTTCAAAAGGAAGAAGAGTAGCAATACAAGGAAGTATTCAAACTGGAAGTTATACTAACAAAGATGGAAATAAGGTTTATACAACTGAGATAATAGCTAATAAGGTAGAATTTTTAGAATGGGGAGAAGATGTAAAAACTAAAAATGAAGATACTAATTTAGAAGCTAATAGACAGTATGATTTTAAAAATTTTGAAGATGAAGATGTTCCATTTTAGCTCATAAGTTAAACCCCAAAAAAGTGCAAAGTGAAAAAATTATACTAAATATACGTAAAATCTATGATAATATATATACTAGTATAATTATATGATTTTCAATTAGAGATAGAGGTTAATATGGTAGTAAGTAAAGCACAAATGAGAGCTAAAAAAAAATGGGAAAAAGAAAATATAAAACAGTTTAAATTCCGATTACATAAAGATTATGATAAAGAGATAATATCTTATCTTGATGAAGTCAGTAATAAACAAGAATATTTTAGAAATCTTATAATTAAAGATTTAATTGAAAAAGGAATATTACCAAAAGATTATATAAGACCTACATTTTAATTAATAATGAATGTAAGAGGTGAGAAAAATGATGAAACGATATTTAATTGAAGTAGTTGATCCAGATGAAACATATTTCTTTGTAAATGCTAAAGATGAAGAAGAAGCTTTAGACAAAGCTTTTGATATCTTAATAGAAGATGGTCCGATTCAGTATTTCTTTGATATAGGTGGAGAATATGATATAGAGACAGGAGAACCTTTATAAGGGTAAATCAAAAACACTTTAACAAAGTAAAGAACTTCTGCTCAAATTGAGCAGAAGTTGATATAATAGATAAAGTATTTTTTCTTTATTGGATAAATAAATAGAGAGGGAGAGGAAAATGGTAAGTAAGAAAAACAAGATTATAGCAAGTGTGGTTATAGCAGGTTTAGTAGTAGCTGGCAGTGCATTTGCAATTGTAAAGTCAAATTCAAGTGATTTAAAACTTAAAGATAAAGAAGTAGAAGTAGAATATGGTAAAGCTGTATCTACAAATCCTGAAGATTATCTTGACTTAGAAAAGGTAAAAGATAAAGATACATACCTAAAAGAAGTAACAGTAACAAAAGATACGAAGCTTGAAAAAGGCAAAAAATATGAAGCTCTAGGTGATTATGAAGTAGTGATCAAAGATAAGGAAGATGAAGCTACAGTAAAAGTTACAGTAAAGGATACAACAAAGCCTAAGTTTAATAAGGTTGATAAGATAGAAACTTTTAAAGGTGAAAAGATCAATTACAAAAAGTTTATAAAGGCAAAAGACTTACAGAAAGTTAAATTAGCTTTTGATGAAAAAGAAGTTAAACTGTCAAAAACTGGTAAATATGTTTTAAAGGTAACAGCTACAGATTTAAGTGATAATAAGGCTGAAAAAGAAATAAAGGTAATAGTTAAAGCAAAACCTAAAACAAATTCAAATGAAAAAATTGAAACAGTAGTAGATAAAAAGGGCAATGTAGTATCTAAAGTAGTTGATAAGGATAGTAGCTCAAGTGTACAAAATAGTTCAAATAGCAAGCCAAGTAGACCAAGCTATAATAAACCAAGTTCAAATAATGGATCAAGCAGTTCAACTAATGTAAATAGACCATCAAATAAGCCAAGTAAGCCACATAAACCTTCAAAACCAAGCAAACCATCTAATGACAATCCTATTTTTATAGGATTAGGTAATAGTGGTTGGAAAGGAGAAAAAAACACATTATATAATAGAGCAGAAAAAGAATGTTTAGATGAAAATAGTAAATGGTATATGTGTGGATTTGAAATGTGGACTATTGATAAAAATGGTACTATTTGGACAGTGAATTTTTATAGGTAATGGTAATAAATTTTTATGCAAAAAAAAGCAGTTAGATATAAAAGTTAATCTAACTGCTTTTTTAGTATAGTAATAAAAAGGAGGATAAATATGATAAGAGATAAACCTTAGCTAGAGTACACAAAAAATATAATTAAAATAAAAGGAGATAAAATAATATGAAAAAAAATAAAATAATAGCTCTATTTATGGCATTTATTATGATATTCTCCACTTTAGTTGTACCAGTGAGTGAAGTTTTTGCTGCTAATGTAAAATGGGGAAAACATATAGTAACAGGATATTGGGTGCATAAAACCACAAATCCTTTAGATATTAAAGTAATTAATGGAGAAAGAGCATTTTGTGTTGAACCAGGTGCTTCAGTAACTACAATAAAAGGATACAGTCAAAAAAAACCAAAGTATTCAGCTTCTTTATGGAAGAAACTTGTAAGAATTGCACATGTAGGATATAACAAAGACAATAATACTAAAGCAGATTTTGCGGCAACACAAGTGTTTTTATGGAATACGATTAATGAAGCTAAAGGGAAAAAAGTTGATTGGTCTCCTACTACTAATATTCCTAACTACAAAAAGAAATTTGCTGATATTAGAGCAGGCTTAAAAGATTTAGATAAATTAATTACTACGAAGCCATCATTTAACAAAAAAAATGTTACAGTAAGTGTTGGAGAAAGTGTTACATTAACAGATACAAATAAAGTTTTAAGTAAAGGATATAAACTTGTAAATGTTCCTGATGGTATTACGGCAAGTATTAGTGGCAATAAGCTTATTTTAAAAGCAAGTGTAAAAGCACCTAATGAATTCACATTAAACTTGAGATTACCAGATAAAAATATGGTAAGTGATAATAGATATTTTTATCACCCATCAAGTCAAGATGTAGGTCATGTTGGATTTATAGATCCTAACTATGCAAAGATTACAGTAAAGGTAAATAAATATGGAAAAGCACAGATAACAAAGAAAAGTGAAAGTGAAAAATATATAAAAGGTGCAAAGTTTAATATCAAGAACACTAGTGGCACAGTAAATAAAACTTCTACAACAAATAGTAAAGGTCAAATTCTATTTAGCAATCTAAAACCTGGTACATATTATGTAAAAGAAACATATGTACCTAGTCCATATTTGCTTGATAAGACACCAAAAACTGTAACAGTAAAAGCAAACAAAACAACAAAAGTGTCATTTGAAAATAAATTACCTAGAGGACACTTTATTTTAAAGAAAACTAAAGAAAATGGACAGCCGCTTGTCGGTGCTAAATTCAAAATATGGTCTGTTGGAAATGACCCAGAAGGTAAAGTTATAGGATTTAACAAAACCCTTACAACTAATAGTAAAGGGGAAATCAGTGTAACAGGTCTAAAACTAGGAAATTACAAATACCAAGAAATTGCAGCACCAGATGGATATGTATTAGACAAAACAGTAAAAGATTTTTCAATTACTTATGAAAACAGTTCAAAAGAAGTAATAACAGTTCCTAAAACTGTTATGAACAAAATGCCAAGAGGGAAATTTACTCTAACTAAAAAAGCAGTAGATAAAACTCCACTTGCAGGTGCTGAATATAAAATATGGTCTGTTGGAAACGACCCAGAAGGCAAAGTTATAGACTATAATAAGACTTTAAAAACAGATAGCAAAGGTCAAATAACTGTTACAGGTCTAAAACTTGGAACATACAAGTATCAAGAAGTAAAAGCACCAAGTGGATATGTACTAGACAAAACAGTTAGAAGTTTTACTCTAAAATATCAAAATCAGAACACAGCAGTTGTAGGACTAACTGCCGAAAGAATTGATAAGAAAGTAGAAGCAGAAAAACTTAATATTAACAATAAACTAGTAGCAGGAGCAGAACTTAAAGTTATTGATAAAGATGGAAAGGTAGTAGATAGCTGGACAAGTACAGGTACAGTACATAAAATTAAAAATCTAGTCGAAGGTCAAAAGTATACTCTTGTTGAAGTAAAAGCACCTAAAGGATATATTAAAGCAAAATCAGTTGACTTTACTGTAACTTCTGAAAAGAAAAATCAGACAGTATCAATGACTGATATGCAAACTGAAATAGTGAAAACTGATAAAGATGGTAAAAAGCTATCAGGTATGAACTATGAAGTTGTTAATAGTAAAGGCACAGTTATTGATAAAGGTATAACTAGTGCTACAGAAAGAGTATTTTTAAATAACTTAATTGAAGGTGAAAAGTACACAATTAAAGAAATAAAAGCACCTGATGGTTATGTACTAAACAATAAAGAAGTTACTTTTACAGCTGGCGAAAAAGATAATGTGCAGCTTATATCAATAAAAAATAAGCAAGTAGTAGCTAAGAAGCTAGATGTTAATGGCAACTTTATAAAAGGAGCAAAATTAGAAGTAACTGATAAAGATGGCAAAGTAGTAGATTCATGGACTAGTGAAGCTTCAACACATATAATAAAAAATCTAAAAGTTGGAAAAGCATATAAATTAATTGAAAAAGAAGTACCTAAGGGTTATGTACTTGCAAATCCTGTTGAATTTACTGTTTCAGAAAATAAAGAAACTCAAACAGTAAAAATGATAGACCAGCAAGTATCTTTAATTAAAACAGATGTTGATGGTAATATAGTTACAGGTGCTACTTTTGAGATAAAAGATAAAGAAAATGGTAAAGTAGTTGATACAGTATCACCAATGGATAAGCCAGCATATATTTCTAATCTAAAAGAAGGAAAAACTTATATAGTTAAGGAAGTAGCTACACCTGAAGGATATGTTACTGCTAAAGACATAGAATTTACTGTATCAGATAAAATTAAAGAAATAAAAGCAGTTACAGTTAAAAATAAGCAAGTTAATGTATTTAAGGAGAATGGCAAAGGTGAATTAATAGAAGGTGCAGAATTAAAGGTTATAGATAAAAATAATAAAGTTGTAGATTCATGGACAACAACAAATAAAGCACATAATATTAAAAACCTAGTAGAAGGGCAAACATATACTTTAATTGAAGATTATGCACCTGATGGTTATGTAATTGCTAGACCAGTAAAATTTGAAGTAAGTTTTGATAAAGAAAATCAGTCAGTAAAGATGACTGATAAGCAGGTTGAATTTGTTAAAACTGATGTTGATGGTAACGCACTAAGTGGCATGGAATACACAGTTACAAACAATAAGAGCAAGGAAATTGTTGATAAAGGTGTAACAAGTGCTAAGAGCAGAAACTTCTTAAATGGTTTAAAGATTGGTGAAACATACACAATCACAGAAACAAAAGTTCCAACAGGTTTTGCCCATGCTAAGCCTATAGAATTTACTGTTACAGAAGATAGTAAGCTTCAAACAGTAACTATGAAAGACAAACAAGTTTTTGTTGAAAAAACTTCCGAAAAAGGTGAACCTGTTGTTGGAGCAGAACTAAAGGTTGTTAATAAAGACAATGAAGTTATTGACAGTTGGACAGTAGAGAAGAGTAAAACTCATACTGTTAAAGGACTTGTTGAAAATAAAGAATATACTTTAATTGAAGATTATGCTCCAGATGGATTTGTACTTGCAAAACCAGTTAAATTCACAGTTACAGACAAAAAAGAAAACCAGACTATTAGCATGGTTGATAAACAAGTAGAATTTGTTAAAACTGATGTTGATGGTAACGCACTAAGTGGCATGGAATACACAGTTACAAACAATAAGAGCAAGGAAATTGTTGATAAAGGTGTAACAAGTGCTAAGAGCAGAAACTTCTTAAATGGTTTAAAGATTGGTGAAACATACACAATCACAGAAACAAAAGTTCCAACAGGTTTTGCCCATGCTAAGCCTATAGAATTTACTGTTACAGATGATAACAAACTTCAAACAGTAACTATGAAAGACAAACAAGTAGTAGTTAAGAAAACTGATATAGGCGGAGAAAATGTTGTTGGTGCAGAACTTAAAGTAGTAGATAAAGAAACAGGTGATGTTATTGATTCATGGACTGTTAAGGAAGATGAACCTGAACATATTGTACAAGGCTTAATTGAAGGCAAAGAATACACTTTGATTGAGGATTATGCACCTGATGGATTTACTATTTCAAATAGTATAGACTTTACAGTAACAGAAGATAAGGTTAATCAAACAGTAACTATGATAGATAAGGTTGTTGATGTAGATAAAATCAATATCGAAGGTGAAAGTCTAAAAGGAGTAAAACTACAAGTTGTAAACAATAAAACTAAACAAATTGTTGATGAGTGGATCACAAATGGAACACCTCATAAAGTAAGTTTAGTTGAAGGTATGGAATATACTTTAATTGAGCTTGAGTCAATAGATGGTTATGCTCTAGCTAAACCAGTTAAATTCACAGTTACAAGTGATAAAGAAACTCAGCACATCGTTATGACTGATAAGAAGGTTCAGTTCAAAAAACTAGGATTGAACAATAAAACTTTAACAGGTGGTAAATTCGAAATAAAAGATAAAGAAACTAAAAAAGTAGTTGATACTTTATCTGCTGAAAAGAAATTTATTGATGTTAATAATCTAGTTGAAGGAAAAATATATATCATCCATGAAGTGGAAGCACCTAAAGGATATAAGATTGGTGAAGATGTAGAGTTTACTGTAAGCTATGATAAGAAAACTCAAAAACTAGTTATGAAAGATGTACCAGATGAGGGAAGAATCATTGTTACAGATGATGATGACTTTGATCATTGGGAATTTGTTAAAACAGGCGATAATTTTGGACTTGCTATGCTAGTTATTTTACTTATAGCTTCAGTTGTTGGAACATTATTTTTAGGGACTGATAGGAAGAAGAAACATAAATAAGGTGGAAAAATGAAATTTATAATTTTTATAATGCTTTTTATATTAGCACTAATTATAGGTAGTGCTTTTTTATTTGCTATTTTGCCTATGGATATCTATAAAGACGAAAATGAATCTATTAACTTTAATAAATTAATAGAGGAAGGAAAAAATATCAAAGGAGTATAAATAAATGTATAAAGAAGAATATAAAGAAATTGAAAATATGCTTATTAAAAGAGAAAGAGCATATGCTACACATACTGCAATGGAATCTTTAAAATTAGTTTTAGATGAAAAAGAAAAAGAGAAAATTAAAGAATTATCTAAATATGTTTTTTGAACTATATGAAGATGTTAGTAAAAAGACAATTAATTTAGAAACAAAAGAACTAATATCGAAAGAAAGCTTGCTAGAAAAAGCACCAACAACAAGCAAAGAGAAAGAATACGAAAGATAATACTTTAGTAAAATAAAGTACTTCTGCTCAAATTGAGCAGAAGTTGATTTAAAAAAGTGCAAAGTGAAAAAATTATACTAAATAACATAAAAAAGTGTGATAACATATAAAATGAAAAAAGTATATTAATAGATAAAAGAGTAGTTAGAGAAAATCTAGCTACTCTTTTTTATGGAATACGAGGAGAAAATTAAATGGAAAATACTAATAATGAAATGATTTATAAAAAAGAAGGAAAATATCATTTTCTTCATGATAAGTTTTATTTAAGTGATGAAGAATATGCTACTATAATGAAATTAGATCCTAATATTACAAATCAAAAGTTATTTACTATAGCAAATGATATTATTCATCAGCCAAATGTGTTTGTGAATGACCAATTTGTAGATCCAAATAACACTTTCTTTAATTGTGTAAAACAAGAAATAACTACAAGAAAAAAACAAGAAAGAATGTATAGTGAAGAACCTGTTACAACTCAAAATGATATGAGTAATAATGAAGCACCTAAAGAGGAAGAAATAGAAAATGAAGAAGTAGTAAAAGGAACAATTAAAAACCCTAAAATAGAAAGAGCTATAGAAAAAAGAATTAAGAATAAGGAAAATTATGAATTTAATGAAAAGAAAGACTTTTTAAAAGAAGTATTATTAAAATTTGCTCAACTTTGTGAGGAATTTACTGTTCCTAATGAAGATGGAGTATTGGATTGTAGTAATGAATGTCCGTTTTATAGCGAAAATATTGGTTGCTTATTAAAGGATAACAATCCATTATCACAAGAAAAAATAGCAACTATTTTAATGATCTACTATAGTAGGACTAAAGACTCAGGTGAATCAGTTGTTTATGATTATGTAAATAATAAGATTAAAGATTTAACTGAGCAAGAAAAAGAAATGATAAAAGAAAGTATCTAATACTATGAACTACCTATAATTTATTTTTTGTATATGCCACTTGTATCTATTTCATATAAGGTGTAAGTGGCAATTTTAATTAAACTTTAGTAAAGTAAAGAACTTTTGCTCAAATTGAGCAGAAGTTCTATTTTAATTTTAGGAGAAAAAACTATGGCTGGATATAATGGTTTTTCGATGAGTAATAATGCTGTTACTGCTTATGAGGAAGGGGCAAAACCACTTAGCAAATGGACAAAACAAGCTATGCTAGAATGTATCGAAGAATGTGAATTAAATTGTGACATTAAATTATTAAAAAAAATGCCTTTAAAATTAATGAAAGAAGAATTATTAGAGTATGATAGTTGGCATCATACTAGTATTCATTACAACAAGACTAAGTTTTATTCTTTCAATTACGATAAAGTTGAAACTCTTGACGATCAAACAATTATGGAAATGATAGATAGCTATAATGAAAAAGAGAAACAAATGCAATTAGATGAAAAAGAAAATCAAGAAATTAAATGTAGATGTCAATATTTAGTATGGAGTGGTAGTCGTAGACACCCAAAAGCTACAAAAGTAGAAAGTGAAGGAGTAATAAGAAAGAATTGGTTTTATCCTAATAATGAAAACATAAAAAAGAGCATAAATGCAAATGGCTTTAAAATTCTAGAAGTGTATAAAGAAAAAACGAAAGAAAGCTTGCTAGAAAAAGCACCAACAACAAACAAAGAGAAAGAATACGAAAGATAGTACTTTGGTAAAATAAAGTGCTTCTGCTCAAATTGAGCAGAAGTTGATGAAAAGGAGAAAGAAATGAGAAGAGAATTTATATCAGGTAAGTTGGCTTACAAGGGAGATTTAAAAGAAGTAACACTTCAAACTGGAGAAAAAGCAAATGTAATAGACTATGCAGTACTAGAAAATAAAATACTAAAAAATATTACTGCTTGGGGTGAAAATGCAAGAAAGATTAATGAGATTCCTAAAAATACAATTATTTTATCATCTTGTCTAAAACAAGGTAAAGAAACAAATAAGATAATTAATAAGAATGGTAAAGAGTATCGTGAAATAAAAGAAACTTTAACTTGTGAAAGACTTATTACAGATAAAGAACAAATTATAGAATTATATAATCAATTTGACAATATGATGAAAGACTATAACGAAGGAAAAATTGATAGTATTTATATATCAAAAGAAGCTAGTTTACTTGAAGTAGATAGAGAAGTTGTAGATAATTTCAAAGAATCAATCAAATTAAAAAGTAAAGATAAAGATGCTGAAAGATAATACTTTAGCAAAGTAAAGAACTTCTGCTCAAATTGAGCAGAAGTTGATGTAAAGTATAAATTATTTTAAAGTGATTATAACAAATTAAAAGGAGCTTTTGATAGCTTCTTTTTTAGTATTCAAAAGAAGGTGATTAATTTGTTTTAATTTCTTTTTTTATTGAATTGACTAGAATTAAGGCTTATGTAAATTGACAATCTATAGATGTAAAATATTTTAAGAAGGAGAAGAAAAAATGAAAATAATGGAAACTTTAAAGAAAAACAAGAAGAAAGTTGCAGTAGTTGGTGCTTTAGCCTTATGTCTTACAGCAGCCAGTTGATTTTAGATATGAAACTTTTAAAATAAAAGATATTCTGCCTAAAGGAATAAAGTATAAATCATTTAAGGTCACAAATGATGCAGGGTTGAATGTTACAAACCTATTTGATGCAACTATAGATGGACAGACTTTTACTGCCAAAGTCGTAAAACCAAAAAGTAGTAGCTTTTATTATAAGTCATATAATTTAGAACTAACTTGTATTGCAGATAGTAACTTTGATTTTAGTACACTAGATAATAATGGTGGTAAAGTAGAAGTTAAAAATAAAGCAAGCCTAACAAGTAAAGCAGGTATAAGAGAGGAAAGCACCAAAAACTCAAATGAAGTATTAACAGAAATAAGATTTAAAATTATAACTTCAACAGATGGGAATGGAACAATTACAGGTAGTATGGATAATGTTGTAGGTGGAAGTGACAAAACAATATCATATAAGCCTAAAGCTGGTTATAAAATTGATACGATAACAGTAGATGGTAAAAAAGTTAATGTATCGTCATATAAAACCAGTTATTTATTTAAAGATATTTACGATCACCATAAGATCCATGTTACATTTAAACCTACAACTGATAATAAAATTACTGTAACTAAAAAAGTACATAAAAATGATTTAAAATCAGCTTATGGAAATCCAGTTGGAATCTTTAAATGCGAAGGAAAAGATCTTAATGGTAATACTCATGAATACTATGAAGCAGTTGAATTAACAAAAAATGATGTAAATGGTGATTACTATACTAAATCAGTTACATTTGATAATTTAATTGCTGGCACATACAAAGTAACAGAAGTAGATACATCAAGATATGATCTAACTAAAGTGGTAGCTAGTAGTGGAGCTACAAGTAGTAATAATATATTGAATTGTGATTTAGTAAATAATAAAGAAGCAAAGGGAACATTTACTAATAGTTTGACTAAATTCAATTTATGGTCACATAGCAATATAACAATTAATCAATTTAAATAATAATGTTAGGGCAAGGCTATTTATAGCCTTGCTTTTTTAAAAGCGAGGTTGAAAAATGTTTAAAAAAATAAGCACTATTGCTTTTGCATTTATTATTTCTTTATCTTTACTATCACCAGCTTTTGCAGCTGATACAATAACTAAAACATATAAGTTTAATCCTACTTCAAAAGAGGATCTAACATACAATGCACCTAAAGAAATAAAAGAGGGTGATAAAACCTATGTTTTAGATGAGGATAATGAAATCAAATACAAAATTATAAAAGATAATAAAGTAAAAGTTAAGAAAAATGTAAGAGTAAAAAATAAAGAAGATATAGCTAAAGAAATAAAACATAAAACGGATAATGGATATGTTATACTAAAGCTAAAAGAAGGAGATGAAGGAATAGAATGGAAAAGTATATATAGAAGTCCAAAAACAGTGACTAAACAATATGCAACTACAAATGAAATTCCAAGTTCAGTTGCAAGCACAGTAGATGAAAATGGAAAAACTATTAATATTAAATGCAATAAAAGTGATGTAAAAACAAAATCAAAGACAGTAAGCTTTTCTGCACCTGCAAAATTTTATGGATATGAGGATTCACAAGTTTTTTCTTTTAATGGTAAAAAAGTAAAAATTACAGGCTCTAATCCAGTGTGGAATGGATATAAAGGAGATGTTGCTGAATATCTAGGTGCTAGAGGTAATTATACTATTACAGGTGCCGCATGGACAACATCTATGAGACCTTATCAAGATATGTATGTAAGAGAAGCTAGATTCACTGGAACTAAAACAGTTCCATTTTATGAAGCTACCTTTGTTGAAACTGATGATACAAGAGGAATATATGAAGCAACAGTAACATATGAAGGAATTGATCCTAATCAAAAATTGGAAGCAGAAGCAACAGTAACATATAAGATGGTTGAAAAAGGACTAACTACATTTCAAAAGGTACTATTAACATTAGCAGGACTAGTTGTAATTGCAGCAATTGTTTTTGTTATTATGTATTTTAGAAAGAAAAAAGATGAAGAAAAGTCATATAGCTAAAAATAGTTTAATATGCTAAAATAAAGCAATAATAGTAGGAGGAATGCTTATGTATATAAATGGTAAATTAATGTTAAAAGATACTATTGTTGCTAATATAATAGATAATGATGTTGAAATAGTTGAAAAAGATTTATGTCCTTTGTATTTCACTAAAAATAAAGATATTGAAAGTTGGTTAAGAATGAGAGCTATTGATAGTCATAGAACTCATTCACGTTTAATTAAAAAAGCTTTACGCATTAAAAGAACAGATGATATTGGTGCTGTACTAAAATTTAATGCTGCTACTATTACAGATTGTTATTGGATTAAACTAGATAATGAAGATTTATCGTGGAAAGATATTAGATTTAAGGATAACAAATATTCAGAATTAGCTTTAAAAGGAGATTTTAACTCTATTTTCCAAGAAGAGAGTAGAACACCTGAATTAACTAATATAGGTAGCTTTGAAAAGTGTTGGAAAATAGATGGCGAAGGTAATTGGTGGCTATATAAAGATGGTACTAATAAAGAATTATATTCTGAGCTTTTTGTAAATAAATTAGGTTTAAAATTAGGTTTTGATATGGCTACTTATGAGCTTGAAGATAATTATGTCAAAAGTAAAGATTTTACTAATAATGGAGAACTAACATTAGAACTAATGAGGGTATTAATGGAAGATGAAGATGGCTTTGAAGATAACTTTAAAAAACTATATTCAATAAGTGAAGAAATTGCCAAAGATTACATTAAAATGATATATTTAGATACACTTTCATATAATGTAGATCGCCATACTGAAAATTATGGATTATTAAGAGATTCTAATACTGGTGAAATATTAAAACTTGCACCAAATTTCGATAATAATTTATCACTAATTTCAAGAAATCAAGAAACTTATAGTGAAGGCTTTATAAGTTATTTTACTAACTTTATGAAAGAAAATGATAAAGCAAATAAAATGCTTCATGAATTAGAAATACCAAAATTAAATCAAGAAGATATATCAGAAATTGTAAATAGTATTGATATAAAACTTGAAGAAAAGGATTATAAAGCAATTGAAAATATAGTTTTAGGAAGTCAAGAAATAGTATTTGATAAGTTAGAACTAGAAACAAACAAGTCATTATTAGATGTAGATAAAAAGTTAAAAAGAAAAAAAGAATATGAAAGGTAAAGAATTAAGCACTTATAGAAATATAGGTGCTTTTTTTAATGGAGGAATTGTGTTATGGAACTTAAAATGACAAAAGAAGAACTAATAAAATATCTAAAAACATTAGATGATAATACTAACGTAATAATACAAATAGAAGATGAGGAAAAAGAAAATGATAAGTAAAGATTTGGAAGATTTAAATGTAGTAAGGATTAAACTGGTAAGTGAGGCAAAGCCTTTTGATTATCAACCAATTTCTAGTCCAAATGAAGCATTAAAGAAAGTTAAAGAAGTTTTTACTGAATATGATAGAGAATATTTTGGTGTGTTAAATTTAGATACTAAATGTAGAATAATAAACATTAATATTGTTAGTCAAGGAGATTTAAATAGCTCTGTAGTACACCCAAGAGAAGTATTTAAAAGTTCAATTTTATCTAATGCAGCAGCTATGATATGTTTTCATAATCACCCAAGTGGGGAATTAACACCTTCAAAGGAAGATTTAGATATTACTAAAAGATTGAATTTATGTGGAAAATTATTAGGAATAGATGTGTTAGATCATATTATTGTAGCACCATATAATGATAGATGGTATTCAATCAGAGAAAATCAACCACATATTTTTTCAAATAATAAAGAGTTAGATTCAATAATGTCAACAAATATAGGAGAAGTTCAAAAGAAAGAGAGCTTACTAGAGAAAGCATCAACAACAAGTAAAGAAAAAGACTATGAAAGATAGCACTTTAACAAAGTAAAGAACTTCTGCTCAATTTGAGCAGAAGTTGGAAAGGATATAAAATATGAAAAATTGTAAAATCGATTTATCAAATTCAATTTTACTTGGAGTATATTGTAATATTGGAGAACCAATTAAGACAAGTTTATCAAATTCAATCTTAATTGGAGTGTATGGTCATGATGCTATTATATATAGCAATTCAGATGATTATGAACAATATGTTTATGCACATAATATGGAATATCATGTGAATGAAAATAAATATGTTTGGTCATCAGGAGATTACTATGCTTCACTTGAGGAGTGTATGATACAAGTTATCGCAAATAAAAAAGAAGTTTTTTATGACTTACTAGATACTACACAAAAATTACACTATAGTACATATATTAAGGGAATAATAAAAACAGAAAAAGAAATAGAAGAAGAAAATATATTAGATGGTATTTACGAGGAATATAGGGAAAATGATAGTATAAGCTTACTAAATGATGAATTAGATTGTGTAATTGATGAACTAAAAGAAAATACAATTATTAAAGATGAAGATAATGATCTTGTGAATGATGAAGATAATATTGTGGGGAAAGAAAGCTTGCTAGAGAAAGCAATAACAACAAGTAAAGAAAAGGAATACGAAAGATAACACTTTAATAAAGTAAAGAACTTCTGCTCAAATTGAGCAGAAGTTGAGATAATAATTAGTAAGAACAAAGAATATGAAATTAGAAAGTAGGAGTTTGCATGAAATTAGATATTATTAAATGTGTATTAAATGAAATACAGTATCAAACAGATGATAATAGTTTAGTTGTAACCATAAAAGATGAAGAAGGCGAACATATGTTAATCGCTAAAGATAATGAAGCAGAATTACTTTTGAAAAATCAAAATAAGGAATTATATTTGAGCATATTAAAAGGGAATAATAATATATATGAATTAAAAAGAGTTGCAAATAAAGAAATATATACTCAATTCAATAATCTTTTGCTAGATTATAATAATAAAAAAATTGATATTTTATATAACGATCAAACAAAGAGTCTACTTGAAAGAGTAGAAGATGAATATATACCCAGTATAAATTGGAGTAAAGAAATTGAAATAGAACATTAATAATATTTGTTATTAAAGAAGCAATAAGGCTTCTTTTTTTTATTTATAATTATTATAAGGAGAGAAGAATAACATGAAAAACTTATTAAAAAAATCTAAAGAAAAATTCTATTTAGTGGCAGCAGGAGCTACAAGCTATTTTATGATGAGTCCAGCATTTGCATATGCAGATAATATAAGCAGTGCAGTTAATAAAGCCTCAAATGGTATTTCAAATACAGCTAAAGCTTCATTACCTGCAGTAGTTACTATTGTACTTATTCTTTTAGGTATTCTGTTATTTGTAGGTGGTGAAAGAGGAAAAGAAACTGCTAAACAAAAAGCTGGTTTACTATTTATTGGTGCTGCATTAGTTTTATTTGGATCAACTTTTGCTACAACAATAATAAGTTGGTTTAAATAAGGAGTATTTTAGATGAGAAGAGATCAAAGAACTCTTGAAACTTTTCATAATAGAAAAAGGTTGATGGAAGGTAATAGATTTTTATCTAATAAAAAAGTATTTAATTGCTTATTTATTAGCTTTTCTCTTTTTATGTACTTTGCTGTTAATTATTTATTGAAATATCTAAAAGCATTAGGTCAAATTAATAAAGAATATGGTGCAGATGAAATGTTTCTGCATAGTACCAATATGAGTTTTTTTGATATATTCTTACCAGTTTGGGAATTAAAAGGTCTATATGTATTATTTATAGCTATTTTAGTAGTAGGATATATTAAATTTTATTATCAAGTCCAACATTCATACGATTCAATGAATGTTGGACAAAATGGTACAAGTAGAGTAACAACAAGAGAAGAAATTGAAAAGCAATATAAGAAGATTCCAGATAGAGGAGTAAGGTTTAAAGGAAAAGGCGGATTACCTGTAGCTCGTGATGATAGATATTTATATATTGACGATAGTCCAGTGAATAATCTAATTATTGGTATTACTCGTTCAGGTAAAGGCGAAATGATAGTATTCCCATTAATTGATATATATTCAAGAGCAGAACAACAAGCTTCAATGGTCTTAACTGATCCAAAACTTGAACTTGCACAAGCTTCTATTCCTAGATTAACGGCTCTAGGATATGAATGTCATATTCTAAATTTAATAGATCCAGAATTTTCAATGGGATATAATCCTTTAACACTTATTATAGAAGAGTATAAGAATGGTGACATGGCGGCAGCAGAGCAGCTAACAAGAGCCTTTTGTTATTCTATTTACTCTGCAAGTGAAATTAGTGGCGATAAATTTTGGAGCGATAACTCTACATCTTTATTAACTGCATTGATATTAGCTTCTATAGAAGATAACTTGAGAGCAGATGATGAAGAGAATGCTATTAGATTAAAGAAACATAAAGAAATTGAAGAAGAAAAAAGAAACCAAGCAATTTTAGAATTAAGCAAAGAAAATAGACTAATATATTTTGTTCAAGAAACATATAAAGAAGCCATTAAAAAAGGGTATTTAATGGAAGAATCGATTTTTAATGATATTAAATCTAAATTTGACTTAACAGATGAAGAAATAAATGAAATATTAAATAAGGAAAAAATCCATATTAATTATGAAGAAACACCATTTGAATATACTCATGATAATGAGAAAAAAATCAACTTATATTCTATTATTAGTACTTTTACTACACTTGCAAATGAAAAAATTGATGAAAATACAACTGAATTAGATAAATACTTTTTCTCAAGAGATGAGAATAATAAGGCTAGAATTATATATGGATCTATTGGTTTATCAGGAGATAAAACTAAAGGTAGTATTTATTCTTCAATGCTAACAGGGTTAAATGTATTTACACAAACAAATATCGCTAAAATGACAGCTAAAAGTACATTTGATATTAATAAAATTGGATTTGGGAAAAAGCCAGTGGCAATATTTATTGGACTTCCTGATTATGATAAATCTAATCATTTTATTGGTTCAGTATTTATAAAGCAGCTTTATTATACTTTAGCAAAACTTGCAACTGCAAGTGCTACTGGTAAATGCTATAGAGAAGTTATCTTTATATTAGATGAATTTGGTAATATGCCAGCTATAGAAGGAATGGATAATATTATCACTGTTTGTTTAGGTAGAAATATACGATTTAATATGATTATTCAATCTTATGCACAGATTATTAACTTATATGGTCAAGAGCAAGCTAAAACTATATCTGGCAACGCAGGTAATCATGTATATATTTTAACTAACGATATAGAAACAGCTGATGAATTTGCAAAAAGAGTTGGTACAGAAACTATTACTGATATTTCAAGGTCTGGTAAATATTATGAACTTAATAAGAATATTACTGAAAATCAAAGAGAAAGACTTCTTATTGATGGCGAAGAATTAAAAGCTTTAATGCCTGGTGAAATGATTGTAAGTAGAGTTATGAAGAGAGATGATTTAGCTGGTGAACCAGTAAGAGCAAGAGCTATATTTAATCTTGGAGAATATAAAATGTTATATAGATATCAATATCTAATAGATTATTTTCCATCAGGTCAACAACTTTATGAATCTCCTAATATTAAGAGAGTAAATGCTTTAATAGAAGAAGCAGAAAAAGAACTCAAAGAAAATGTTGATAATATTAAATACTATGAAGATCAAAATCAAAAGGAATATATAAAGAAAACAAAAGCCCAAAAGGAAAAAGATAAAACAAAATATGCACTAACAAATGCAGAAAAAGAAGAGTTAGATAGATTAAAGAGTAAAAATTTAAATAACTTTAAAGTAGAAGATACAAAAAGTATTGTTTTAGAGGAACGAATTTGGTCTGCTGATAAATATCTATCTAAAAGTAGAAAAAGAAAACAAGCTGCAAGTGAAATTTTAAGTAAAGAAGCTTTAGAGGAAATTTGTAAAACTTTATATCTAACAAATAGTGAGAGAAATGAACTTTTTGGCGGCGAAATTAAAATTAAAGATTTAGAGCAATCTGGAACATCAGCTATTCAAAAAGGCTTTAAAACTGAAGGATATAAAACACTAGAAATTATCAATAGAGCTTTAGAAGAAAAAGAAGAAATGATAGATATTGATGTAACAGGTAATAGTTTAGAAGAAGATAAAATTTTAGAAGAATCATTAGAAATAATAAAAAAGAAAGCTATTTCTAAAGAAGAAAATAATAAAAATGTTCAAAAAACAGAGGTTAAAAAAGAAACAATAGAAGAAAAAGAAGCTTCAAGTGAAAAGAATGAAGAACAAAAAAGAAACTTAGCAAAAAATATCAGGAATAATCAATCAAAAATAGAAAGTAAAAAAAGCTTAAATAGAACTTCAATGTCACAACAAGGTAAAAAAACAAAAGCTATTCAAAGAAATGAACCACAACGAAAACCACGCAGAAGGAGGTGAAGAAACTGAGTATATTAGATACATTAATTAAACTAGATGGTGTATTATCACTAAATAATATTATGGATATTGTATTTCGATCAATTGGTTGGTATATTGTAAGATTTTGTTCTTGGCTACTTGATGGAGTATATAAAATATCAGATGAAATATACTCATTACTTAAATTTACCAAATCATCTCAAATAGCAGAACTTATGGGTGACTATATGTTCCTTATTAAAATATTATTTGGACTATCAATAACTTTTTTAGGGATTTATTTAATTGTAAAAAAGGTTGATAATTCTATGAATATTTCACAAAACTTATTACTAATTCTTTTAGTTGTAGTTTGTATGCCAGCAATTTCTACAAAAATGTATGCTATGACAAATGCTAGTATTAATTATGCGAAAGATACATATGTATCTGAAAAAAGTGTTGCAAAGACCGTTATAGCAAATAATATTATAGATTTTAAAGTTGTAGATGACAAATATGCTATAGATGATAAAGGTATGAGCAAAAAATGCACAGAGAAAAATTTAACAGAAAATCGTGCTAAATTTAATAATGTAAAGAAAATTCCTAAAGGTAGAAACCCTGTAACATATATAGATATTAATGAAACTATGGATCCAGATGATGATGAACTTAAATCAGGTATTTGGGAAGAAAAATTAGTAGGCGATGCAAAAGGAGCAGATAAGACAACTGAACTTAATGATGGTATTTTTCAATATGATGAAAGGTATTTTAGATATTCAGTATCTTGGGGGACATTAATATTTACACTTATAGCTACAACAGTAGGTTTAGTTTTTACTTCTTTTAAAATTGCACGACTTATATTTGAAATAGCATGGACTGAAATGTTAGCTCCTTTTTTCGCAGCTACAGATATTCATAATGGTCAAAGAATAAAAGCTTTACTAACAAATTTGGTATCTATGTTTGCTGCCTTGTTTTTAATTGCTGCAATGCTTGGATTGTATTTTATGAGTGTTAGTTGGCTTAATGGTCAGCAAAAAAGAATAAGTGATTTAGCATATATAGTTGCTTTACTTGCTGTAACATGGCTACTTATTGATGGTCCGAATATAGTAGAAAAAATAATTGGAGTTGATGCTGGATTACAATCAGGATATAAGGCTGCTATGGCAACTTATATGGGAATTAAAACAGGAGTAAAAGGAGTTAAAACAGGTGCTAAATTTGGAATGGCAGCAGGTAGTGGTGCTAGTAGTGTGGCTGATACACTAGTAAGAGGAAAGAAAGGTGCAGATGGTCAAAGACATGGTGGTATTGTAGGAGCTGCAAAAGCATATAAAGAAGGTATGAAGAATATTAGCTTACAAAGTCCATCATATAATGAGAGAATTGCTAATAATGAACAATCATCAAAAGATGGTCAAAATAATTCTATAAATAATGGTAAAAGTGATTTAAAAGAAACAATTAACCCATCTAATGAAAAAAACATTGGTAATTTTGAAAATTCACATGAAGATATAGGAAAACCTAGTTTAGAAGAAAATGGTGGTGAATCTATACATTCAACTCATTTTCCTATTGAAGAACCTAATCCAGAAGTAAGAGAATACAATAATTTAGAAGAAATACCTAAAGATAAAAATGAACTTAATAGTATGGAAAAACCTAGTACTTCTTTTAATGGAAAATCAAATTTAGAAACAAATGAACCTAAAATAGGGGAAAAGGATTTAAGAAAAAATAATTTAAATCTTGCTACAAAAGGTATGAAATACTCGGCTCCGATACCTAAAGATTTATCTGGAATAAAAAACTTTAACTCTACTAAAGAAGTACTTATAAGTAATCCTACAAGAAATCCAATAAAACCACCTAATGCTCCAATACGAATTAAAAATGATAAAGGATTAAAGCTTAGTGAAAAGCTTAAAAAGAATAGCATATTAAATAAAAAATAATTTAAAGTATAAAATAATTGGAACTTCTGCTCAAATTGAGCAGAAGTTCTTTACTTTACTAAAGTGAGGGAAAATTATGGATAAAACGATAAAAGTAATTCCGCAAGAATTAGAAGGATCAACTAAACTTGGAAAATACTTTTTTTTCTCTGATGTAGCTTTCATTGTAATATTTTTTAGTATAATGTCATATTTTGAAGGTTTTGTTAGGGAAGATATAGTAATGTTTTACTATATTTTCAATATAGTAATTGGAATAATACTAATAGTGCCTAGTATAAATAATCCACGAAGAAGAATGTGGACTACATTTTTATTCTCTATATATAAAGATAATAATGTCTATGAAAATATTAGTTATAAAACAGAAGAAGCACCAATACAATATTTGAATGAAAAAATGGAATTAAAAGAAAGTTGGAAAAAAGCAGTAGCAATTAAGGAAGCTAATTATCGACAAGTAAGAAATGAGGAATATTATGAATAGAAAAGAAAAGAAATTAGCTAGAAAAGAAGAAAAAAAACAATTAAAAGAGGAGCAAAAGAAAAAGAAAGAAAAAGAAGAAAAGGTAGATTTACATTTATTTGATGAAATTGCTCCAATTGTTGATTATAAAGAAACAAAGAATATGGGATATGCCGTATTAGAAGATGGTAGTTTAATGGACTTTGTATTGATTAAAGGAAAAGATTTATATTCTATGTCTTATGAGGATTTAAATTATGATAACTTTTTATGGAGCAAGTTATATAAAAGAACAGCAGAAGATTTGAAGATATTAGCATTAAATTTCCCAACAGATACATCAGCACAAATTAATTACTACATGAAAAAATACGAACAACAAAAGAATCCAATTTTAAAGTCATATATTTCAGAACAAATAGAAATATTAAAGTATATATCAGAAAATAGGACAGATAGAGAATATATCTTAATGTTTTATGCAGAAGATGAAGCTGCATTAAATAAAAAAAGAAGAGAAATTATAAGTATATTAAGTGGTGCAAGTGTACCATTATTTGAATTTGTATCAAATGAGAAGAAAAAAAGAATCTTTTTTAAGCTTCAAAATAAAAATACGTTAATACTAGCTAAAAAAGATGTTAATAATATTTAATGGAGGATAGTATGGACTTAAAAAATACTATTAGATATAAATTAAAAAAACAACTTAATAAGAAAAATGATTTAATACAACAAAAGAGAGAAATTAGTAATATTGATTTTATTAATGAATATGGTACTCAAGGTGGAGTATCCTTTAAAGATGAAAAAATTGTAAAAACTGGCGATGGCTATGAAGCCTGCTTATTTGTATATAAATACCCAATTAGGATTGATTCTAATTGGCTTTCTGTTATGGCAAATCGTGATGATACAATAGTTACTTTTGATATATCTACAATTGATAAAAATAAGGTAATTAGAAACATAGATAGATCTATGGAAGAACAGTCTAGTAGATATTCAACAGCTAAATCACATAGTGAGAGAAAACAATCACAACGTAAGTATAATGAAGCAGAATTAATGTATGACGAAGTTACTATTGAAGATGATGTAATGAAATTACTTGTTTCAAGAATTTACGTATCTGATAAGACTTTAGAAGGGCTAGAAGAAAAAATTGCAACTATCAAAACGGATTTAGATATTACTGGATATAAGTCAGCAATAGCTTTAAATGAAACAAAGGAAGATTGGAAATCAATATTTATACCATATAATAAGCAAGATAAATTAAGAAGAAAAAAAGGACAAGAAGTTTTAGCAAGTCAGCTTGCTATAGGGAATCCTTTCTATTTTAGCTCTCTTGATGATCCAGCAGGAGCTTATTATGGAACTACATTTGCTAATAATGGTGGCTCTGTTTTTTTAGATTTATTTAGAAAAACAGAACAAAGATTAAGTTATAATACTGTGCTTTTTGGCAAACCAGGATCTGGAAAATCAACAACATTAAAAAAAATATTCCAAGATAGAGCTTCAAGAGGTGATCTAGTAAGAGTATTTGATGTAACAGGAGAATATTCAACACTAACAGAAACATTTGGTGGTAAAGTTATTGCTCTTGATGGCTCAAGTGGACAAATAATAAATGCACTTCAAATTAGAAAAACAGATGAAGATATGAGTGTTTGCTACAATAATCATATTAGTATGATTTCTGCTATTTATAAAACACTTAATAAAGACGCAAGTACATATGAAGTCTTAATGATGGAAAAAATATTAAGAGAACTTTATGTTAAACTTCAAATAGTTCCTGAATCAGGCTTATTTACAGAAGATATTACAAAACTAGATGTATATGAGTATCCAATATGGAGTGATTTTTTAGAATACATCAAAATTAAAAAGAAAAACTTAATTGATATAAATCAAGAAAACACAATGGATTATCAATATATTTGTAATATAGAGTTGATTATAGAAAGAATTGTAGATACATTTGGAAATATTTTTAATGGATACACTACAATTACAGATATCTATGAGGAACAAATAATCTCTTTTAATATATCTAAATTATCAAATATGGATTCAGCAATTTTTGATGCCCAACTTTTTATTGCACTTTCATTGTGTTGGGATAATTGCATTTCTGTAGGACTTCCTATGAAGCAAATGTGGGCTAATAGAGAAATAGATTTTGATGACATACGAAGATTTATTATTCTTATTGATGAATCGCATAAATGGGTAAATGCCAATAAAATACCAGCAGTAGAACAAGTAGTTTTATATTTAAGAGAAGCTAGAAAATACTTTGGTGGAATATGTCTTGCTTCACAAACTATTAGAGATTATGTTCCAGATGAAGCTTCACAAAAAGGTGTAGACCTTATGCGTACTTTGTTTGAATTATGTACTTATAAGTTTATTATGCAGCAAGATATAAATTGTAAGAGTAAACTAGCTGATATATTTAGTGACCAGATAACAGAATATGAATTGAATAAAGTATCAACTTTAATTAGAGGTGAAACTATATTAATGATATCTTCTGATAGAAACTTACATTTTCAAATTGAAATTACTGATGAAGAAGAAAGAATTTTTGCAGGCGGAGCATAAACAAAATGAAAGGATAGGAAATAGACATGATAGAAGTAATACCAGAATATAATATAAAAGTTTTAGAATATATAAATTCTAAAATGGAATATATAAGTAAACATAAGGAAGAATTATATAATTATCAATTTGATAATAAAAAGCAAATTTATGAAAGTTATAATTATAAAAAAGCAGTATATGAGGACTGTTATAGAGAAACTTTAAGTTATTTACAAGAAAAACTGAAAGACAATATTTGGCCTGGTGGAATTGATATAGCTGATTTTTTATATAAACCAAAAGATTTTAAAGATGAAATTCAAGACGCAATAAGAAAACTTCCAACTGTCACAGGTATAGAAAGTGGAAGTTACAATTATAATCGAACACGAGTAGCAAGATATTTAGTTGGCAATGGTAATCTATTGTTAGAAGCAGTATCTAATATAGGAATAAAATTAGAACAATTAATAGGTGGAATTGAAATAGAAGATGTTTGTATAAGAAATTATTTAGTTCCTAAAATCCTAGATGATGTACTTATTGATATTTCACAAGAATTAAAAGAGCAAGAAAAGCAAAAAGAAAAAAATAAAGTACTAGATGAAGAATTTTACAAAAAAATTTCTAAAGAATACGTGCAAACAATGAGGTCAGAGTTATTAATTGAAAAAGATAATAAAATATTATTGATATGTATAGATGATAAATATACATATTTAAGCAACAAAGGAAAAATAAATAGTTACAACTACGTAAATTATTTAGATAATGACTTTTCTGTATTAGAGTATGATTCATATGAGGCTTTGTTTAAAAACTCTATTAAATATGATATTGCAGAAGATATTGAGGATTTAGGTGTATATGACGAAAATGGAGATTGGGATTTTTATATTACAAAAGAAAATATAATGTCTATAAAAGATGATATTTTAAGTACTTATAAAGATAAAGAAAAACAAGAAGAATTCATAAGATATTTAAACACTAATAGCGATAAACCTAGAAAGAGCTTGTTAGAGAAAGCACCAACAACAAGTAAAGAGAAGGAATACGAAAGATAGTAGATTATTTCTTACTGCTAGATTTTATTATATGTGTTATAATTTTATTGTGTTAGTAATATATAAAAGTTCAAATAAAATAGGTGTATAGAAATGGATAGAAGTATTAAAGAATATATAGAAGAATTATATGAAGTAAACCTACCACCTTATTTAGAAAATGATATTAAACAATTTATAAAAGGAATAGAAGAAGATGATAATTTGCTTGATTGTTATTGGTGTGAGTTATATGCTTCAATAAATTCAGCAGAGCAAGATGAAGAAATTACTGAAGAGCAAGCAAATTATTTAAGAAAGAAATATTTATATTAGGGTGAAAAAATGGATTTTACAAAACATTTAGAAAATAAAAGTCTAAGATTTTATGGTGGAGGAAATGGTGATAAAGTAGGAATAATATTTAATAATGAATATTATATGCTAAAATTTCCACCAACAGCAAAAGATAATAAAAACATTTCATATACTAATAGCACTATATCAGAATATATTTGTTGTCAAATAATTCAAGGAATGGGTTATGAAGTACAAGAAACTATTTTAGGTATTGCTAATATTAATAATAAGAAAAAAATTGTTGTTGCTTGTAAAGATTTTTGTGTAAATGGATATAAATTGGTGAAATTTACAAGTTTAAAAAATAGTTTGTATGATAATAGCAGCAATGGAAATGGAAGAGAATTAAAGGAAATTTTAGAAGCAATAGAAGATCAAAATATATTGGATAGTAAAATTGTTAGGAAACATTTTTGGAATCAATTTGTAATAGATGCTTTTATAGGTAACTTTGATAGACATAATGGTAATTGGGGATTTTTAATTAACGAAAGTACTAGTGATATAAAGATGGCACCGATTTATGATTGTGGTTCATCTCTATATCCACAAATTGGTGTTTCTAATATGAAAAATGTGATTAATAATGAGAAAGAAATTGATCAAAGAATTTATATATTTCCTAATTCTTCAATAAAATTAAATGGAAAAAAAATTAATATGTATTCTTTTTTATTAAATACTACAGATGATGAAGTAAAAGAAAGTATTTGCGAAGTGTATTCAAGAATAAATTTAAATAATATTGATAGTTTTATTAGTTCAATAGAGGAAATTAGTGAAATAGAAAAAGAATTTTATAAGAAAATGTTACATGAACGATATAATAAAATTATAGAGCCAGCTTATTATAAAGCTATAGGAAAAAGTTTTGAAGTTAATAATCAAAAAGCTAAAGAAAGCTTGCTAGAAAAAGCACCAACAACAAGCAAAGAGAAAGAATACGAAAGATAATACTTTAGTAAAATAAAGTACTTCTGCTCAAATTGAGCAGAAGTTGATTTAAAAAAGTGCAAAGTCAAAAAATAATACTAAATAACATAAAAGTGTGTGATAGTATATAAAATGAAAAAAGTATAATAATAAAACAAGAGAGCAGTTAGAGAAATCTAGCTGCTGTTTTTATATTAATATAAGGAGAAAAAGGAAATGGCACGATTAACTAAAGAGGAAAAACTAAAAAACATTGTGCAGAAACAAGCTGATTTAGAAATGCAAAAGAAAAAATGACAAGCTGAAATTAACAAAAAAAAGAAACGCAAGAACAAAACGATTAATAGAAAGGAAAAAGAAATGCTATATAAAGAATTTATAGAAAAAACAGGCTTTGATGAGAAATATGTTACTTTTGACGATTATAACAAATATATTGAATCTATTTATATGGATTCAAAATTAGATCAAAAAGAGTTTTGTAAAATGTTTTATGATAAATTTACAGAGTTTGTATCTAATCCAACAAGTAGATATATATCAAGATTATCAAAAGAAGAAAAAGAGTGTTCTATAAATAATAATGATGATGGAAAAGTGTTTATACAAATTGACCTTTTCAATAATATTGTAAAGCAAAACTTTATAGAAAATATGTATTTACATGGAGATAAATTATTAGTAAAGCAAACTGAAACTCTTTTTATTAATAAAGATTTTGAAAAAATACCATTTAGAAAAAGCAATCTAAAAGATTATATGTTTATTAATTGCAATTTTAATAATTGTAATATGGAAAATGTTAATTTAGAAGGTGCTAGTTTTATTTGTTGTGATTTAAATAATACTAATTTAAGTAAATCTAATATGGAAAAAAGCTATTTTGTGCATAGCGATTTAAATAATGCTAATTTATATAAAGCTTGGTTAGTTAATGCTATGTTTGTAAATGTTAATATGGAAAATGCTAATGTTGAAGAAGTTGTAACTGAAGCTATTACTCTTAATAGTAATTATGCACCTTCTAAAAAAAGTAAGTTTTACATGAGAAATGTTAATTATAAAAACACTTTATTTGAATATGTATATGATAAGAAAAATAGTTTACTAGAGAAAGCACCAACAACAAGTAAAGAGAAGGAATACGAAAGATAGTAGATTATTTCTTACTGATAGATCTTATTATATGTGTTATAATTTTGTTAGATTAGTAATGTATAAAAGGTTAAATAAAAAAGGTGTATATTATGAATAAAAATATTAAAGAGTATATAGATGAATATTATATTTTAAAATTTCCACCAACAGCAAAAGACAATAAAAACATTTCATATACAAATAGCACTGTATCAGAATATATTTAATGATTCTACAAATTAAAAATAGAAATAGTAATTAATTATTGCCTATAACTTGAGTTTTATTGTTTATTATGATAGTATGATTATAGTTTCATTATAAGAAAAGTCGGTGTAGGCAGCCGTATATATGCCAATGAAGAAAAGTCGGTGTAGGCAGCCGTATATGTGCCAATGAAGAAAAGTCGGTGTAGGCAGCCGTAATATGCCAATTAAAAAAGTAGACGGAGAAGTGAAAACTACTCCGTCTTTTTTATTACAAGAAAGGAAAAATAAATGGGGAAATTAAAACTATATAAATTAAAAGAAGAATATGAATAGAAGATATTAAATATTACGCACCAATAAGTAGCCCCAAACTAAAGCATAAAGCAATAAAAGATAATGTTGATTTTCAAAAGATAGAAAATGGTAGATGTGGAGCAATAAATTTAAATAATATGATACCAGTACCTAAAGAAATGATAGAGTATATAGATATCCCTAATATGGCAGTGCCAACACCAGAAGAAGCAAAATATAAAAATCTATTACAAGTTCAATATAGGTGGTGTCAACAAAATTCTCGTATGCTACAAAGAAAAGCAGAACGACTCCATCATATTATAACTAATCATTTGAGTGAGCATTTATCAAAAAGATGTTGTGATTTTTTATTATTAGAGAGTAAATGCAAAGAGTATGAACAAAATTTACTTATTGATAAAAAAATAGAAAAAAAGAGAGAAAGCACCAACAACAAGTAAGAGTAAAGAATACGAAAGATAGTACTTTAACAAAGTAAAGAACTTCTGCTCAAATTGAGCAGAAGTTAAATTTTGAGGTGATTTAATGAAGATAAAAGACTTTGAAATTATTGTAAGAAATATTTTAGAAGAAATATTAAAAGATGAGAATAAATATATTGAATTATTAGAGGTTATTGGAAATAACTATAAACATGATTTTAAAAATCAAGTTAGCATTTATAAATATAATAAAGAAGCAAATACTTGTGCTAATTTTGATACTTGGAAAAGATTACATAGAAAAGTAATAGCAGGATCGAAAGGTATTCCAGCTATTGATAGTGCTAATAAGCAAGAAATAAAACATCTTTTTGACATTACTCAAACTATAAAAAATCCTTTATTAGAAGAAAAGCAAATATATGTTTGGAAAATTAAAAATGATGATAGTATTAATCTTTTATTAGAACAAAGAAATATTGAAATAACAAATGATATTTCTACAAATTTAATGAATGTATTAGAGTATGAAAGTTTAAAAATCTCTAATACTTTATATGATAAATTATCTAATAAGGAAATATCAAAAGAAGAATTTAATAGATTTATTGATATAAGCTTAAAAGCTACATATATGAAAAGAATATATAAATATGAAGATTTAACCATGGATAAAAATTCTATAAAAAGAATGCTAAATCTATTAAATATTGGTGATATGTTTCTAGTTGGAGATACAATTAGTACTAATAATAAAAGACTGTTACTTGAAACAGAAAAATTAGAAAAAGAAGCTGACTTAAAAGAATATATAGCATATAATGAAACTAATAAAGAATTGAAATCAGAAAAGGAGATTACTCATGAAGATGATAACATATTCGGCAGCACTAAAATACAGAACGAAAGAACAAGAAGCAATAACGATAGATCAGATAATAGAGGAAATACTAGAGCAGTTGCCAATAGACGAAGAAAAATTAAGAGAAGAGTTTATAAAAAATCCACCAGAATACATAGTGGGATCAGAGTTCAACGATTGCGAAGATCAAGAAGCGATAGCTCACAGAATGGAAGATATAATACTAGAAGAATTCAAGAGCGAATTGGATCAATTTGGAAGGGCAAGACTGAATTATCTAGCTTGCACATACACAGAGGAAGATTGGGATCTTCTACAAGACGGGTATATAGATGGAACTCTAATAAACCATCTATTGAAAGTCCAAAACGATTGTTGGGAATGGATACTCAAGGAAGAGCCAAAGATGAAAAAATCATGGGGACTAACACCACAAATGCAAGTGGAAGAACCACGAAAGTGGGAGGGACTATACAACAACCTATTACACGAACTACATTCAATGGCGAAAGATATGTTTTGCTATATTTAGATAAATATTTAGATAATAAAGGTAATGAAAGTAACATTTCATTGCCTTTTTCAATTCCAGAAAAAATATTTGAGGGGATTGAAAATTATTATTATGAAGAATTTGAGGAAGAAGATTTTGATATAGCAGATTTAGATCCGTATAATGTTGGAATGGCATATACAACTACTCCAGATGAAAAACATGAAATTCAATTTAATATAAATTTAATTGATTTAACATGGACTCAATATGTAGATATGCAAAAAATAGAAAGTGGTAAATATAATGACTATGAAGAATTGTACCAAACAATAACTTCTTGTCCTTTTGATGAGTATGTGCATATAAATGAAGATTTATTATATAAAGAAACTGGTTTAGTTATAGATGAGGAAGGCAATTTTGTAGAAAATACTATAGAAAAAGAGTATCATCTTGAGCTTGAATTTACAGAAAGCAAATTATTAAAAACTATATTAGAAAATAAAGAGCTTAATGATAAAGAATTAGCTTTTATCATTAGTTATATAGATAATATGCAGTTTAGGCATAAATCTCATGAACTTTTAGGTGGATACTATAAAACATATATAGATATTAAAGATGAAAAAACAGGAGAAATTATCAATCACATTAGATATGATATTGGAGATGGTGACACTTTAAATGAGTATTTTAAAGATGTTCTTGATGAAGATTTAAAGGGTAAATTTTCATTCACTGAAAAGGAAAGAGATTCTTTAGAAGCTGTAAGAATAGCAATAAATCATTATTATAGTAGAGCTTATAAATTAGAAAATGTTTATAATGAAGAAAATCTAGCTCATTTAGAAATTATTTTTGATGATTTTATAAAAGAATTAAACAACGAAAAAGAAATAGAAAATCAATCTAAATTTAAAGTTGGAGATACTGTAATATATTATGATAAAGAATATAAGACTGCTCAACTTGATGATTATTTAGAAAAAGGTTGTCGTATTGAACTTCAAGATGAAGTGGGATATTTAGATGGCTTTATAACAGGCTCAAATGTTATATACTTTGATGATAAAAATAAATTAGAAAACATTTTAACTCTAAAAGAAGGAAATCAAGAATTTGTTGATACTCAATTTGAAGTTATTGAAGATGAAAAAACACCAATTGATATAATTTCAAATGAGAATTTTGATTTACATGAAAATGAACTACCTATTTCTTTATCCATAAGTGAGCGAATTAATAATAATATTGAAGCTATAAATACTTTAAAAACATTAGAAAAAGAAACTCGAAATGCTAGTAAAGAAGAACAGATAATATTATCTAAATATGTTGGTTGGGGTGGACTTTCTAAAGCCTTTGATGAAAATGAAAAAGGACAATGGCTTGAAGCAAATAATTTCTTAAAAGAAAACTTATCAAAAGATGAATATAATGCAGCAAAAGAAAGTACACTAACAAGTTTTTATACACCACAAATAGTAATTGATAATATATATCAAGGATTAAAAAAATTAGGTTTTAATGGTGGTAAGATTCTTGAGCCTAGCTGTGGTGTTGGCAATTTTATAGGTAGTATATCAAGTGATTTAAAGGACAAAACAAGTTTCTATGGGGTTGAACTTGATTCTATAACAGGAAAAATCGCAAAGTATTTATATCCTGAGTCTAATATAACAGTCACAGGTTTTGAAAATACAAATTTTGATGATGAATATTTTGAAGCAGCAATAGGTAATGTACCTTTTGGAGATATTAAACTTTATGATCGAAGATATGATAAACATAACTTCTTGATTCATGACTACTTTTTTGCAAAAACTATAGATAAAGTAAAAAGTGGAGGTGTGATAGCCTTTATAACATCTAAAGGAACACTAGATAAAAAAGATGATTCTATTAGAAGATATATAGGTGCAAGATGTGATCTACTTGGTGCAATAAGACTTCCTAATGTTGCATTTAAAGGAATGGCTGGAACAGAAGTTGTTAGTGATATAATCTTTTTACAAAAGAAAGATATCATAAAAGAAGTGGAGCAAGATTGGTATAATCTTAAAACAGATTCTAATGGATATACATATAATTCATATTTTGTTGATAATCCTCAAATGGTGCTTGGTAATATAGTAGAAGTTTCCGGAAGATTTGGAAATGAACTTACGTGTATTGAAAATGAACAATCCTATGAAGAATTATTACCTAAAGCTATAGAAAATATCAAAGACTTAATTAAATATGAAGAAATAGAAATAGATTCTAATGAACCAAGTATAATTCCAACTGATGATATGAAGAATTTTTCATATATCGTTATAGATGATGAAATTTATTATCGTGAAGATAATAAAATGTTAAATGATATAGTTTCTGAGAATAATAAAGAAATCGTTAAATCATATATTGAATTAACAAATTTAACTCATTATCTTTTGGACATTCAGCTTAATGATTGTACAGCTTCAGAATTAGAAAAAGCTCAAAAAGAATTAAATGAAAAATATGATAGTTTTGTTTCTAAATATGGATATATAAATTCAAAGAAAAATAAAAAAATATTAGAAATTGATAGTAATTATCCATTAATATCTAATTTAGAAGTTTTTGATGAAAATGATAAGTTTGATAGAAAAAATGATATTTTTACTAAACGAACTATAAGAACTACAAAAATAATTGAGAAAGCTGATTCTTCAAGTGAAGCTTTAATCGTTTCTATTAACCAAAAAGGTAAGGTTGATTTAGATTACATGGTTAATTTATCAAACATACCTAAAGAAAAAATAATAGAAGAATTAAAAGGTGAAATATTCTTAGATATAAAACCTTTAGTTTTATCAGATAAATACTTATTTGCGTTTAGTAGGAATGAAGAAAATGGATATAACTATGTAACAAGAGATGAATATTTAAGTGGAGATATAAGAGAAAAAATTAAAACTATAAATGAGTATATACAAAATCTTGAAACTGTAAAAGAATATGCTCCATCTCAAAATGTTGATGTTAAAGATATTGATGATGAAATATCAAAATTCAAATATCAATTAGACGAACTAACTGAAGTTATTCCAGAAAAAATACAAGCTCAAGATATAAGTGTTAGAATTGGTGCAACTTGGATTCCTATGGAGTATTACAATGAATTTATGTATGAGCTTTTTGATACACCTTATTATTTAAGAAATGAAAATTGTATACATATTAGTTACTCAGAATATACTAATAGATTCAATATCTCTAATAAGAGTGCAAATAATTATAATTTAAATGCAACAGTAAAGTATGGAACATCTTATATAAATAGCTATCAAATATTAGAGCATTTACTTAATTTTAAGGAAATTAAAATAACTGAAAAGGAAAGAGATGAACATGGCAATGAGATAACAGTAGTCAATGAAAAGGAAACTATTTTAGCAAAACAAAAAGCAGAGATAATTAAGGAAGAGTTTAAATCATGGATTTTTAAGGATTACGATAGAAGAATTAAATTAGAAAATATATATAATGAAACGTTTAATTCTATTAGAAATCGTCATTATGATGGTAGTTATCTGTCCTTTTTTGGAATTAATAATGAAATAGAGTTAAAACCACATCAAAAAGACGCAATTGCAAGAATACTATATGGTGGAAATACTTTACTTGCTCATGTTGTTGGAGCTGGTAAGACTTTTGAAATGGTTGCAAGTGCTATGGAATCTAAAAGACTTGGATTGATAAATAAACCTTTATTTGTTGTACCTAATCATTTAACAGAACAATTTGGAAAAGAATTTTTAACTTTATATCCAGCTGCAAATATACTTGTTGCTACAAAAAAAGACTTTGAAAAGAATAGAAGAAAAAAATTCACAGGTAAAATTGCAACAGGAGAGTATGATGCAATTATAATTGGGCATAGTCAATTTGAAAAGATCCCAATGTCAAAAGAATATCAAATTGAGCATATTGAAGAAGAAATTGAAATTTTAGAAGAAGCTTTAGAAAATATTGAATATAGTGGTAATTCTTTTACTGTAAAACAACTTAAAAAAACCATAAAAAATCAAAAAACTAAACTAGAAAAACTAAATGATGATCATAAAAAAGATGATGTAGTTGAATTTGAAAAATTAGGTATTGATAAACTATATATAGACGAAGCTCACAATTACAAGAATTTATATTTATATACTAAGATGGCAAATATAGCTGGCATTAGCACTACTAATGCTTTTAAATCATCGGATATGTATATGAAATGTAGATATATGGATTCAATTACAGATGGCAAAGGAATATGTTTTGCAACAGGTACTCCTGTTAGTAACTCAATGACAGAACTTTATACAATGCAGCGATATCTACAACATGATTATTTAGAAAAAACAGGGTTAAATCATTTTGATTCATGGGCAGCTGCATTTGGTGAAACTTCATCAACTATGGAATTATCCCCAGAGCTTAAATATCGCTCTAAAACTAGATTTTCCAATTTCTACAACATACCTGAATTAATGAATAGCTTTAAAGAAGTAGCTGATATTCAAACAGCAGATATGCTTGATTTACCAGTTCCTAAGGCAAAGTATGAAACTATAGTTACAAAACCAACAATTGAGCAAACTACGATTTTAAAAACTTTTGCAACTAGAGCAGAAAAGGTTAGAAATGGAAGTGTAGAACCAACTGAAGATAATATGCTTAAAATTACGAATGATGGTAAAAAGTTGGCACTAGATCAAAGACTAATAAATCCATTATTACCAGATAATCCGAAATCTAAAGTTAATGTTTGTGTTGATAATATATATAGAATATGGAATGATACTAAAGAAGATTTATCTACACAGCTTGTATTTAGCGATATGTCTACACCTAAAAATGACGGAAGCTTTAATATTTATGATGATGTAAAGAATAAATTAGTAAATTTAGGTATTCCAGAATCTGAAATTGCATTTATACATAATGCTAAAACAGAAAAGGCTAAAGCTAAATTATTTGAAAAAGTAAGAAAAGGTACTGTTAGAGTATTACTTGGCTCAACACAAATGATGGGAGCTGGTACAAATGTACAAGATAAATTGATAGCTTTACACGATCTTGATGTTCCATGGCGTCCTGCTGATCTTGAACAAAGAGCTGGTCGTATTGTAAGACAAGGCAATAGTAATGATGAAGTATTTATATATAGATATGTAACTGAAAATACATTTGACAGCTATTTGTGGCAGCTTATCGAACATAAACAAAGATATATTTCACAGATTATGACAAGTAAATCTCCTGTTAGAGTTGTAGATGATGTTGATGAAGTTGTATTATCATATGCAGAAATTAAAGCTCTTGCAACAAATAATCCACTTTTAAAGGAAAAGATGGATTTAGATAATGATATAGCAAAATTAAAAATCCTTAAAGGAAGCTATAAATCAACTTTATATAGTTTAGAAGATAAAATACATAATGAATATCCTATAAGTATTAAGAAAACTAAAAAGCTACTTGATAATCAAATTACAGATATAAATCATATTGATCCAATTTCAGTAGATGAAAAAGGAAATAAAGTTTTCTCTGGCATAAAAATTAATAATAAATTCTATAATGATAAAGAAGTAGCAGGCGAAGCTTTATTAAGGGCAATAAAATCTATAGATATTAATAAAGAAATTAATATTGGTGAATATAGAAATTTTGCTCTAAATGTATATTATGATGATATAAAAAATCAATATGCTTTTAAGTTAAAAGGTGAAAATGTTCATTATGGAGAATTTGGTACATCTACTTTAGGTAATTTCACTAGACTAGATAATTGTATTGATAAATTCGAAGAAATAAAGCTAAATTTTGAAAGAAAATTGGAAAATTTAAATAATCAATTAATTAATGCTAAAAAGCAAATATCAATGCCATTTGATAAAGAAGAAGAACTAAAAGAAAAATTAATAAGACTAACAGAAGTTGAAGAAGAGTTATTACTTAAAGATAAGGGAAAACCAATAGAAGAAGAAAAAAGCTTGCTAGAAAAAGCCCCAAAAGAAACTGTTACAAAAGAATATGAAAGATAGCACTTTCACAAAGTAAAGAACTTCTGCTCAAATTGAGCAGAAGTTAAAAAAGCAGTTAGAGATATTAACTCTAGCTGCTTTTTATATGGTAAAGAAAGGAGGGGAAAATATATGAGTATATATCGAAGGAACGTACATACAGGAGTTTCAATGGGTGGAACTATTGAGAGAAAAGTAAATTGTAATAGGTGCGTGTATTTTAGTAAGAGTAAAAAAAGAAAAAAAGGAAAAGTAAAAACTGTGTATAAATGTGCTAAAGGTAAAGAAAAGCCCGGTGGATTTGTCGTATGTAGACAATTTAAATATAAGGAAAAAGAACCAGAGCTAGGCGAATATAAAAAAGGAAAATTACAATCCGATGGTAGCATTAAATGGGAAATAGATAATAAATAATCCATATCAAAAAGGAGAAGAAAATGAGAAGAGAAATGATTAGTGGATACCTTAATTATAAAGGTGATCTTAAAGAAATAACTGTTAAGTCAAAAGAAGGCAAGGAAAGAATAACAAAACTATTAAACTTTGGAATATCAGAAAATAGTAATTTACGTTTTATGACTGCTTGGGGTAGCTTAGCAGAAGAAATATATAATATTCCTAAAGGAAGTATTGTATTAGCTTATTGTAATAAGTATTCTAGGACTTTAAATGAAACAATTAAAACGGCTGATGGTTTTGAATTATTAGGAAAAAATGATGAGCCTATTCATAAAAGGGTAGAGAATATAGTATGTAAGAAGATTGAAAAAGATATAGAAAAAATACAAGCTATCCAAATAGAATATGAGAGCTTTATTGATAACTTGATTAATGAAAAGAGTGAAAAGATAGAAGAAAGTATTGATTCTATAAAAGAAACAATTGATGAAGAATTTGATATTGATAGAATAGCTAAATCTATCATAAAAGAAAATATTAATGAGTTTGAAGGTGGTATTAGATTAGATGATATTTCTAATAAGCTAATGGATAATTATTTAACACTTGGTTTTTATTTCCCAACAGTTGAAAAATGTAGAAGATTTATTAATATGAATGAAAGATATATTGATGAAACAGAAAAATTCATTGATTCAAATGTTATTTATAATAGCTTGCCAAATAGACCAATCTTTTATTCAATAAAAAATGATGCACGTGAGGAATTTAAGGAAATTTCGCCATACTCAGTAGCAATGCTTCATTGCAAAGTAGAAGAGTATATAAGAAGCACAAGCATATATAATACATATGCAAAGGAACTGCAATTCTATAATGAATTGCTAGATTGCAAGGAAGTAAAAGAACTATTAACTGAAATTATTAATAAGGATAACTAATATTATGTATCAAACATTAAAAAGAGTAACTATTATTGGGTTAATTTGTTCCTTATTATTTCCAGTAATTATTGCTTCAATAATAAGTGCTTTGTTAGTATCTAATAGTTCTAGTATTACTATAGATGAAGAAATGTTAGAAGGACTTCCACCTATATTAACAGAAGAAATGATAATAGGAGCAATAGAAAGCCAGACTAAATATGAAGTTCCTGCGTCTGTAACACTTGCTCAAATTGTACAAGAAAGTAGTGGTAGTAATCCCGGACATTTATCAGGACTTGCATATGAATGCAAGAATTTATTTGGAATGAAAGGCGAAGGTCCAGCTGGAAGCAAGGAATATGCAACTGGCGAATATGGTGGAGAAATTGTAATATATGCAAAATTTAGAAAGTATAATAATTTTAAAGAATCAATAGATGATCATGGAAAGCTTTTATGTAATTCAAGATATAAAAAATATACTTCTAAAGCTAAAACAAGTGATGAATTTGCAAAAGCAATTCATAAGGCTGGATATGCTACAGATCCTAATTATTCAGATACTCTAATAAGGCTTATGATAAAGTATGATTTATATAAATTTGATGAAATGAGTACAGATGAAGCAAAAGATTATATTAATGGAGATGGTAAGCATAGTGGAAAATTTAGATGGCCGCTAAACGTGGCTGGATATATTTCTTCTCACTTTGGTAATAGACCTCAACCAATTCCGGGTGCTTCAACTTATCATCAAGGAGTAGATATATCTGCACCTGCTGGCACAGACATTTTAGCATCAGATGGTGGAACGATAATTCATGCTGGGTGGTATGGTACTGGTGGTAATACAGTTATTATAAAGCATAAAGACGGACTTGAAACGCATTATTATCATATGCTTAGTGGAAGCATAAAAGTGAAGAAAGGTCAAAAAGTTTCAAAAGGTCAACACATAGGAGATGTTGGTAGTACAGGTAATAGTAGTGGTAATCATCTACATTTTGGTGTAAAATTAAATGGAAAATTCGTTGATCCGCTTAAATATGTTTCACAAAAAAAATAAAGGAGCAAAAATGAAGAAAGTAGCAGAATTTCTTAAAATTCATAAGAAGGCTATATTAATAACATTATTCATATTAGTCTTTGTTGGATTTACAATCTTTGAAGTAACAAATTTTATTAATAGTAAGAATGAAAAGAAAATAGAACAAGAGAAAGAAGAAAATAGATCTAAAATAGAAATGAATGATGAAACATTTGAAAGTCAAAAAATAACTGGAGATGAGATTTTAGATCCTAATAAATTGCCACAAAATGGCTCAAGAGATGTTACCTTAGAAGAAGGTAGAAGAGTAATGCACCTTAAACTTATTATGCCAAAAGCAATAAAAGAAAAAATAGAAGCATACGATAGCTATGAAAACTTTGAAAATGAAGTGACTAGATATTTAGTAGAAAATGATTTTTGGAGTGCTTGTCATGAAGCCAAATCAGAAGAATATATTACTGAAGATTATGGAAGTGGATTACTTATGACATCTTTCAAGTTAGATGATCCGTTAAAATTAACACTTGAAGTTACATTTAATGTAAAAGCTAAAGAGTGGAGTTTTAATTATCATTAATTAAAAAATATAATAATAGGTATTAAGATATCACAAGTGTTAAAAAAGGAGCTTAGAAGTCAATTTTGAGCTTCTTTTTTTTTAGAATTTTTTAGAAATGGAGAAAGTGAGAATGAAATTAAATAAGAAATCAATTTTACAATGTTTAACAGAAATTGAAATTGAAGAGCATAATAGAGAAATTGATACTATTTTATTTGAAGCTGAGAAATTTGCTAAGTTTGGTGTTATTACTATAACACAAACAATGAACGAAGAAATGATAATTGATTATTATTATCAAAATGAATTTACTATAGCAAGTCAGCAATGTGATTTTAAGAATGGTGTAGATTTTGTATTAGGAGAAAACTCACTACAAGAAATTGCATATGGTAATGATAGTGAAACAAATATTAAATACTTATTTGTAAATGAAAAAGGCAACAAGAAAGTAGAAGAAATTATAGAAGCTAATGGAGATTTTAATATAGAAATCGAATTTTTATATAGTGAATTTAATGAAAGTGATTTTTTAGATATGAGTGATTTAGAAAATAAATTACTTATAAAAAAAATACAAAACAATTTAGTATATGAAGATAAAGTAGAAGAGATTCACGAACTTTCAAAGTATGGAATAATTGTACGTAATAAAAATAATGAAAATAAAGATGAAGATAAAATTACATTTTATGAAAGTTTAGATCATATCAATTTTACAACTAATGAATTAAATAACACATCTATTTATTTTTTAAATGAATATGGTAGAGATAAGATAGAAAGAGCTATAAATATTGAAGAAAATTGTACTCTTGAAAATGATTATTTATCTTTATATTTTAATAAAGATGATTTTTTTTCTATTGAAGAAATTGAAAAAATATTATCAGGAAATAATAAAACTAAAAAAGTTTATTGGAGAAAGTACCAACAACAAGTAAAGATAAACAATACGAAAGATAAAAGGTATTTATTATGTTAGAGATTGATAAAAGAAAAGAAGAGGAATTAGAACAAGCTATAATAGAAAACATAAAAAGGAATATTAGATTAACTAAAAAGGTAAATAAAAAACTTGAAGCTGATAAAAAAGCAACTGTAAAAGTAATTTCTCATCAAATAAAAAAAGAAAAATCATATGATATGGAGAGATAAATGTATAAAGGAATTTTAAATAGAAAGACTACAAAAAGCACAATCATATTATTAATAATAGTAAGTTTGATTTATATATTCTTCTTTACTTCTAAATTCACATTACCTAATCCTATAACAACTAAAAGTGAAACAACCAAGCTAGGAGAAAAATATAGTTATAGCGATAATAGAAGTTATACTTTATTATCATGTGAGTATTCAAAAAAAAATAAAGAGCTAGAATTAGTTTTAGATTTAGAAAATAATTCATATGATAATGCAAATGGATATTATTATGCAGCAACAGTGCTTGGTGCTTCTAATAATGTAGAAATTGAAGAAGTACTAAATGAACAATTACTTGCAGTATATAGAATAAAAAATTTAAAAGATTTTGATGAAGTAACATTTATGTTAGCACCTAAAATTGATGATATAGATTCCGTAACAGATGAAGATACAGCTTTTATAACTTTGAATAAATATAATGTTGAAGATGTTGATTACATAACTTCAAAAGATAAAGAAGATTATTTACTTATTCGTTTAGAAAAAGGAATTGAAAATTATGAGAAAAAAATAAAAAAGTTACAAAAGGAAATTGATGAATTAGTAGAACAAAAAGACTCTTTAATATCAGACAATAGAGAACTTGAAAGTAATAAAAAATATTTAACGGAAGATGAAATTATAAATGCACAAAATAAGCAACATGAAAATAAAAATATGATAAAAGATATTGAAGTAAATATAAAAAATAAAAATTATGAACTTGAAAATCTTATAACAAAATACAATGAGGCTAAATTAAAAATCGAAAATTTAAAAAAGTAATTTCAAATATTTTTCCAAAAATAAAAAAGTAAAATTGAATTTTTTACAATTGGATAAAATAAATTTTTTCAAAATATAATTCTCATAAATTCATTTTTGAAAAAGTTTTCTAATGGTTACTTCAAAAAAATAAAGTCGCTTAAAAAATTTTTTTAAAAATTAGCAAGGAAGAAAAAGGAAGAAATAGGGAAGAAAAAAGAAGAAATGGTATAATAATACAAAAAGACTTATATATGCAACAAATTATACATAAAAATGGGAAGAAAAAGGAAGAAAGTGGGAAGAAAAGAGGAAGAAATATGTATTTTTATGATATCACCGAAAATGTTGGTACTACCAACAATATCACGACAGTGATATCAGTTTTCTTTATGCTCTTTCTCTTAAAAGATGGTGTATATACATAATATGGTAAAAAACAGTGTTTTTTGTCCTTTTTTTCTTCCCTTAAAATAATTTTATTTTTTATAAAATTATTTTGTTGAAAAAATTTTTTCATGTTGGTAATGAGTTTTTGTAAAAAAATATTACCTATGAAAATTTTTTTACATTTTAAAAAATGATTTTATTTGTTTTTGATATTTTGAATTTTTTAAAAATCGTTTTTGTAAAAAATGATTTTATAAAAATTTCATTTTTTTAAAATGATAAGTGATCTTTTAAAAAATATTTATAAGGAGAAAATAAAAAAGTGGATATTCTAGTTAGAAATATTAATCCTAAAATAATTTATACAATTGATGATTTAGCAAAAAATAAAAATATTTCAAGAAATGATTACATACTAGAAATATTTGAAAAGTTTTATTCTTCAGTAGAAATTAAAGAAGTTGAGGATAAATATTTAAATTTAATTACTAATTATTTAATTCCAGTAATAAAAGAAAATACTAATATTATAGAAAAACTAGGAGATAGATTATGAGAAAAGTGAGAAAAGAAAAATTTGGTGTAAGTATAAATATTGATTTAAAAAAACAAATGTACGAGTATTGTGAAAAAAATAATATTCAGTTAAATAAATTTATCGAACTGTTACTTACTGATTTTTTTAATAAGGAAGAAACTCAAAATATAAATTGTGTTATTGAAAAAGTTAGTGAACTAACAAAAAAAATAAATTTAATGTCTAAAGATATAGAAAATAATCTGAATTTAACAAATACTCTTTGTGTTTATAGTGAGATATCTAATTGTATTGATATTGAAAATGAAAAAAGTATTGCTTATAAAGAAAGTAAAAATATTATAGATGAAAGAATAAATAATTTTAAACAGAATAAAAATTATAGAGGATAAAAAATGACAGTCGCAGTAACTTTTATGACTAAATTTGTTAGAACTAATAGTAAAGGTTTTAAAAATTTTATTGAATACATTGATCGAGATGAAGCTAAACAATCAAGTGCCTTTATAAATGAATCAGAGTTTAGTGATTATGTTGATGGGTATATGGCTAATCCATTAAAAACATACGGATTATTTACTGCTGAAAAAGATAATCTAAATCAAAAGGATAAAGAATTCATAAAAGATAAGTTTCAAGAAGCACAAAAGAAAAATTCTCTTATGTGGCAACAAGTGTTTTCTTTTGATAACGAGTGGCTTGCACAAAATGGAATATATGATAAGGAAAATAATATTTTAAAAGAAGATCTCTTAATGAGATATACAAGAAAAGCAATTAATGAAATTTTAAAAAAAGAAAATTTAGAAAATGCGATTTGGACTGCTTGTATTCACAAAAACACTGATAACTTTCATATTCACATTGCCATAACCGATCCTAGTCCAACATGGAAAGTTGGAAAGGGTAGATGTAAAGAACTTAAAACAGGAGAAGTTGTACAAAACGGAGTGATTAGTAAAAAAACAATGAATCATGCTAAAAGAACTTTTTTAGAATCAATGATTAGTGAATCAAAAGAAAATATATTAATAACTGAAATTGTTAGAGATAGAATTATTAAAGTTGCAAAAAATAATATTTTTTCCAATCCAACTAAAAAAGAAAAGAATATATTTACATCATTAATTAAAAAATTACCAGATGATAAACGATTATGGTTTTATGGAAAATTAAAAAAAGATAAAGAGTTAAAAAAGTATATTGATACTCAAGTAGATGAAATCATTGACACATATTTTAAAAATGAATTTAAAGAACTAAATGAATTGTTAGACTATCAACAAGAAAAATATAAAATTTATAACGAAAGGAATAATTTTAAATCAAATAAATTAGATGATCTTCATTATAGATTAGGAAATGCTTTACTTGAAGAAACAAGAAGATATGATCGTCTTTTAAAGGAAGAAGAAAAAAAGAAACAAAAAGAACATTATGAAATTAAAAAAAATACATATTTGTTTAATCGAAGTATGCAAAATTTAAAATATCGAATGAATATGCTTTTTAAAAAAGATATTCAAAGTTTAAAGAACCAAATGGAATATGAAAAACTTATGAATGATCAAATTTATATGTAGTCGCAAAAGACATCGTAAAAATAACGATGTCCTTTTTTTTATATCCAAAAATAAAAAGGAGAGAAGCAATAATGGAAAAATTAAATGTAATAAGCTTATTTGATGGCATTAGTTGTGGTCAACTTGCACTTGAAAGAGCTTATCCCAAAATTAATGAAATAGGATATAATTATTATGCAAGCGAAATTAAAAAAAATGGAATTAGAGTAGCGAAGTATAATTATCCTAATACTATTCACATTGGTGATGTAACAAAGATTGATTATTATAATAATCAATTTTTAAAAACAGAGAAAGATTATTATGAATGTAAAGATGTTTTTTTATTAATAGGAGGCAGTCCTTGTCAGGATTTATCTTTTCTAAGCTTTATGAGTGATAAAAAAAAAGAGGACTTGAGGGAGATAAATCATCTTTATTCTATGAATATTTAAGATTGTTTAAAGCAATAAAACCAAAATATTTTTTACTTGAGAATGTAAAGATGAATAAGGAAGAAGAAAAAGCAATTAGTAATTATTTAGGAGTTTCTGGTATTCATATTAATTCAAGTTTAGTTAGTTTTCAAAATAGACCTAGAATTTATTGGACTAATATACCAGGTGTTACTCCACCTAAAGATAAACATATATCTTTTCAAGACTATAAAGAAACAGAAGATGAAGTATGCAAAGAATACATTGTTCCTAAAACATCTAGTAGAATCAAAATGTGGAATAATGGAGAAGGTAAAAATGGTATTTATACAGCAGAAAATGTAACATATAAAGATAAGATTAATACTGTTACTAGAAAACAAGATAGAACTCCTAATTCAGGACTAGTAGAATATAAAGATTGGTGTCGTTTTTTAACTAGACATGAATTAGAACAAGCTCAAACATTGCCTATTGATTACACTAAAATCCTTACATATAATCAAATGCAAGACGTAGTAGGAGATGGTTGGACAGTAGATGTTATTGCTCATATTCTAAGCTTTATACCAGAATTTAAAGCTTGATAATTAGATTAATATATGTTACTATTATATTAATCATTAAGAAATGCCAACGAATAAAGTCGGTGAAGGCAGCCGAATTAATGACTTTTTTTAAAACAACATCAAAATGTGAAAAAAGAACTCCTATGTAGTTCTTTTTTTTTATAAAAAGGAGAAATAATATGTATTATGAAAATTTGAAGTTATATAAAGTTAGTAAAGAATATATGAATTTCTTAAATGAAGCAGATTTTAGAGTACCTAAAGTAGAAGAATATGAAAGTAATCTTGTTGGTACAGTTGTTGATTTAGATGAATATTCTTATTTTATTCCACTTACAACACATAAATTTAAACATAAGTTAATAAAGAACTCTATTGATGTGATAAAACTTGATGAAGGTAAACTAGGTATCTTAAATCTTAACAATATGGTGCCAGTAACTAATAATGATGTAGAAATGATTGATATAAATAATCAAAATCTTAATTCTACTTATGATATTAAAAATAAAATCCTTATGAATAAGCAAGTAAGATGTTTAAATAGGGAAAAAGTGAAAGAAAAAGTTATTAAACAAGCTAATAGACTTCATAAATTGGTGCTTAATAATTCAAATGAGAAACTTAATAAAAAATGTTGCGATTTTGCATTACTTGAAGCTAAATGCGACAGATATGCTGCATTAGAGTTTTTGAAAAAACCAACTAAAGTTGAAATTAAAAAGAAAGATAGCTTATTGCAAAAAGCTAGTACTTCAAAAGTAACTTATAAAGGCTTTGATAGATAACAATTTGCATTGTATATTGAAAGTCGATAAATGATATCATATAATATTTATATTAGTTTAATTTGCACTGTAATAAAAAAGTCCTAATTCTTTAAGAATGAATGGGACTTTTTTATTTTTACTGATAGAATTTTGTCTATATGATATAATAAATGAAAAATATCATGAGAGGATATAATTATGACAAAGAAAAAATATAATTGGATAAATGATGAAGTAAAAATTGATTTTCCTCTACCGCAGATCTTACAAGATAAAGTAATAGAACTAGAACAATTAGATAGCGAAATGGACTATTTTTATTTTGACGTTTGTGAATATTTAGATGATGATGCTAAGTTATTTTACGTAGATGGAGTAATAACTAAAGAACAATGGGATAAACTTATTACTAGATATGATGGGAGTGTGTAAGCAATGAATATTAATGTAATAGATTTAAGCAATTGTCCTTGGAATGAAAGAAATGGTACTTATGGTGGAATGGCTGGTTCAAAAGAGGGAATCACATACAATAATGAGTATTGGATTGTTAAATATCCTAAAAGTACAAAAGATATGAGAGTTGATGATCTTTCATATACAACTGCTCCTTTATCAGAGTTTATAGGAAGTAAAATATATGAAATTTTAGAATATAATGTTCATAAAACAATGCTTGCATATAGAAGTGATAAAATTGTAGTAGCTTGTAAAGACTTTTGTAAAAAAGAAGGTTCTCTTAGAGAAATAAGGACTTTAAAAAATGTATATAATAAAGAGCTTGAAGAAATATTAGATAATTCTTTACATTCTACAGGTTCATCTCATAGTGTAGATTTAGATGAATTATTAATACATTTCTTTTAAATTTTATATATAATTTTCGATTATTCGCATAAACACTATACTTTCAAGCAATTTGAAGTATAGAAAATTATTCAATTTACCACGAATTTACCACGATTGAGTGAGCCTTGATATGACAATAAAATAGCACTAAAAAGACACCCTTAACACCTAAGCGGTGTCTTTTATTAAAAAGCAGTCAATCCTAAGACTAACTGCTTTGTGTGTATGGATATGAAATTGTCAAACTGAAATTTCTTGCTATTCCCCAAATATACTTGCTAAAATAGCAAGTGTAACCATTTCAACACGGCTTGATACAGTACATTATAATGGATATAATACATTATCTAAAAATGTCATTTTATTTAGGTACATCTACCGAATAGCTTAAACAGTCACCTCTTTTGTTACTTTGTAAGTCATTGTAATACCATAGATACATGACTCTGTCATATACATTGATTTCAATTACACCGTCCGGTTTTTGTCCTTCTACTTCCAATGAATAGATTTCTTTATCATGTGCATAGCCGTAAACAAAACGCTTGCTTGGATAATCGGGGTTTAAGTCTTGTTGGAAATCACTTAATTTCAAAGAAGAGTGAATAAGCTCTGTAATATCATCTAACAAAATTCTATCTCGTTTCGTTGTAACCGGTGTAGCATTTATAAATGCGTATTGTGTATGCCCATTCTGTATCTGCTTTTTACAACGAGCCATTACTAAGCCTTGAATATCATCGTTATCATTTCCAGCCCGATAGAAAATCGTATCATATTTTTTGCCTTGCCATATATGCAAGGTTTCATCAACATGATTAAGAAAATCAGCAGGAACCGAAAGTTCCTCATTTTCAGCATTCAAAGTGGAAAGTTGAATAGCTTCTTCAATCGTGTCATAATATACAAGCTTGGCATTATTTTTATCATAATCATTTATCGTAATGTCTTTTATAATAGCTTTTCATATATTATATAATCAATCTTTATA
>CAUWIT010000005.1:0-98553 GCA_963558965.1 uncultured Clostridia bacterium | reverse complement strand
AGTACTGACCCTTCTAGGGTCTGAGAAAACCACTAGTTCACTAGTGGTTTTTATTGTTTGAAGCTATTCATTGTTGTAGTAATAAATACAAATGATGCAAATTATATACAAAATTATATGAAAATTTTTAAGTGTTGAGACACTTTTTATTTTGAAACCTTGTAAGGTATTTCTGTGCTATTCGTGTATATTTTGAATTGCTTCCAAAATGATACCGTCCGGATCTTTGAAATATATGGCTCTACTCTTGCCAAATCCATATTTTGTAAAGTCAAAATATTGTGGTTCAGATAAACATTCTACATGATGTTCTTTAAGATGATGATAAAATTTATCGATATCTTCACATTGAAAACAAATCTCAGAAATAGAGGTTGTTTGTAAATCGGGATGACATGCTTTAGAGTGAGGTTTCAAAAACTGAATCAATTCGATTGGTGGAGCAAGTAACTCTGCACTCCCATTTAGATAGGCTACTTTTACCTTGCATCCGACACAATGAAATAAAACATCTGTCTCCGGCCCTTCCATAATCAGTTGACCAATATAATTAAGCCCTAAAATGTCTCGGTAAAATGAGACAGAACGCTCCATATTGCTTATTGTAATTCCAACGTGAATAATCTCTTTCAGCATAGTGGTTTCTCCTTGTTATAAATTTTTTTTGATATAACGGAATCATATGATTAATTTAGGTTTTGAGCAAAAATTTATTTTTATTATACTCAATTACACCGTCTTTTTGCATTTTAGAAAGCTCATTGCACATGGTGCTGCGGTCAACATTTAGATAATCCGCTAACTGTTGACGGTTGTATGGAATGAGGAAAGAGTTACTTCCAAATTGCTTGGCACATTCTGAAAAATAAGACATCAGTCGACCTCGGATGGATTTAGAACTAGTATGCTGAATCCTTTGAGATAACTGGAAACTCTTGTGGGCACAAACAGTTAGCAAATTTCGAACTAGCTTTATATGAAATGGGCAAGCATTTGTACAAGTTGTCAAGACCCTGCAAACATTCATAAATAATATAGAAGTATTTTCGACGGCAGATACCGTGACTAGCATTGGCTGCCCCGGAATGCAAGCATATACTTCGCCAAATACAGAACCGGAAGGTATATCACTTAAAATGCTGTTGTTTCCCCAAATATCACTGCAAGATATCATTGCTTTGCCTGACAGAACAATGCCTATATTTTCTGTGATACTTCCTTCGGTCAAAATTATTTCCCCTTTTTTGTAGCTGTGTTTTTCAGCGTTTAGACAACTCAAAATAGAGTCGATTTTTTTATCTTGTAATCCACGAAACAATAATGTATTGGATAATTTCATATTTTTCTCCTTTTTGTTGTTGTAACAACAGATTTTACTGTTTAATTATATTATAATGCAATCAGAAATTCAAGAGAAAGGAAGGATAAAAATGATTAGGAAAATTATTCAAATAAATGAAGAAAAGTGTAATGGCTGTGGTGCTTGTGCCGAAGCGTGTCATGAAGGGGCAATTGGAATGGTGAACGGAAAGGCGAAGCTTCTGCGTGACGATTATTGTGACGGTTTGGGGGATTGCCTGCCAACTTGTCCCACCGGTGCAATTTCCTTTGTAGAAAGGGAAGCTGCAGCCTATGATGAAAAGGCCGTACAGGAAAATATGCGAAAAAAACAGGAACAAAGCCTTACTTGTGCCGTTCCACATGCGGGGTGTTCCGGCAGCCGGATGCAGCGCATCCAGCGTTCACAGGAACCTGTTCTTTCTGATTCGGTGCAGGCTAAGTCACAGCTGGGACAATGGCCCTGCCAAATCAAGCTGGTTCCGGTCAATGCTCCATATTTTGACGGGGCAAAACTGTTGATTGCAGCTGATTGCAGTGCGTATGCCTATGCTATGATGCATGATGAATTTATGCGTGAGAAAATTACAATCATTGGATGTCCTAAGCTAGATAGCGTGGATTATAGCGAAAAGCTGACGCAGATTATCCAAAACAACAATATCCAGAGCGTGACCATTGTGCGTATGGAAGTTCCATGCTGCGGTGGGCTTGAAATGGCGGCGAAAAATGCTTTACAGTCCAGCGGAAAATTCATTCCCTGGCAGATCATCACAATCTCTGTTGATGGCAGGATTCTGGAATAATTTTGGACTTCAACGTTTTTATAATTAAATTTTTAGTATGTATTTTTTTGATGGAGGTTATATTATGGAACAAAAAATGTTTTGCTATCAATGTCAGGAAACCGCAGGATGCAAAGGCTGCACAATGTACGGCTTGTGTGGGAAAAAGCCAGATGTAGCGGCTATGCAGGATCTGTTGGTTTATGTTACAAAAGGTATTTCAGTTGTTACAACCGCACTGCGTAAGGAAGGTAAGCATGTCGCTTCAGAAATAAATCATTTAATTAGCCTGAACCTGTTCACAACCATCACCAATGCAAACTTTGACAAAGAGAGTATTGAGGCAAGAATCCGTGCTACACTGACAGAAAAAAAGGCACTGTTGACGCATATAGAAGATATTTCAAGTTTGCCCGAAGCTGCAAAATGGGATGGTTCCGGTAACTGGGAAGAAAAGGCTAGAACTGTCGGTGTTCTTTCTACTCAAAACGAGGATATTCGCTCTCTGCGTGAGCTGATTACATATGGATTGAAGGGACTATCCGCTTACTCGAAACATGCAAATGTGTTATTAAAAGACGACAGTGATGTTGATACATTTCTTCAGAGGGCATTGGCTAATATTATGGACGATAGTCTTAGTGTAGAAGATTTGATTGCTTTGGCAATGGAAACTGGAAAATACGGCGTATCCGGTATGGCTCTGTTGGACAAGGCTAACACAGATGCCTATGGAAATCCAGAAATTACGAAGGTTAATATTGGAGTTGGAAAAAATCCTGGTATACTGGTCTCCGGCCACGATTTACGTGATCTAGAAATGCTGTTGGAGCAGACACAGGGAACGGGTGTAGATGTTTATACTCATTCCGAGATGCTTCCCGCCCACTATTACCCAGCATTTAAAAAATACCAAAACTTTATCGGAAATTATGGCAATGCGTGGTGGAAGCAGAAAGAGGAATTTGAAACCTTCAATGGTCCCATCCTAATGACAACTAACTGCATTGTGCCGCCCAAGGACAGTTACAAGGGTAGACTATACACTACTGGCGTAGCAGGATATCCGGGATGTACTCATATTCCTGGGGAAATCGGTGAGCAGAAAGATTTCTCCATGATTATTGAATATGCTAAGAAGTGTTCTGCACCAACTTAAATTGAAACGGGAGAACTCATTGGCGGATTTGCTCATGCACAGGTTTTAGCTCTGGCAGATCAGATTGTTGAGGCGGTAAAAAGCGGTGTAATCAAAAAGTTTGTGGTTATGGCTGGTTGTGATGGACGTGCAAAGAGCAGAGATTACTATACTGAATTTGCTAAAGCACTACCTCAGGATACGGTAATCCTTACTGCGGGCTGTGCAAAATATAAGTACAATAAGCTATCTTTGGGCGATATCAATGGGATTCCGCGTGTTCTGGACGCTGGACAGTGCAACGACTCATATTCGTTAGCTGTGATTGCTCTGAAGTTAAAGGAAGTATTTGACCTTGATAATATCAACGACCTGCCTATCATCTATAATATCGCATGGTATGAACAGAAAGCGGTCATTGTACTCCTGGCGCTTCTATACCTAGGGGTAAAGAATATCCATCTTGGGCCTACTCTCCCGGCATTTCTCAGCCCAAATGTGGCGAATGTTTTAGTGGAAAACTTTGGTATTGCAGGGATTGGCACCGTAGATGATGATCTTAAGCTGTTTTTTGACACAAATAAGTAAATAATTTCAGTACACTTAAATTTTTAGGGCAGGAGTGATTTCATCGTTCCTGTCCTTCATTCTGCACATTTAAAAGAATTATTGCACATATTACTTAATTTTTGATGTAAATCAACAAGATTTCATTAGTAGTCGAAAAAAGAGATCCACAGCAGCCAAAAGGCTGCCTGAATCTCTTAATAAAATTTAGGATTTATTCTTAACTAACACCATATGACAAAGAATCAAATTTAGTTATTAGATATTTCTTCACTGTGGATTTTTTCCATCATTTCGTCGATAGAATTCATCTGAGCGGCACATTCCTTAAGACTTTGAGCTGCTGAGTCACTTAGAGGTGAACCGTCTCTTTTATATTTAAGTTCATGTTCAAGACTTGCCCAAGTATCCATAACAACAGTTCTAATTTGAACTTCGACTGGTACTTTTTCAACACAATCAGATAGGAAAACCGGCACCAGTACAACAAGATGTAAACTGCGGTAACCGCTTTCTTTAGGATTTTTTATGTAGTCTTTTTCACGTACAAGCTCGATATCATTTTGGTTTAAAAGCATTTGGCTAATGCGGTAGATATCGCTTTTGTATTTACAAATAACTCTTATGCCAGCGATATCAGTTAGCTTTTTAAATGCTTGAGAGTCAAACTCAAAACCTTTGCGAATTATTTTTCCAAAGATGCTTTGGATAGATTTAACACGACATTCCATATGGTGAATTGGATTGTAATCGTGAGTTACATGAAATTCGTCATCAAGGATTTCAAGCTTTGTGCTAACTTCTTTAATTGCGGCGTGATATAGATTTCTAACTTCTAAAAATTCCTGAGCGCGCTGGGCCATAGGCTTCAGCTCTGCAGGTATATTATCCATATCGATTTTCAAGTTTTCTTTTTTTTCTATAATCATAAAATACTCCTGTGTTTAGATTAGTTAATCAGTTAAGACTTTTAAATTTTTGAAAGCGTATTGTTTTACTCGTTTAAGTAAAAATCTTTTCTTAGTTGGAGATGCTTTGCCATTGTTAATTTTTTGCAATGCTTCTCTAGCGTGTATAATCATTTGAGGTTTGATGCTGATTTCATTATGCGCTGGATGTATAACAGTTATACAATCTACAAGTTCTTCAAGCTGTTTCATAGATTGCTCATAATCTCGAAGATTGGAATTTCCAAAGAAATCAGATTTAAACATGCTGTAAAGAGTGCCTTCGTAAATTACATCACCGGAAAACAGTATACCATTAGTTTCATCAAAAAGACAAATGCAGTCTTCTGTGTGACCAGGTGTGTGTAATACTCTAAGTACTCTGTTGCCTAAATCAAACTTTTGATTGTTTTCAAGTTTAGCAGGCAATTTATTTTCTTTAGTTTTGCCACAAGCTTTTGGATTAAATGCGTAAACATCAGAAAAACATTGGTTGCCACCAGTGTGATCGTAATGTCCATGGCTATTTATAACCGTCGGCTCGTGAGAAACAAACTTCATAACGGTTTTATATAATTGACCTTTTTTACTGCTAAGGCCAGTATCGAAAAGTATGTTATTTTCTTCGCCTAAAATTAAGTAAGAAGTTACTTCTTCTGTAATTCCTTTTTCTACAATAGCATATATATCAGAATGCAACGGTGTTATTGTCAAACTCTTTAGTTTCTTTTTAATGCGTTTCATCATAAGCTTTACACCTCCTGTAAAAAGATTACTCACCTATATAATATTTTAAATGAAGAAATTGTTATATACAATTTCAGAATAGTCACTTTAGTCAAATAAATTAGTCACATAGACATCTTAAATACTTGTATAGCCAAATACCGTCGTCTATAGCAGTATCGTATTCACCTCCTTCAAGCTTCATGGCAAGTTGTGTTTCGTACCAAAATTTACGAGCTTCTCGACCATCAATTATATCCATAATTTCTTCAAATTGTTTTTCAGAAGTCATTATACATTCCTCCCTTGAAATAAACCTTAAGAATTAGATATTTTTTAAGGTATACAAAAATATCTATCACTGTGTTAAAATGATTTGGGTAAAAAATATATGAAATAAATAAGAGGAGGACAAATGGATAAAAAAGGAGAAAAAATATGGCAAACTTCTGAACATCACATACTTGCGTGGGTACTTGCTATAGTAGGTGGATATCTGGATGCTTATTCGTACCTTTGCAGGGGAGAGGTTTTTGCCAATGCTCAAACAGGAAATATAGTACTTCTTTCAGTAAGTTTAATCAAACAAAAATGGTATTTGGCGTTAAATTATCTGTGTCCAATACTTGCTTTTGTAGCTGGTGTTTTTATTTGTGAACTTATAAAACTTAAAAAATATGAACTGACTCATTTTCATTGGAGACAGTTTGTTATATTAATAGAGTTAACAGTAGTTGTATTTGCAGGCTTTATACCTGTAGGTAAATGGGACTCTCTTGTTAATCTTATGATCTCATTTGTATGTGCTTTGCAAGTTGAAGCTTTTAGAAAAGTTAAGGGAAATGCATTTGCTTCAACTATGTGTACTGGCAATTTGAGAAGTGGTACAGAAAAACTTTTCAAATTTATTGAGTCAAAAGACAAAAAATTAGCAAGAGACTGTATGGAATATTATACAGTTATCCTATTTTTTATAGGCGGTGCAGCAATTGGAGGTTTATTAACTAATTTATTGGGGGCAATTTCTGTTTCAATTGCAACAATCGGTCTTGTAATCGCATATCTTCTTATGACACAAGAGTATTTATTAAAAAATCGTGATTAATATATCTATATAAAATCCTGCCGAAGTTAAGAAAAGATGTTAGTGTTAAAAATCTCCGGCAGGACTGGAAATGATTTACAATTACATAATATGTTAAATATTGGAAAAAGTCAATACGAATTTTATAAAATAAAGCAATATTAAAGAAATTTATAGTAAAAATGGATAAATAACGGATAAAAATAATGAATTTTATACTATTATTCGTATTATAACGAACGATAAAAATAAAAAAACGCAAATAATAGCACAAAATCTTAGGTTTTGTGCTATTATAATTATGTATGAAATTTCGTTATTTATTTTGTATTGATAGAGGAGAAAAAAATGGTAAGAAGAATTTATGTTGAAAAGAAAAAGGGCTTTGATGTAGAAGCACAAGGTCTTTTTGATGACATCAAATCAAACCTTCATATCGAAAATTTAACAGGTATCAGAGTTATTAACAGATACGATGTAGAAGGCGTTGATGACGAAACAGTTGAAATGGCTAAATATTCAGTTTTTGCAGAACCAGCTATCGATAACGCCTACGATGAGGAGTTACCGGAACTTGGCGAGTCTGCTAATTTTTTTGCAGTTGAATTTTTACCAGGTCAGTACGACCAGAGAGCAGATTCAGCGGCAGTATGTATTAAGCTAATCAAACCAGAAGTTAACCCAGTAGTTAAGTTTGCAAGAGTAATCGTACTTGAAGGCAAACTAACAGATGAAGAAGTTGAAAAGATTAAAGGATATTGTGTAAATCCTGTAGACAGCCAGATGGCTCAGCTTGAAAAACAGGAAACTTTGGCGCTAGAAATGGTTGCTCCAGCAGATGTTGAAATCATCGAAGGTTTCATTGATAAAACAGACGAAGAGCTTGAAGCCTTTAGAAGCGAAATGGGATTTGCAATGAGCAAGGGTGACCTAAAAGCCATTCATGCTTACTTCAAAGATGAAGAAAAGAGAAATCCAACTATTACAGAACTAAAAGTTATTGATACTTACTGGTCAGACCACTGCAGACACACAACTTTCAATACAGAATTAACAGATATTTACTTTGAAGATGGCCAGTATGGAGACATTGTAAAAGAAGCATTTTCTGAATATCTAGAAATGCGTAAAGATGTTTACGGAGATAGAAAAAAAGATATTTGCCTAATGGATATGGCTTGTATCGGTGCAAAATATCTAAAAAAAGAAGGAAAAGCTACAGACTTAGACGAATCAGAAGAAATCAATGCTTGTTCAATCAAGGTTAAGGCTAAGATTGATGGCAAAGAAGAAGACTGGTTAGTTATGTTTAAAAATGAAACTCACAACCATCCAACAGAAATTGAACCATTTGGTGGTGCAGCTACTTGTCTTGGTGGAGCTATTAGAGACCCATTATCAGGTAGAGTTTACGTTTACCAGGCAATGAGAGTAACTGGTGCAGCAGATCCAAGAAAACCAATCGATGAAACATTAGAAGGAAAACTTCCTCAGAAAAAGATTATTAAGGAAGCAGCAGCTGGATATTCTTCATATGGTAACCAGATCGGTCTTGCTACAGGACAGGTTGACGAAGTTTACGACGAAGACTATGTTGCAAAGAGAATGGAAGTTGGTGCAGTAATCGGTGCAGCTCCAGCAGACCATGTAATTAGAAAAGTACCTCAGCCAGGAGATGTTATTATCCTAGTTGGAGGCAGAACTGGTAGAGACGGTTGCGGTGGTGCAACTGGTTCTTCAAAGGAACACACAATGGAATCTATTACAGAATGTGGTGCAGAAGTTCAGAAGGGTAATCCACCAGTTGAAAGAAATATTCAGAGACTATTTAGAAGAAAAGAAGTTGCAACTTTAATTAAGAGATGTAACGACTTTGGTGCAGGCGGCGTATCTGTTGCTATTGGCGAATTAGCAGAAGGCTTAGATATCAACCTAGATTTAGTACCGAAGAAATACGAAGGTCTAGATGGTACAGAACTAGCTATTTCTGAATCTCAGGAAAGAATGGCAGTAGTAGTTGCTGCAGACGATGAAGCGGCATTTAAGGCTTATTCTGCTGAAGAAAACTTAGAAGCAACAACAGTTGCAAAAGTTACAGACTTAGGTAGAGTTCGTATGTTCTGGAGAGAAAAGAATATCTTAGATTTATCTAGAGCATTTTTAGATACAAACGGTGCAAAACAGACAGCAACAGTAAAGGTTAAAGGCAATGGAGATCTAAATATAGAAGCTTCAGACAAATCTCTAGAAGAATACCTAGGAGACTTAAACTGCTGTTCTAAAAAAGGTCTTATCGAAAGATTTGACAGCACTATTGGCGCAAACACAGTACTAATGCCTTTAGGCGGTGTTTACCAGCTATCACCAGCAGCAGGAATGGCAGCTAAGCTTCCTGTAGTTAAAGGTGAAACTGAAACTGCTACACTTATGGCATACGGTTTTGATCCACAGCTTGCAAAAAATTCACCATACCATGGAGCATTTTATGCAGTAATCGACTCGGTAACAAAGATTGCAGCTATGGGTGGAGATATTAGAAAAATCAGATTGACATTCCAGGAATACTTTGAAAAACTTGCAAGTGATGAAGCTTGGGGTAAACCTATGGCAGCACTACTTGGTGCACTAAAAGTTCAAAAAGAACTAGAAATCCCAGCAATCGGTGGTAAGGACTCTATGTCTGGTACATTCCTAGATATCAATGTACCACCAGCATTAATTTCATTTGCTGTTGATACATGCGATGCAAAGGATGTAGTAAGTACAGAACTTAAAGAAGCAGGCAGCAAGCTAGTTCTTGTTGAATCAAAATGGGATGACAACTACATTGTTGATTTTGATAAATTTAGAAAAGACATGGATAAAGTTAACGAGCTAATGCTAGCAGGAAAAGTTTTAGCTGCTAACAACGTTGGCAAGGGCGGATTATTTATGTCACTAGTTAAGATGGCAGTAGGTAATAAGATTGGCGTTAAAGTTGCTGATATTACTAAGAAACAGCTAGTATTTGCTAAATACGGTTCACTTGTATTAGAAATAGCTGGCAATGAAGATTTAGATGCATTGTTCGGTGATGTAGCATACCAGGTAATCGGTGAAACTACTGCTGATAAAGAGCTAAACTTCAATGTTGAAGGAGAAGATATCAACTTTAACTTAGATGAAATTATCGCAAAATGGGAAGAACCATTAGAAGAAATATTCCCAACTAGAACTGCTGATTGCAAAGACACAATCGAAGGAAATGTAGAAGCTGTAAACTACACAGAGAGAAACACAGCAAAACCAAAAGTAACTACTGACAAGCCATATGTAGTCATTCCTGTATTCCCAGGAACAAACTGCGAAATGGATTCTGCTAGAGCTTTCGAAAGAGCAGGGGCACAGGCAGATATACATATTATTAGAAACCTAGATACAGATACACTAAACCAGTCAATTGCAGAACTTGCTGAAAAGATTAAAAAGGCAAATATCGTAATGATTCCTGGTGGATTCTCAGGTGGAGACGAACCAGATGGTTCAGCTAAATTTATCACTGCTGTATTTAGAAATCCATTAGTTAAGGAAGCTGTAACAGACTTACTAGAAAACAGAGACGGCCTAATGCTAGGTATTTGTAATGGATTCCAGGCTCTAATTAAGTTAGGTCTAGTTCCATACGGTAAGATTGTTGACGCTACAGAAGACAGCCCAACATTAACTTACAACAAGATTGGCAGACATGCATCTTGCCTAGTTAGAACAAGAGTTGGATCTGTTAAATCACCATGGATGAGCGAAAACGAAGTTGGAGATATCCATACTATTCCTGTTTCACACGGTGAAGGTAACTTTATCTGTAACGATGAACTTCTAAAAGAACTAATCGAAAACGGACAGGTAGTAACTCAGTATGTTGATTTCGACGGCAAACCATCAATGGATATTAAATACAACCCTAACCATTCTGTAATGGCAGTTGAAGGTATTTGCTCACCTGATGGTAGAGTTTTCGGTAAGATGGGACACAGCGAACGTATTGGCGAAAATGTTTACAAAAATGTTATCGGCGAAAAGGATATGAAACTATTTGAAGCTGCTGTTAAGTACTTCAAAGGATAGGAGATAAAATGAAAGTAGGAGTTGTAATGGGAAGCAAATCAGATCTTCCCGTAGTTGAAAAAGGCATACAGGTTTTAAAAGATTTTGGTGTAGAACCTGTAGTTAGAATTCTTTCAGCTCATAGAACACCTTCACAGGCAGAAGCTTTTTCAAAAAATGCTGAAGCAGAAGGTATTGAAGTTATTATTGCAGCAGCAGGTAAGGCAGCACATCTTGGAGGTGTGCTTGCCGCAAATACACCTATTCCTGTAATCGGCATTCCCATGAAAACAAGCGATATGGGTGGACTTGACTCATTGCTAAGCACTGTTCAGATGCCAAAGGGAGTTCCTGTTGCAACAGTAGCTATTGGAGGAGCTGAAAACGCAGCGCTTCTTGCAGTACAGATGATGAGCATAAAATATCCTGAACTTAGAGAAAAGTTTAGAGCATATAAAAAACAGCAGGAAGAAGAAATTTTAAAAATCGATAGTGAACTTGAGTATTAATTTAAAGGAGATTTAAGATGGCTAAATTAACATATAAAGATGCCGGTGTAGATACTAAAGAAGGCGAACGCGCAGTATCTTTAATGAAAGATCACGTTAAAAGAACTTTTAACGACAATGTTTTAACAGGGCTAGGAAGCTTTGGTAGCTTGTTTAAACTACCTGTAGAAGGTATGAAAGAACCAGTTTTAGTAAGCGGAACAGACGGTGTTGGAACAAAACTTAAAATTGCATTTTTAATGGATAAGCATGATACAGTTGGTATTGACTGTGTTGCAATGTGTGTAAACGATGTACTTTGTCAGGGTGCTACACCATTGTTTTTCCTAGACTATATCGCAACAGGTAGAGTAACAGCAGAAAAAATTGCTGATATTGTAAGCGGTATAGCAGAAGGATGCGTACAGGGTAAGAGCGCACTTATCGGGGGAGAAACTGCTGAAATGCCAGGATTTTATGGAGATGGCGAATACGATATGGCAGGCTTTTCTGTAGGTGTTGTAGATAAAGATAAAATTATTACAGGGGCAGATATCAAAGAAGGCAACGTAATCGTTGGTATTCCTTCTAGCGGTATTCACAGTAACGGATACTCACTTGTAAGAAAAGTATTTTTCGAAAAGATGGGATATACTGTGGATCAGCATATCGACAGCCTTGGAGAAACATTAGGCGAAGCATTGCTAAGACCTACAAAGATTTATGCAAACGCATGTGAAGCAGTACTTCCAAAATTCCATGTAAACGGCATTGTTCATATTACAGGTGGTGGATTCTTCGAAAACATTCCAAGAATCTTACCAGAAGACATTGCTGTTAGCATCGATAGAGGCACTTGGGAAGTTCCTGCAATCTTCAACTGCATCCAGGAATGTGGAGAAATTGAAACTATTGAAATGTTTAAGACATTTAACATGGGCGTAGGTATGATGATGTTTGTAGATGAAAAAGACGCAGACGATGTAGTTGCAGCTCTTAATGCAGCTGGCGAAAAAGCTAGCATAATAGGCAAAACTGTTAAATTTGAAAAGGAAAAGGTGATTATAAATGGCTAAGAAAAAAATGATAAGAATTTCAGTTCTGGTATCAGGAAACGGATCTAACTTACAGGCTTTGATTGATGCAATCGAAAGCGGAGAAATCGAAAACGCAAAAATCGTACAGGTTATTTCTTCAAATGCATCAGCATATGCTATTGAAAGAGCTGAAAACCACGATATTCCAGTAAATATTATTACAAAGCATGACTATGCAGATATTAGAGATAGAATGGATGCTATCCTTGAAATGCTAAATTGCGAAGCTACAGACTTAGTTGTATTAGCAGGATACATGAGCATTTTACCTAAAAAGGTTATCGATGCTTACGATGGACGTATTATCAACGTTCACCCTGCATTGCTTCCAAAATACGGCGGAAAAGAATGCTACGGCATCAAAGTTCATGAAAAGGTTATCGCTGCTGGTGAAACTGAATCAGGGGCTACAGTTCACTACGTTGACGAAGGTATCGATACTGGACGTATTATCATCCAGGGTATTGTACCAGTAAAAGCAAGCGACACACCAGAAATCTTAAAAGAAAGAGTATTAGTAAAGGAACACCAGATCTTACCGGAAGCAGTAAGAATGGTTATGAGAGAGAAAGGTTGGTAAACAATAATGGGTGGAGTATTTGGAGTTGTTTCACACAATGATTGTGTAATGGACATCTTCTTTGGTACTGACTACCATTCACACTTAGGAACAAAAAACGGTGGAATGTGTATCTTACAGGAAGACGGATTTCATAGAACAATTCACAGCATCTCAAACAATCCATTTAGGGGTAAGTTTGAAAACGAGTTAGACAAGATGGAAGGTAACTTCGGCATCGGGGCCATCTCAGATGGTGACCCACAGCCTCTAACAGTTAGAAACAAATTTGGCAACTGGGCAATTACAACAGTTGGACGTATCAACAACAAAAAGGAACTAGAGGAATGGCTAATTGGTGACAGCAACACTCACTTTATGTCAAAGAGTGGTGGCGATATCAACAACACAGAGCTAATTGCTTCAATCGTTTCAATAGGAAAAGATATTGTAGACGGTATTAAAATCGCGCAGGAAAAAGTAGACGGTTCAGTTACTATGATCGTACTAACTGAAGAGGGTATGTATGCTGCTAGAGATAAATACGGCAGAACTCCTTTGATTTTAGGTAAAAAAGATGGAGCGTACTGCGCAGCATCTGAAAGTTTTGCCTTTATCAACATAGGCTACGAATACGATAGAGAGCTTGGACCAGGCGAAATTGCATTCTTAACACCTGATGAAGAAAAAACAGTAAAAGAACCAAACGATGAAATGAGAATTTGTACATTCTTATGGTCATACTTTGGATACACAACTTCAATTTACGAAGGCGAAAATGTTGAGCTAATGAGACACAGAAACGGTGCTCTTATGGCAGATGCAGATGGTAAGCTTGACGTGGATTACGTTGCTGGGGTACCAGATTCAGGTACAGCTCATGCTCTTGGATATGCAAACCGTTCAAATATACCGTATTCAAGACCTTTGATCAAGTACACACCAACATGGTCAAGAAGCTTTATGCCTACAAATCAAAAGGCTAGATCACTAGTTGCTCAGATGAAGCTTATACCAGTATTTAATATTATCAAAGACAAAAAATTTGTTTTAATTGATGACTCAATTGTAAGAGGAACACAGTTATCAGAAACTGTTTCATACTTAATTGAAAATGGTGCAAAAGAAATCCATGTAAGATCAGCTTGTCCACCAATTATGTACGGATGTAAATATCTAAACTTCTCAAGAACAATTAACGAAATGGAATTGATCACAAGAAGAACAATCAAAGCATTGGAAAATATTCCTGCTGATGAAGATGTACCAGGAGAAGTTCTAGATACTTATGCTGACACACATACAAAAGAACATGCGGCTATGATTGATTCAATCAGAGAACAGCTTAAGTTTGACAGTTTGAAATTCCAGGATTTAGACAGCTTGCTAGAAGCAACAGGCGTTGAAAAATGCAAGCTATGTACTTATTGCTGGGATGGGAAGGAGTAGAAATGAGAGCTTTACTAAGCGTTTCAGATAAAACAGGTATCGTTGAATTTGCTAAAGAATTAGAAGCTTTAGGAGTTGAAATTATTTCAACAGGCGGTACACATAAAAAGCTTGAAGAAGCAGGAGTTAAGGTTATTGGTATTTCAGATGTTACAGGATTTCCAGAATGCCTAGATGGAAGAGTTAAAACTTTACATCCAGCAGTTCACGGCGGTCTACTTGCAAGAAGAGATGTTCCTGAACATATGCAGCAGCTAAAAGATCTTGGCATCGAAACAATCGATATCGTTGCAATTAACCTATATCCATTTAAAGAAACAATTATGAAACCAGATGTTACATTAGCTGATGCTATTGAAAACATCGATATAGGTGGACCTACAATGCTTAGATCAGCAGCAAAAAACCACAAAGACGTAGCAGTTTTATGTGATCCTGCTGATTACAGCAAAGTAATAGATGAACTAAAAGGTGGAGAAATTTCATATGATCTAAAATATAGATTAGCACTAAAAGTATTCCAGCACACAGCTGCATACGACGCTATGATTTCAGATTATTTGAGAAAACAGATTGATGCTGAATTACCAGACAATCTAACATTGACATTTGAAAAAGTTCAGGATTTAAGATACGGTGAAAACTCACATCAAAAAGGTATCTACTACAAGGAAATTCAGCCATTTAGCGGAGCTCTTGTAAATGCTAAACAGCTACATGGTAAAGAATTATCATTTAACAATATCAACGATGCACAGGGTGCACTTGGATGCTTAAAAGAATTTACAGAACCAGCAGTAGTTGCTGTAAAACATGCTAACCCTTGCGGAGTAGCTATAGGTGAAACACTAGTTGAAGCATACAAAAAAGCTTATGAATGTGACCCAACTTCTATCTTTGGTGGCATTATTGCATGTAACAGAGAAGTTGATGAAGCTACAGCAGCAGAAATCAGCAAAATCTTCGTTGAAATCGTTATTGCTCCAGGATTTTCACAGGCAGCAATGGATATTTTAACTCAGAAGAAAAATGTTAGACTTCTTGAACTTCCAGATATTATTGGACAGCCAGATAAACACGCTATCGATATTAAAAAAGTTGGCGGCGGCTTGTTAGTACAGGATGTAGACAACGTATTGTTTGATGAACTAAAGGTTGTTACTAAAAAGGCACCAACAGATCAGGAAATGAAAGACCTTGAAATTGCTATGAAAGTAGTTAAACATACAAGAAGTAACGCTATCGTATTTGTTAAAGACGGCATGACTATCGGTATTGGACCTGGACAGACAAATCGTATCTGGGCAGTACAAAATGCTATTAGACAGTCAAACTTCGACATGAATGGCTGCGTTATGGCTTCAGACGCTTTCTTCCCATTTGATGACTGCGTAACTGCAGCAGGAGAAGCAGGAGTAAGCGCTATTATTCAGCCTGGTGGATCAATTAGAGACCAGGAAAGCATCGACAAGGCAGATGAACTAGGTATCTCTATGATATTTAGCGGATACAGACATTTTAAACACTAATTTCATAAGGAGAAATTTTATGAAAATATTAATAGTTGGAAGCGGTGGCAGAGAACATGCTATCGCATGGAAATTAGCACAGAGTCCAAAAGTTGATAAAATTTATTGTGCACCAGGAAATGCTGGTATAGCTGATGTAGCTGAGTGTATCGATGTTAAAGCAGAAGATATCCAGGGCATTTGCAAAGCTGCTAAAGAAAAAGAAATCGATATGGCAGTAATCGGACCAGAAGTACCATTAGCAATGGGTATTACAGATGAACTTGAAAAAGTAGGTGTAAAAACATTTGGTCCTAATAAGAAGTGTTCACAGCTAGAAGCAAGTAAGGCATTTACAAAAAGCTTTTTAGCGCGACATGACATTCCTACTGCAAAATACAAAGAATATACAGACAAGGATGCTTTAATGGCAGATATTGGTATTTACGGATACCCAATGGTGCTAAAAGCTGACGGCCTAGCAGCAGGTAAAGGTGTAGTTTTAGCTGAAAACGCAGAAGAAGCGGCAACTGCTATTGAAGAAATGATGGGTTCTAGAGTATTTGGCGATGCAGCTGATAAAGTTGTAGTTGAAGAATGCCTAGTAGGTGTAGAAGCTTCTTGCTTGTGCTTTGTAGATGAAAATACAATAGTTCCAATGGAATCAGCTCAGGACTACAAGCGTATTTTCGATGGAGACAAAGGACCAAACACAGGTGGTATGGGAACTTATTCACCTTCACTTATGTTCACTGAAGAAGTTGAAAAAAGAGTTATGGATGAAATCCTACTACCAACTTTAGAAGGTTTTAAAAAGGATGGACTAGACTTTAAAGGAGTTCTATTTGTAGGTCTTATGTTAACTGAAGATGGTCCAAAGGTAATCGAATTTAACAACAGATTTGGTGATCCAGAAACTCAGTCAGTATTGATGAGATTAGATACAGACTTGTACGAAATTTTCGAGGCAGTTTGCGATAATAGATTAGCTGATATTGATATCAAATGGAAAGACGAGCGTGCAGTATGCGTTGTACTAGCTTCAGGCGGCTATCCAGGAGATTATGAAAAAGGCAAAGTTATCACTGGACTAGACAGTGTAGACGATGGTGTTGTTGTATTCCATGCAGGTACTAAATTCAATGAAGATGGCGATGTAGTAACTGCTGGCGGCAGAGTTTTAGGTGTAACAACTACTGGCAAGACTCATGATGAAGCTAGAGCAAAAGCATTTGAAAATGTTAAAAAGATTTCATTTGAAGGTATGCAGTACAGAAATGACATCGGCTTAATCATTAAAAAATAGTAGAAGTCAACTAAGGAGATAATAGATATGCTAAATGAAAAATTAGTAGAATTAATCGTAAATCAGATAAACAAAGAGTTTTACTCAGCTTATCTATATTTAGATTTTTCTAATTACTATGCAGATGCAGGTTTAGATGGATTTGCAAACTGGTATATGATCCAGGCACAAGAAGAAGGAGATCATGCTATCTTGTTTATCCAGTATCTTCAGAACAATGGAGAACATGTTGAACTAGATGCAATCGCTAAGCCAGACGTAGAATTATCATCACATTTGGATGTTTTAAAAGAAGGACTAAAACATGAACAGTATGTAACTTCTTTGATCCATAACATCTACGATGTTGCTTTTCAGAACAAAGATTTTAGAACTATGCAGTTCTTAGACTGGTTCGTAATGGAACAGGGCGAAGAAGAGAAAAATGCAGATGATCTAATTAAAAAATATGAGCTATTTGGATCAGATCCAAAAGGTCTATACGCTTTAAACGAAGAATTAAAAGCTAGAGTTTACAATGCTCCATCATTGAGCTTAGACTAGTTTAAATTGAGACCAAAATAGAGATAACTACCACTTTTGTAACCGAAAAAGTTTGATAAAGTGGTAGTTTTTTTCGTTAAATGAATATATAATATAAAAAGGTCTAAAAATTTATGAATGAAAAGGAAAGTAAAGGGAAATGGAAAGTAAAACATCAAAAAATCAATTTAAAAGAGTATTTGCAATGATACTTGTTATTGCAATGTTCCTATCTACATTTGCGGCATTTCCAGAAAAAGCAGATGCTGCTAACACAAAATACTGGATAAAAGTAAATAAAAGAGCAAATGTAGCAACAGTTTACCAATTGAAAAACGGTAAATACAAACCTGTAAAAGCTATGTTAACATCTTGCGGAGGTTCAAATACACCAAGCGGTACATTTTATACTCCAGCAAAATACAGATGGCACGTACTAATGGGACCTGTATACGGTCAGTACTGCACACGTATTACAGGAAGCATTTTATTTCACAGCGTTTGGTATTACGACAGAGGAAAAAAATCAACACAGTCAACAAGAGAGTTTAACCGTTTAGGAACAACAGCTTCTCACGGCTGCGTAAGACTAAGTGTAGGCGATGCAAAATGGATATACGACCACTGTAAACTTAGAACAAAAGTAACAATCTACAGCAGTAAAAATCCAGGGACTTTAGGCAAACCAAAAGCTATAAAAGTATCATCATCACGTAGAACATACTGGGATCCAACAGATCCAGACAAAAAAAATCCATATCGCAAGAAAAAAGCGAAAATCTACGTATCATCTAAAAAAGATACAAGCCTAGAATACGGACAATCATATAGCATTAGATCCGGTATCTCAGCAAAAGATCAGATAACTAAAAGAAGTTTAACTAAAAAAGTAAAATACAACATTTACAAATACAGCAAAGGAAAATACAGAAAAGCTAAGTTCTCAACAAAATCACTTGGAACATACAAAATCAGATACTACGTAAAATCATCATTGGGAGTAACAACTACAAAAGATGTTAAATTGAGAGTATCAGATACAAAAGCACCTACAATCAAAGCAAGCAATTACACTGTAAAACAGGGAACAACAAATGCGGTTAAAGGTGTAAGTTCTAAGATGAGAAGCGGCGCAGATCGTACAAAATACATAACTGCAAAAATCAAAGCACCGGGAAGCAGTAAATACGTATCATACAGCTACTCAAAAGCTAAATCATACAAATTTACAAAACCAGGCACATATTACGTAACTTACTACGTAAAAAATAAGAACAAACCTTATAGACAGGCATCAAAGAGCATTAAGATTACAAGCTACGGCAATGCAGTTATAAAAACAAGCGACATTACAGTGCCACAAGGAACAACTGACGCAGGCATGATTTCTGCTGTTAGAGCAAATGTAACAATCACTGACAACGGCCAAACAATAAATGGCACAAGCTCAAAAGTAAGCGTAGTACTATCTAAAAATGCAGATGGTAGCGCAGTAGCAACAGTATCATACAAAGGCAAGAATGCCACTGTGGTTACTAAAAAAGTAAACGTTAAGCTAGAGGCTGCAGCGGTTTAAACATTTGTTTTAAATATAGTAAATTTACAAAAATTGAATTGACAAAAGCCGAGTTCCATTAGCTCGGGAAAGGAAGGAAAAAAATGACACAAAGCAAAGGAAAATTCTACATCACAACACCAATTTATTACCCAAGTGCTAACTTGCATATCGGACATACTTACTGCACAGTTATGGCAGATGCGATGGCAAGATTTAAAAGAGCAACAGGTTATGATGTAAGATTTTTAACAGGTACTGATGAACATGGTCAAAAAATCCAGACTATCGCTGACGAAAAAGGTGTAACACCTCAGCAGTACGTTGACGAAGTAGTAGCAGGCATCAAAGACCTATGGAAGACTATGGAAATCTCATATGATGACTTCATCAGAACTACAGAACCAAGACACGTAGAAAGAGTTCAAAAAATATTTATGGAACTTTATGAAAAAGGTGATATCTACAAAGGTGAATACGAAGGACTTTACTGTACACCTTGTGAATCATTTTGGACAGAAAGCCAGCTAGACGAAAACGGATGCTGCCCAGACTGCGGTAGACCAGTTCAGCATGCAAAAGAAGAAGCATATTTCTTTAAACTAAGCAAATATGCTGACAGACTTTTAGATTTATTTAAAAACAATCCAGACTTCTTACAGCCAGATGCAAGAAGAAACGAAATGATTGCATTTATAGAACAGGGACTAGAAGACTTATGTATTTCAAGATCTTCATTTGACTGGGGTATACCAGTACCTATAGATGAAAAACACGTAATCTACGTATGGCTAGATGCTTTAACAAACTATATAACAGCTCTAGGATATCCAGATAACAAAGAACTTTACGATCAGTATTGGCCAGCAAACTATCATTTAGTTGGTAAAGAAATCGTAAGATTCCATACAATTATTTGGCCAGCTATGCTTATGTCTCTAGATTTACCATTACCAGAACACGTACTAGGTCATGGATGGCTACTAATCGACGGTGGCAAGATGAGTAAATCAAAGGGCAATGTTGTTGATCCAGTTAAACTAATCGACAGATATGGAGTAGATGCACTTAAGTATTTCCTACTAAGAGAATACACATTTGGACAGGATGGAAACTTTACTAGTGAAGTAATGCTTAAGAGACTAAATTACGACTTAGCAAATGACCTAGGAAACTTAGTAAGCAGAACAGTTTCAATGATCGAAAAATATTGCGGCGGCATAGTTCCAGGTGCAGGTCCAGAAGAAGGCCCAGACGCTGATCTAAAAGCAATCGCAGTAGGTGCAGCTGATAGAGTTGAAGCTGAAATGGATAAATTTAAATTTAACATGGCACTAGAAGAAATCTGGGTACTTGTAAGAAGAGCAAACAAGTACATCGACGAAACTACACCATGGATTTTAGCAAAAGACGAAAACAGCAAAGCTAGATTAGATGTAGTAATGCACAATCTATCAGAAGCATTGAGAATAGTATCAATCCTTATCCACCCATTTATGCATACAACTTCAACAGAAATCAGAAAACAAATGGGACTATGGTTTGCTGAACCAGAATGGGAAGATTCAAAAACTTTCGATATGATGGAAGGCGAACAGGTTAAAAAGGGAAATCCAATATTCCCAAGAATGGATATTGAAAAAGAACTTGAAGAATTAGAAAAACTAAATGGTCCTAAAAAAGAAGAGGAAAACATCCCTCTAGAATTAAAGGATACTATTAAGTTTGAAGACTTCGATAAAATCGACTTAAGAGTTGGTACAATTTTATCAGCAGAAAAACATCCAAAAGCTGATAAACTTCTAGTTTTCCAGGTTAAGATGGGAACAGAAACTAGACAGATTATCTCTGGTATCGCAGAACATTACAAACCAGAAGATGTTGTAGGCAAAAAAGTTGTAGTAGTTGCAAACTTAGCTCCTCGTAAACTAAGAGGCCTAGAATCAAAAGGTATGATTTTATTTGCTGACAACATGGTAGATGGCAAAGAAACTTTGGAATTTGTTTCAACAGAAGCAGAAGACGGAAATTCAGTTTGCTAAAATGATTATCTAGATAATAGAACTAACTAAAAATAAAGTGTCGCAACATTGGATTTTTCCAATAAAGCGACACTTTTTAAATTAAGATTTAGTTTCTAGTCTACCAACTTATTCAACTTACGGGCGCAATGTCCGCACACTTCCTGAAATATCTTACGACCTGCATAAGTCGAAGCCAATGACGGATCAAGATCAGGTGCAATCTCCACAATATCCATTCCTATAATATTCAAGGTACGATAAAGCTCTTCTAAAATATTTAAAAGCTGTCTACCATAAAGCCCAGCAAACTGAGGTGATGCAGTACCAGCAGCATAAGCCGGATCCAGGCAATCAATATCCAAAGTTATGTAAACCTTTTCGTAGTTGCGCATGTGTTTTGCAGCAATACTACCAATACGGTCACTTTCGATACGGTGACACAACACAGAATTTAACACATTTAGTTCATAACGTTTCTTAAAATCGTATTCTTCGCGGTCGATAGTACGTGCACCGATAAAAGTAATATTTTCTACCCCATTTATATTGCTAAGCTCAAGAGCTCTGCGAGCAACAGAAGTATTTGAGTATTTGTCGCCACGTACGGCATCGTGCAAATCAAAGTGAGCATCGATATAGATAATACCAAATTCATCATCTAAAGCATCGTCTATGCCGCGCAATACAGGAATGGTTGTGCTGTGGTCTCCACCTACCATAACGAAAAACTTTTCATTTGAAACCAGCTTTGTAACAAAATGCTCGATATCATTGAAGTATTCCCTAAGTCCACCAGCTGGAACAAAATCCCCAACATCGACAATTTTCAAAGTATCGAAACACTGGAAATTTTCATTAAATGGTGATGAAATCTTACTTGCTTCTCTTAAAACTTCAGGAGCACGTCTAGCTCCGTATCTATTTGTAATATCAACACTATATGGTATACCAAAAACGACTAGGTCAGCATCAAACAAATTCATATCAGGGTTGTTTAAGCCGCACCACACTTTTGGATCATTAGATAAATTAGTCTTTTTTAACATTTTCCACCTACTTTCAACTATCAACAAGTATATTAATAGTTTAGCAAAAGATTGGACAATTTCAAGTTTTATAAGCTATGTTTTTGTGGTAAAATATATGGGCAAATATATATGAAAGAAGGAAGAACAGATGTTATTTGATTCACATACGCATATAAATAGCGACGGATATACAAAAGAAGAAAAAGAACAGTTAATAAAAGATATTGAAAAATCAGATTTATCATATGTTATGGATGTAGGATGCGACCTTGCAACATCAAAGATGTCAGTTGATCATGCAAGCAAATACGACTGGTGTTATGCAGCAGTAGGAGTACATCCCCACGATGCTAAAACTATGGACGATACAGTTTTATTTATGATAAAAAGTTTAGCCAAAAAAGATAAAGTGCAGGCAATTGGAGAAATCGGCTTGGATTTTCACTACGATTTTTCGCCTAGAGATGTGCAAAGAGAATGGTTTAGGAAGCAGATCAGACTTGCCAACGAGCTTAAAATGCCTATTATTATTCACAGCCGTGAAGCAGATCAGGAGACTATGGACATTTTAAAAGATGAACAGGCATTTTCAGATAAGCGTAAATCTTGGTTCCCAAAGAGAAAAGACGGATCAGGTGATGCGAGAGTATTGCTACATTGCTATAGTGGCAGTGCAGAAATGGCTGAGCAATACGTAAAATTGGGAGCGACTATTTCAATAGCTGGCCCAGTTACATATAAAAACAACAAAAAAACACAAAAGGTAGTCGAAAATATTTCAATTGACAATTTGTTAGTTGAAACAGACGCACCATATCTTACACCAGAACCACACAGAGGTAAACAAAATAAATCACCTTATGTGGAACATACAGTAAGACGTATAGCTCTTTTAAAAGATATGGAATACGAAGATGTAGCAAAGGCTACTTGCGAAAATGCAAAGAGATTTTTTAATATTAAGTAGGTAGGTACATGTTAAGAGAGACGGTTAAAAATACTATAATAAAACACAATTTAATAGAGCCAGGTGATGTAGTTATCTTGGGTTTATCAGGCGGACCGGATTCGGTTTGTCTTTTCGATGTGCTTTTAGATTTATCATCTGAGATGGATTTTAAATTGCATGGCGCTCACGTAAATCACCAATTTAGACCGGGAGCAGCCGAAGAAGATCAGCTATACGTTGAAAATCTATGTGAAGCCAACGGCATTTGTTGTTGGTCAACAATAGTTGATTGCAACGCTATCGCAAATGAACTAAACATAGGCAGCGAAGAAGCGGGACGCAAAGCGAGATACGACTTTTTTGCTGAAATAACTCAGTCATTGATGTTTGAAGGCACTGAAAAATCCAAAATAAAAATCGCCATTGCCCAAAATCTAAATGACCAAGTTGAAACGGTTCTGTTTAGATTTCTAAGAGGTGTAGGTACAGATGGACTTGCCGGCATTGACTACAAGCGCATAAACGAGAATGGCAATGTGGTTATAAGGCCACTTCTCGATGTAGCAAAGGTTGATATACTTCAATACTGCGAGGACAACAATATTGAACCTTGCATAGATCACACCAACAGTCAGCCAATTTACACAAGAAATAAAATTAGATTAAACCTTATACCTGAGCTTGAAGAAAAATACAACAGCAATCTAGTTGAATCCATAAGTAGACTTAGCGCTATTGCAAAAGAAGACAGAGATTTTATCTGGTCAGAAGTAGAAAAGACTTTCGAAAAAGCCTTGGTTCGTGAAGAAGAAAACGAAATTTGGTTCAATCAAGAAATATTGCAAGACGCATCGCCTTCAATAAGACATAGAATTTTATTTAAGGCCTTTGCAAAGGTAGGATTGCCAAAAGATATATACAGCTCAAATCTAGGGCCTGCCGACAATCTAATCATGGAAGGAAAAACTCCTCAACAAGTTGATTTTCCAAGGGGATACGTAATAAGAGTATCTTATGGCAATATTATTTGCGGTCTAAAACCTAAAACGGAAACAGGAGAAAAACCGCCTAAAATAATTATAAATACCCTCGATATAGAGCAATATGAAAAAAAAGAAGGTAGAGCAGCCTTTGACCTAGATCTTATGGAAACTGAATACGGTCGCACAAACTTGCAAGAGTTAATCGATATTAGAACTCGTATTCCAGGTGATTATATGAGATTAAAAGGTGTAATGGGCAGGAAAAAAATCCAAGACTTATTTGTCGATATGAAGATACCTAGCGTAGATAGAGATAAAATTTTTATGGTGGGTATAGGCCATGAAATCCTATGGATACCAAATGGAACATATAAAGGCAGATACAGCGGCAATTATCAAATATCCGAAGACACAAAAAGGGTTATAACAGTTGAATTAAGCAGTTTTCTATGATAAAATAAGCCTTTAGTAGACTGTGTATTTTGTTATACATAAAAACACTTTAGTTTGACATAAATAATAAAATTATGGAGGATAAGAATTGAAAAATGTAGTTAAAAGTTTTGGCATTTATTTCGTAATCTTAGCGCTGGTTCTAGGAATGGCGTTGTTTTACGATAAACAGCCAAGTGAAGAAGTTAAAGATGTTAGCTACTCAAAGTTTGTAGAGTATATTGCAGACGAGGATATGAAGGAAGTGGAGTTTAAAGAACTTGAGATGACAGGACTTTTGAAAAACGGCAAAAAAGTTCACACATTTGCTCACAGTTCACTAGATGTTGATAGACTTCACCACCAGTATTTAGATAAGCAGAGTAGTGAAAATGTTATTACAATTAAAAATGCAGAGCCAGAAAAAGAATCATGGCTAGTTTCATTGATACCGACACTTATTATGATAGGTGTGCTAATATTCTTCTGGGTTATGATTATGAGACAGCAAGGTGGCGGCGGCAAAGCGATGTCCTTTGGTAAGAGCAGAGCTAAGATGCAGGATCCAAGTGCAAAGAAATTGACTTTCAAAGATGTTGCTGGTCTAGATGAAGAAAAAGAAGAATTAGAAGAAATCGTAGATTTCCTAAAGTCACCAAAGAAATATCACAATTTAGGTGCACGTATACCAAAGGGTATTTTACTTGTAGGCCCTCCGGGAACAGGTAAAACTTACATCTCAAAAGCAACTGCTGGAGAAGCAGGAGTGCCATTCTTCACTATCTCTGGTTCAGATTTTGTGGAAATGTTTGTAGGTGTTGGTGCATCTCGTGTTAGAGATTTGTTTGAACAGGCTAAGAAAAATGCGCCATGTATTATATTTATCGATGAAATCGATGCAGTTGGACGTAAGAGAGGCGCTGGTATGGGTGGCGGCCATGACGAAAGAGAACAGACTCTTAACCAGCTACTTGTTGAAATGGATGGATTTGCTGAAAACTTAGGCATAATTATCCTTGCTGCAACAAACAGACCTGATATCTTAGATCCAGCATTGCTAAGACCAGGTAGATTTGATAGACAAATTGTAATCGGTGTGCCTGATATTAAGGGAAGAGAAGAAATCTTCAAGGTTCACAGCAAAAACAAACCACTTGCTGATGAAGTTAACCCTAAGATTTTGGCAAGAAGAACTCCTGGATTTACACCGGCAGATATTGAAAATATGTTAAATGAAGCTGCTCTATTAACAGCTAGAAGAAACGGACAGACAATTCGCATGGACGAAATTGAAGAGGCTATCACAAAGGTAATTGCTGGTCCAGAAAAGAAGAGCAGAGTAATCAGCGAAAAAGAAAGAAGACTAACAGCAATTCACGAAGCTGGACATGCAGTAGTTGCTCATTCTTTACCGGGAACTGACCCAGTACACCAGATTACTATTGTTCCAAGAGGTAGAGCTGGCGGATTTACAATGATACTTCCAAAGGAAGACAGATACTACAATACAAAAGGCGATATGGAAGAGCAGATTATACATCTACTTGGTGGTAGAGTTGCTGAAATGCTTGTTCTTGCGGATATTTCAACTGGTGCAAGCAACGATATTCAGAGAGCTACTGATATTGCAAGAGATATGGTTACAAAATATGGATTTAGTGAAAAGTTAGGTCCAATTAATTACAGCTCTTCAGATGAAGTATTCCTTGGTAGAGATTTCGGTGCTAAGCAGGCTTACTCAGAAGAAACAGCTAACGAAATCGACGAGGAAGTTAAGAGAATAGTTCATGAGGGCTACGAAAAAGCACAGGCCATCCTAAATGAACATATGGATAAATTGCTTGCAGTTGCAGACGCTCTTATGGAACTTGAAACAATCGATGGCGACCAGTTTGAACGTATTTACAGCGGTGAAATCACAGTGGAAGGTCTAGTTGAAGAGTTCAAAGAAAAAGTTGCTGAAATCGATGAAAAAAACAAAGAAGAAGCATCTAATCAAATGAAAATTGCTGAAACAGAACAGGCTATTTTAGAACAAGAACTAGCAAGTTATGATGATTCGCAATTAGACGATTTAGATGGGAAAGATATAGACAGGGAAAACGATGAGGATAACAATTAAAGATTGTCTTGCATTGCCGGCATTTGAAAATGCACAGGTGCTGTCTTGCAAAGACGGTATAGTAAAATCGGTAAAAAATATTTCAGTTCTTGAGGCCGTTAAACTAGAGGATATAAAAAATCACGAAAACGCCGAAAGCCAAATGGTTGTAACAGGATTTTTTGGTGTGAGAGATGATGTTGAAACTCAATGTAAAATGGTTGAGTCTTTGGCTGGTTGCGGAATGGTTGCTTTGGTGCTTCACAAAGTTGGTGAAATTTTGCCACGTGTTAGCAAAGAGTTAATCGACTGTTGCCAATCAAAAGGCATAGTGCTTATAGAAATAGGTGCAGATAACAAAGTGAAATTATCTGAAATAATAGAGGAAGTTTCTCATACTTTGTTTTACGGTGGCACAGGTGAAAAATATAATAACGATTTAATTAGCAATACTATATTTCATCTTTTAGACTTTGAAAAATACAGCGATTTTCCAAGTGCAGTTAAGGCTGCGGCTGTAAATAACAATTTTCAGTTGATTATTTTAAGCACTGATTTCAATCCTATACTAACTGTGGAAACAAGACATAAAACTACAGTTGAAAAAGCTATACGTATGGGTAGAGAAAAAGCTGTAGATAAAAGATCTACTGTGTATACGATGATCGATGTAGATGGGGTGCTGACTTATTGGGGCCCAATTTCAATACAAGACAGCGACTACTACATGTTCGTAGTAGACAATGAAGATTCGTATTCACAAGATGATATTATTAAACTTGCTGATATTATTCAGCTTGCTATAGGTATGTGGAAGTACACACCTGCAAAAGACCAAAAAGCCGAATTTGTAAAGGCTTTAAAACGTGGTAATATCAGTATGGCTTACAGCATAAAAGATGAAACAGAAATAGATGAGTCATGTATACTAAGTGTATTTACAGGCAACGGATTTAAAGTTGGTGAAACACAAAAGTTAATCGATGACTACTGTCAAAAAAATGAGCTTGAGACTTTGCAAATACATGAAGCCAATAATACATTTGGTATTATCATGGGCAAAACTACTCGCTCAGTATGTGCAAAAGTATTTGAAGAAGCCAAATCAAGAAACACAAGATTGTTTCATGTTACAGGTCTAGACGGTATAGAGGGAGCTTGCGATGCATTTAAATTGATCAATGAAACATGGAGTCAAGCACAGCAAGTGTTCCCATTTAAGAGATCTTTTTCTAAGTACGATTTGCTTTTAGTAAGCAATTGTAACAATATACAGCTTAGAGGTGGATTCTTAAAGAGAAATTATACAAAATTGCTAGAACCTTTTGAAGCGGATACTAGCAACAAAGGCAGACAGCTACTAGATACCTTGGAAACTTTTGTTTTAGATGCAGGTATGAACGGAGCTAAAACTGCTGAAATTATGAATGTACATACAAATACTGTTCAGTACAGACTGAAAAAAATCAGTGAGTTACTGGGCGCTGAAATTACAGCGAACAGAGTTATTCCAGGATTGACAATAGCTTTGGCGCTAAAAAGACTAGAAAGAGCTTAAATCTGAAAGGAGAAACGATTATGCTACTTGCTTTTGATGTAGGCAACACAAACATTGTATTAGGAGTATTTAAAGACGGTAAACTAATTGAAAACTGGAGAATGGAAACAGACGCCAACAAAAGCGCCGATGAATACGGTATGGTTATAAATCAGCTATTTAGATATGCAGGACTAAATACAAGCGATGTAAAAGATGTAATTATCGCTACTGTAGTTCCATCAGTGCTTTACACACTTCAACATCTTTCTATGAAATATTTTCATAGAAAAGCTATTGTAATTGAATCAGGTGTAAAAACTGGACTACTTATTAAATACGACAATCCAAAACAAGTTGGTTCTGACAGAATAGTAAATGCGGTTGCAGCATATGCAAAATATGGTGGCCCATTGATTTTAATAGATTTTGGTACAGCTACAACATTTTGTGCTGTAACTGAAAATGCCGAATACCTAGGAGGAGCAATCGCTCCAGGCCTAAAAATTTCAAGTGAAGCCTTATTTAGTATGACTTCAAAACTTCCAAAAGTTGAACTTGAAAAACCAGAAACTGTAATTTGTAAAAATACAATTCAGTCAATGCAGTCAGGATTGGTTTACGGTCATATGGGTATGGTAGACTTTATAGTTAAACGTATGAAAGAAGAACTAGCTGAAATGGGCTCAGATCCTACAAAAATTAAAGTAGTAGCTACAGGTGGACTTGCGACTTTAATCGACGAAGGAGTAGAGTGTATTGATGTAGTAGATAAGATGCTTACTTTAGAAGGTCTTGAAATTATTTACGAAAAGAATCGTAAAGATAAAAAACACAGAAAATAGTCACATACGGAGACTGTACCCAAATTGTAGGTAACAGTCTCCTTTTGGATTGTAAAACGGAGGAATACGTGAAAAACAGAAGCTTAGAAATCAACGGTATAAAACTTGAAAATCCATTCTTAGCTGCGCCCCTAGCTGGGATAACAGATGCCCCAACAAGACGCATAAACAGAGAAATGGGAGCTGCTATGGGATACTCTGAAATGGTAAGTGGCAAAGGTCTTATGTACAACAACAAAAACACAGAAGACCTGCTTAAAATCTACCCAGAAGAAAAACCAGTTGCATACCAAATCTTTGGTAGTGAACCTGAAGTTATGGCATACACTGCCAAGCAACTACAGGGGAGAGAAAATGCCCTTATAGATATTAATATGGGTTGTCCTGTGCCAAAGGTAGTGAAAAATGGAGAAGGCTCAGCCATGTTAAAAACACCTGAATTAATTTACGATGTAGTATCAGCAACAGTTGCCAATGCAGATAAACCAGTAACTGTAAAAATCCGTATCGGATGGGATGATGACTCAATTAACTGCGTTGAAGTTGCAAAAATAATAGAAAAAGCAGGAGCATCAGCAGTTGCAGTTCATGGCAGAACTCGTATGCAATACTATTCAGGCAAAGCCAATTGGGACGCAATAAAAGAAGTAAAAGAAAACGTAGGTATAACTGTAATAGGAAATGGCGATATTTTTAGCGCCACAGATGCTATGCGCATGATGGAATACACAGGCTGTGCTCTTGTGATGATAGGCAGAGGCATGCTTGGAAATCCTTGGATTTTTAAACAGTGCAAAGCCCTTTGGGAAGGCAAAGGAGAGATTGAAAAACCATCTCGCGACGAAGTTGTAGATATGATGATACGCCATTTCACAGATATAAAAGAACTTAAAGGGGAGCGCACCGCAGTAAACGAAATGCGCAAACATGTCGGTTGGTACACAAAAGGAATGCCAAATAGCGCTGCATTTCGCCGCAGTATCAATGAAGTTAACGACAGTGAAACTTTAATTGAGCGCTTTGAAATGTTGAGAAATAGAGGTTAGAAATGAGCATAAGAAGTACATGCAAAGCCATTGTTATAAACGATGGAAAAATCCTTTTAAACAAATGTCACGACATTCACAACGGAGAATACTATTCTCTACCAGGTGGCGGACAAGAAACATTGGAATTTTTAGAGGAAGCCATTATTAGAGAAGTTCTAGAAGAAACAGGTTACACCGTTATACCTGAAATGTTTGTAGGTATAGGTGAAGAAATTTGCACCGATGAGGAAATCGTGCGAGAATGGCCTGGTTATATCCACAAAATGTATCACATCTACCGCTGTCATCTCGATGCCAACACTCCTTGGACAGAGCCAAGCGAAGTTGACGATATGCAGGATGAAAGCCTATGGGTTGAAATAAAAGATGCGTTAAATGCTAGAATTTTACCTAAAATGGTAGCTGATAATTTGGAAACCCTAATCTACGGGGAACATCCTATCTACATGGATTCAATTCATGTAGATCATCACCACGGCTAAAATACAAAATATAAAATACAAAAACAGGGCATCCCACTTACACTTGATATTGTGTTAGTGAGAGAGCCCTTTTCCTTTTTATATTCAAATAAATTACTTATCTATAAAGTGCAAATCAAGCATTTTAGACAAAAATGCAAGAACAGGTTTACCTGCTATACAGTTGCCTTTTTCATCTAAAGAAGGTCCAAAAATACCGATTCCCATAGTGTTGTTAACAGTAGATAAAAGTCCGCCGCCAACACCACTTTTAGTTGGAATACCAACCTTGACAGCAAATTCACCAGAATTGTCATACATACCACATGTAAGCATGATGGTATTAATAACTTTAACGATTTTGCGACTTAACATACGTTTACCGCTAATAGGATGAACACCGCCATTTGCAAGTACAAGCCCAAAATTCGCTAGACTTTCGCAAGTAACAGTCATAGAACACATTTTAGTGTACAATTCCAAAGTCTTTTCTACATCATTTTCGATAATACCTTTGCTTTCCAAAAGATAAGCGATCGCACGATTACGAGAAATATTGTTCATCTCAGACTCGTAAACAGTTTTATCAAAACCTATATCAGGATCGATACAAAGCTTACGTGTAATTTGTAAAACCTCTTCAAAAGTAAACTTAGGTAAAACCAAACTTGCAGTAGTCAAAGCCCCAGAGTTAATCATAGGATTAAAGGGACGATTGCTGTTTAAGTCAAGCTCGATCAATGAGTTAAACGCTTCACCTGAAGGCTCCATACCAACTTTTTCAAAGACATAATCGCTGTCGTAAGACTCCAAAACCAAAGCCAAAGAAATAACTTTTGAAATACTTTGGATAGTAAATCTTACATCGGTATCCCCGATTTTGTACTTGTGACCTTCGGAAGTGTAAATGCATATGCCAAGGTGATCCTTGTTTGCCTTTGCAAGCTCAGGTATATATGTTGCCACATTTCCATTAGGAATGGCAGCTTTGCCTATTTCAAGTGCTTGGTTAAGCATAGTCTGGCTTATCTCATTGTTTTTCTTCCATCTTCTTATCCTAGCTCTAAATGATCTAAAAGATGCAATAGTATTATGATGGATCCATTTTGCCACTGGCCAATCAGCAGAAGTAGTAGTAGCCCACTGACGCATATTTGGATTAAACAATTCCTCTTCAGTATATGTGTTTACTAAATCAACCACCTTATTAACAGTTTCATTAAAGGCAGTTATTAGTTCTTCCAATGTGTAATCCTGATAATCTTGATAAAACTTTTTGTAAAGCAAACCAAGTTGATGCCAGCTGTATTCTGGAGTAGGAGTTACAACAACAATATGATTTTGTTCTTGTTCTTCCCAACTTAAAAGAAGGTTCATCCAACCTAATTGAAAAGCCAACATCTGCGCAGGTGTACGAACTACATTTTTAACTTTTTTATCCTTTGCATTTTCGTGCAAATCTTCGAATTCTTCAATTAAGAGAGTAGCTCTCTTTTTTATTTCAGCAATAAGCTCTTTCTTTGTTTTACACTCAATCATATAACTTTTACTCCTTAAAATAGTATCTAAATATATTATAGATTGTTTAGAGTTTCATTGCAAATAAAAAGCAGTAGATACAGTCTCCTGCAACTACTGCAATTTTATTTAGTTTAATTATGGTGATTAACCGAAGTATCTCTTTAGTAGACCTTCAAATGCTTTACCATGTCTAGCTTCATCTCTAGCCATTTCATGAACTGTATCATGGATAGCGTCTAGGTTAGCAGCTTTAGCTCTCTTAGCTAGGTCAAATTTACCAGCTGTAGCTCCGTTTTCTGCTTCAACTCTCATTTCTAGGTTCTTCTTAGTGCTGTCAGTAACAACTTCACCTAGTAGTTCTGCAAATTTAGCAGCATGTTCTGCTTCTTCTAGAGCAGCTTTTTCCCAGTATAGTCCGATTTCAGGATATCCTTCTCTGTGAGCAACTCTTGACATAGCTAGGTACATACCTACTTCTGTGCATTCGCCTTCGAAGTTAGCTCTTAGGTCAGCTAAGATATCTTCGCTAACGCCCTGTGCTACTCCTACAACGTGTTCAGCAGCCCATTCTCTTTCACCAGTCTGAGCCTGGAATTTTTCAGCTCCTACATGGCACTGTGGACATTCTGCTGGCGCCTGGTCTCCTTCATGTACGTATCCGCATACTGTGCATACCCATTTCATAATAATTACCTCCTAAATTTTTAAATATTGTTTTAAAATAATTGTCTCTTTTAAGTTACAAAAGTATTATACCATTTAAATCTGAAGTTAAACATAAAAAAAGTGATTTTTTTTTAATTTTATGTTAGTATATAAAATAGATAAAATTATGAGTAGTATAACTACTTAAAAATGGAGGAAAAAATATAATGGAAGCAAAAATTAAAGAAGTTTTAGATCAGATTAGACCTATTCTACAGAGAGATGGTGGAGACATCGAGTTTATCGAATACACAGCTGATAAAGTTGTTTTAGTAAGACTTCAGGGACACTGCGTTGGATGCCCTGGTGCTCAGATGACACTAAAAGGAATCGTAGAAAACATTCTTCAGGAAGCATTCCCAGGAGAAATCGCATCTGTTGAATCAGTATAATCGATTTAGTAATTTAAATGGAGGTTACATGTGGATAATTTAAAATTAATCAATGACAAAATCGCAGAAAATTATGATGAAATGATAAAAACACTGCAAGAGCTTGTTATGATTAATAGCGAAAGAACCACACCTGAAAAAGATAAACCATTTGGAAAAGGCGTCCAGGACGCCTTTATTTATATGTTAGAAAAAGGTGAACAAGACGGTTTTTTAGCTACTAACATAGACAATTACGGTGGACATATAGATATGCCATGTGGCAATGAAAAAGCTGAGACAATGGGAATTTTAGCCCATTTAGATGTGGTGCCAGCAGGAGATGGCTGGGATTATGAACCATATGGCGCAGAAATAATAGATGGTAAAATGTATGGACGTGGAACTTCTGATGACAAAGGTCCAAGTATTGCAGCATACTTTGCAGTGCGCGCTATAAAAGATGCAGGTATTAAATTGAGTAAAAATGTTCGTCTAATTTTAGGTTTAGATGAGGAAACAGGATGGGATGGCATGTATTACTATCTTTCAAAAATACCTAAGCCAGCTGATTTTGGATTTACTCCTGATGGTGATTTTCCAGCAGTACACGGAGAAATGGGCATACTTAATTTCGATATAGCAAAAAAATTCACTAAAAGTGTAGGAAAAGGCATAGAGCTTAGAAGTTTTAAAGGTGGCAATGCTCACAATATGGTACCTGACTACGCTAGAGTAGTTCTTCGTTCTGACAAACCTAAAGTTTACGAAAACCTTAAGGAAAAAGCTGCAAAATGGCGTGAGGAAGGTGTAAAAATCAAAGCTAAAGGTGTAGGCAAAAGTTTTGAAATAACTGTAGAAGGCAAATCAGCTCACGGCTCAACACCTGAAAAAGGTACAAATGCCATTTCTATTTTAATGGATTTTATTAAAGATATTGAGTTTAACAACGAAAGTATCAACGATTTTATCGAGTTTTACAACGAGGAAATAGGATTTCAGCTAGATGGAACAAATCTAGGCATCTGCTTAGAAGATGAAGCTTCAGGGAAAACTGTTGTAAATGTAGGCGTAATCGAGCTAGATACAAAATCAGCAAGGTTAGCAGTAAATGTTAGATATCCAGTTACTTTTGGCGAGAATGACATCTATGACAATCTAGACTCTGTTTTGACTAAGTACAATATTGGCATAGTAAAAAAGATGAGCCAAGATTCAATTTACATGGAAAAAGATAATCCTCTAATTGTAACTATGATGGACGTATATAAAAGGATTACTGGAGATATAGATGCAAAACCACAGGTGATGGGTGGAGGCACTTATGCGAGAGCCCTTGAGAACTTTGTTGCATTTGGAGCATTGTTCCCAGGTGAAGAGGAGCTATTCCATCAAAAAAATGAATTTATGTCACTTGATAGCTTGAAAAAAGCTACACAGATATATGCAGAAACAATTTATGAGTTGTGCAAATAAAAAATAGCGGGTTAAAAACTCGCTATTTTTTTTTAAGTATCTTAAGTTTATTTTCTTAATTCGGCAATAATTTCTTTTTTCAAATCTTCTTTTGATTCGTCCATTACTTCTTTTAGAGCATCCTTAACTATATCGTAGATAGGTCCATGATGCTGCTGTTTAGATTCGCCGTAAAGCATTTTAGCATCAGTTGCTTCTGAAATATCCTGATCCATTTCGTAGATATCACCTAGATCAGCATTTTCACCAGGGAATGTACCTGGATTGTTTTTAAGTGCAGTATGTTCTGCTGAGGCTATTCTGCTTAGTGTTTCTTTTTCTGCTTTTAAGATTTCTTCCATTGAAAGATGTGGAACATTGTGAAGTAAGAACAATACTTCAAGTTCTTTTCTTACTTCAAAGTTTGTGTTGATAACTTCAAGGAATAGCTCGAAATTAGAACTCTTTGAAGCGTTTTCAAACTGCTCAACGTCTTTTTTAATAAACTGAACGATATTGTCTACAGTTTCAAACTTGTAGTTTCTAACTGGATATGGTTCAATACGCTGCAAGTAAATCTTTTCTTCGTCTCTAATATGTAAGAAGTAAGAAACAGTTAAAGTAGGATTTATCTCAAACTTAACAACAGTAACCTTTGATGATGTAGTTCTTACTTTACCGCCAAGTTGTTTTAAGCTTAAATGTAGCATATCAGCTGAAATATTTGATCTAGCCATAAGTATAATTCCTCCTTAAATTCACGAATAATTTTAATCTATCTAAGTTCAATTATATACCAAATCTAAGTATTAAGTAAACTGTTGATATTATAACTGATATTATCATTGTTGGAAAACCAACTTTTAGGAATTGATTAAATGTAATTGGGTGTCCGTGTTTTGCGCTGATACCACTAAGTACAACGTTAGCAGATGCACCGATAAGAGTACCATTACCACCAAGACATGCGCCAAGTGAAATAGCCCACCATAGAGGCTGTACATCTATACCGCTATTGCCCATTGCAGTAATAAGTGGTATTAAAGTAGCTACAAATGGGATGTTGTCTAAAATACATGATAGCAATGCTGATGCCCATAGTAAAATAAGCATAGTCATAATTGGTTTATCAGCAGTTAAGTTGATAATTAGGTTTGCAAGTTGGTCGATAACACCTGTTTCAACCATACCACCAACTACAACGAAAAGAGCAGTGAAAAATACGATAGTAGTCCATTCCACCTCTGCAATAATTTCTTCAACATCCTGCTTACCGATAAGAAGCATAATTGTACCTGCACTTAAAGCGATAACGCATGATTCAATATGGATAATTGAATGTAACATAAAGCCTGCTACAACTAGTATAATCATAACTACACTCTTTTTTAGTAGTGGGTAACTTTCAATAGATTTTTTTTCGTCTAGTTGCATAACTCTGTTAATTGCGATTTCGCTTACTTCCATCTTTTTGCCGTAGATTACTTTTGCCATTAGGATAAATACGATCATAATAATGATAACAGCAGGAGCTGTGTTTACGATGAAATCCATAAAGCTTAGACCAGAAGCACTACCGATCATAATATTTGGTGGGTCACCGATAAGTGTTGCAGTACCACCGATATTAGATGCTAAAATCTGTGTTAACAAAAATGGCACTGGATTTAAATCTAAGATTGAAGCGATGGAAATAGTCATCGGGCCAATTAGTAAAACTGTTGTAACGTTGTCTAAAAATGCAGATAGTACAGCAGTTACTATTATAAATGACATCATGATTTTCCAAGGGTTTCCCTTAGCAAGTTTCGCTGTTTTTATGGCGATGTATTCAAACATCCCCGAACATTTTATTACTGAAACAAACATCATCATGCCCACAAGTACGCCGATAGTGTTGAAATCGATATATCCAACAGCACCTTCTACGTCAAGGACATGAACTAAAAGTAGCACGACAGCACCAGCTACTGCAGCTGCAGCTCTATGCACTTTTTCTGAAATAATTGCGATTATTACAGCAAGAAAAACAATTATTGAAATTGTTGCTTGACTCATGCGTAATACCTCCTTTTAAATTAAATAAATGAATTTTGCACATTCAAACATTCTACTACAAAAAAATAATTTTTCAATAACAATTTTATCACATTAGAGAATATAATATCTATATAAAAAATATCTATAAACAAAACTTATGTATAGATGTTAAGAAAACATAGAAGTCAGATTTGTCTAAAATAGGTGTGAATTGCCATGACAAATAAATAAAAAATGTGATATTATATTTGTGTAAAAAAAGCTAATAAGAAGGAGAAAAAACATTTGAATATTGGTAAAAGCAAAAAGATAATACTCTTGGTGTTACTTGTTATGGTAGGGATTTTTTCTTTTGCATTTCTTGGAGATACAATGTCAGATCCAAATACATACAAGACGACTATTGAGACATTAGATGAAAAAAGAGACGCTGTTATTGCAATGACAGCGTCGACTACAGCATTATCTGCTGGCATAAGTTTAGTTCCTGGAGATTTTGGGACTTCTATAGCCGATCAATTAGCTAATTTAAGTTCCACATTGATGATTGTACTGTGCGCTATATTTTTAGAAAAATATTTGCTAGTTATTGCAGGAGCTTTGACTTTTAAGGTGATAGTCCCACTTTTTTGCGGAATATGCTTTATAAATCTCATGTTTAAAAAGGAGTATTTTAAAAACTTTATCGTAAAACTTTTAATATTAGGTATTTGTTTAGTTGCAATAGTACCGGTAACCACATATGGAACGAATCTAATTGAAGATACATACTCGGTATCCATAGAGGAAAATATAGAAAAGGCTGATAAAATAGCAGAAGATATAGAAGATGAAGATGCTGGATTTTGGGAGAAGGCTAAAAACAGCGCAAATGCAATGCAAAAAAAAGTTAAAAATGCAGTTGGAAGCTTTATTGAAAATGCAGCTATTTTAATTATAACTTCTTGTGTATTTCCAATATTAACATTTATATTTTTAATTTTTATATCTAAAAATCTTTTGAACGTAAATATAAATTTACCTAGGGGAAAATTAAATGATTTTGCTAAGTCTGGTTCTAAAGTTAGAACTAAGTATTTAGGTAAAAATAATATTGATGAGTAAAGGAGGGTGAATTATGAAACAAAAAGGCTTAAAGAGAATGGCTGCTTTGCTTGCAATAACAGTAGCTATGACGTTTACACTTGTCATTCCTCAGGATGCTATGGCGGCTACAAGAACTCCATCAAAGGTTTCATCTGTAAAGGTTTCAAGCTACGATTACAACAAGGTTAAAATCAGCTGGTCAAAGGCTAAAAACGCTAAAAACTACCGAGTTTACCAGGCGACTTCTAAAAATGGTAAGTATAAGCGAATAAGCACAACTACCAAAAGATCACTTGTAAAGAGCGGTCTTACAACTGGTAAAACTTACTATTACAAAGTTAGAGGTGTCAATGGTAAAAAACTTGGCAAGTTAAGCTCACCTAAGGCGGTTAAACCTAAATTGAGAACTGCTACTGGAGTTAAAGTTGCGAAAGCTTCAAACAGCAGCATAAAGATTTCTTGGAAAAAGGTAAACGGAGCTAAGGGTTATCAGATTTACAGAGCTACAAGCTCAAAGGGTAAATACAAAAAACTTAAAACTACAACAAAGTTATCTTATGTAAATAGTGGTCTAACTAAAAATAAGACTTATTACTACAAGGTTAGATCTTACAGAAAAGTTGGCAAAAAGTATGTGTACAGTTCATTTACAAAGGGAGTAGGGCAAAAATTAGTAGTTGCTAGTTCAAAACCAACTATTCAAAAACCAACAATTACACAACCATCTAAGCAGACTCTTGCAGAGATAAGAAAAGAAATGTTAGATATGGTTAACAAAGAGAGAGCAAAGGCCAATGTGCCACCGTTAAAACCATATGATGTTATTGATAAAACTGCACAGATTAAGGCAGAGGATATGTATCAATACAAATATTTCGACCATTATTCACCTAGACTAGGTATGTTTTATGATCAGTTTGCTGCTGCTGGATTGATGAAAGCAGGTGGTGAAAATATAGCTAGCGGTGCAACAGAAGTTTCAGTAGTTATGAATGCTTGGATGAACTCACCTGATCATAAAAGTAATATCTTATATAGCGGTTATACACATTTGGGAATAGGATATGTTAATGGCTATTGGGTTCAGCAGTTTTACGTTTCAAATACAACTGAATTTTAAGTTAAAAATTTAACGTTGACTGACAATTTCTAAAGTGTTATACTGATGGAGTAAAGAAAATCTGTTTCGGGGCGAGGTGAAATTCCTCACCGGTGGTGAAGCGCTTAGGCGACAAGTCCACGAGCCAATTGGTTGAACTGGTTAAAATCCAGTACCGACGGTATAGTCCGGATGAAAGAAACAAGAGAACATTATATTTTATTGTTATGTTTATTTTATTTTAGTGTTTTCAAATGCCTCGATTTTTATAATCGAGGCTTTTTTATTTGAATTACCAAGGAACAGATTTTAAGTTAATACTAATTATCTGGAAGGAGATTTAAAATGAATCAGCAAAAAAACACAGTTAAGTTAGCAAAGATGGGTATGTTAGTTGCAATATCACTAATACTTGTAACTATACATTTTCCAATTTTTCCACCAATTGCATTTATGGAGTATGACCCAGCTGATATTCCAATTCTAATGGGAACATTTGCTTATGGACCAATTGCAGGACTGTTAATTACAGTGGTTACATCATTGATACAGGGTTTTACTGTAAGTGCTCAAAGTGGACTATACGGTATCTTGATGCACATCATTGCAACAGGTACTTATGTATTAGTAGCAGGACTTATTTATAAACATGGCAAATCTAAGAAAAATGCCATTATAGCTCTTGCAGCTGGAACAGTTGCTATGGCAGTAGTTATGATTGGTGCAAACTACATAATTACACCATTTTTCATGGGAGTTCCAAGAGCAGGTATAACAGCAGTTCTTCCATTTATTATCGCTTTTAATCTAATTAAAGCTAGTGTGAATGGTATTATTACATTTTTCCTATATAAGAGAGTATCAAAATTTTTACATAAATAATTTTACGGTCAACAAAATGGGCGATAGTAAAAAACTGTCGCTCATTTTATTTTTTTGTGTTAAAATAACCACATGAGAGAATTATTAATTAGAAATGAAAAGGATACCGAAAAATTCGGTGAGAACTTGGCTAAAATCCTGAAGCCAGGTGATGTAATTGCTTTAGCAGGAGACTTAGGCACAGGTAAAACAACTTTAACAAAATATATTGCTAAGGGACTTGGTATAGATGAGATGATAACAAGTCCAACTTTTACTATAGTACAAGAGTATCACCAAGGAAGTTTGCCATTGTACCATTTTGATGTCTATCGAATTGGAGATATTGAAGAAATGTACGAACTTGGATATGAAGAATACTTCTTTGGAGATGGTGTATCTGTAGTAGAGTGGGCAGATATGATTGAGGAAATCATACCTGAAGATGCAAAGATAATTTTTATATCTTATACAGAAAACGAAGGAGAGAGAATTTATCGCTGTAATTTTGAAATCTAATCTAAATAAAAAACGATATGCTTAAAACAAAATAGCATATCGTTTTTTTATATATGAATTGAATTAGAAAATGCCGTATCTAACAACTAGGTAAACTGTTGAAATCAGTGTTGACATAATCATAGTTGGGAAACCTATCTTTAGGAATCTACTAAATGTAATAGGATACCCGTGCTTTGAGCTGATATTTGACAACACGATATTAGCTGATGCACCGATAAGAGTGCCATTCCCGCCAAGACAAGCACCAAGTGAAATAGCCCACCATAGAGGGAATACGTCGATGCCGCTGTTACCCATAGCGATAATAAGTGGGATAAGTGCAGCAACAAAAGGTATATTGTTTAAAATAGTTGATAAAAGAGCAGATGCCCAAAGTAAAATCAACATAGTTACAATAGGTTTATCTGCAGTTAAGTTGATAATTACATTTGCAAGTTTATCGATAACACCTGTTTCTACAAGACCGCCAACAACTATAAACAAAGCTGTGAAAAATACAATAGTTGTCCATTCGATATCACCTATTATTTCTTCAACATTTTGCTTGCCTATAATCAGCATAACAGCTGCGGCAGTAATAGCGATAACGCTTGACTCGATGCCAAGTGATGAATGACAAATAAATCCTAAAACAACTAAAACTATCATTACAATACTCTTTTTAAGTAGAGCAGGATCTTCAATAGCCTTGTTTTCATCAAGTAACATAACTTGGTCAATAGCTGATTGTTCAACTTCCATATGTCTACCGTATACAAGTTTCATCATAAATATAAATACTATCATAATAATGATGATAACCGGAGTCGCATTTAATATAAAATCTAAAAATGTAAGACCAGCAGCGCTACCAATCATAATATTTGGAGGGTCACCGATCAAAGTAGCTGTACCACCTATATTTGAAGCCATAATCTGTGTAAGCAAAAATGGCACAGGGTTAAGTCCCAAAATCTTAGATATAGAAATACTCATAGGACCTACCAAAAGTACAGTAGTAACGTTGTCTAAAAATCCTGATAAAACAGCAGTTACTAAGATAAACATCATCATTATTTTCCATGGGTCTCCCTTAGCAAACTTTGCAGCCTTAATCGAAATATATTCGAAAAGACCAGAATTTTTAATAACTGCTACAAATAGCATCATACCAACTAAAACACCGATTGTGTTATAGTCGACATAGCTTGCTGCGCTTTCTACATCTAACACGTGTGTAAGCAACAGTACAGCAGCACCGGCAACAGCGGCTGCAGCCTCGTGTAATTTCTCAAACACGATTAGTAAAATAACAGCAAGAAAAACGATTATTGCAATTGTTTGTTCCAAAGCAATTCTCCTTTCCTTATTTGACATTAAACCTTTAAATTAAATTTTAAATCTTATAAAAAATCTTATAAAATAACCTAAAATTTTTGACTAGTAGATTTTAAACCTTTAGATAGAAAAAACAAGTAATGTTTACAAAAATTAACATAAACTTAACATAAAATGTCATTTCTTTTCACAATCTTAACAATTGATTATCGCTCAAAGTCATAATTTGTGTTAAAATAATCTAAGTGAGTAAATTTCTACATATTATATAGATAGACGAAAGAAGGAAACCGATGTATATTTTAGCAATAGAAACAACAGGCCCACACTGCAGTGCGGCACTTATAAATAAAGACAAAAAGATAGTTTCTGCTAGATCAGAGGATAGACTTAATCATCTAAAAGTTTTAACACCTATGATCGACCATCTTTTAAAGGAAAACAATATAACTATGGACCAGATCGACGCAGTTGCTGCATCTCAAGGCCCAGGTTCATTTACAGGCATACGTATTGGAGTTTCAACAGCCAGGGCTATAAGTCAAATCAAAAATATACCTTGCATCCCTGTGCCGACTCTTTACGCTTTCGCCCAAGGGCAAATTGAAATCGAAGAAAACACTATGGTTTGTGGAGTTTTAGATGCTAGGAGAAAACAAGTTTATGCTAACGCTTGTGTAGGAATGACAGAAGTGGTTTGCGCAGCTCCTTATGCTCTTGAAGACTTTTTAGATGCAGTAGGCACTAAGGCAAAAGAAACTGGAGTTGATAATATTCTGTTTGTAGGAGACGGTATAAAATCGTATGGACAAGATATTTTACAGTATGCAGAGGCAAATGGACTAAAAGCAGAAGTAAAAGAAGTATATCAATATGCAGAGTCAGTAGCTAAAATCGCTTTGGAAAAATACAACAATGGTGAAACTGTTGGCTACAACGACTTCGAACCAGATTATATGAGAAAGGCAGAGGCGCAAAGAAAATTGGAAGAACGCCTAGCAAGTGAAAAATGAGTTATATAACTGTTAGAAAAGGCGAGCTAAAAGATGTAGATGAAATTGCCCTTTTAGAAACTAAATGTTTCAAAGATCCATGGACTCCACAATCTATAAGAGATGAAATTGAAAAAAATGATTTCGCCATGTATATTGTGGGAGAGTTAGATGGAAAAGTAGTTGGATATGTAGGCGTATGGTATATAGTAGACGAAGCTCATATAACCAATGTTGCAGTAGATCCAGACTACAGGAGGAGACATATCGGTGAAACTTTAATAAATTCTTTAATAGATCACTCAGAGAAAAATGGTATAAACAGTTTTACTCTTGAGGTTAGAGCATCAAATACACCGGCGCAAAAGTTATATGAAAAATTTAATTTTAAAGAAATGGGCGTACGTCCCAGATACTATAATGACAATGAAGATGCCATAATTATGTGGCGTGTGGAGGAATAAGATGAAGGACGGCAAAATTTTATGCTTAGCTATAGAGTCAAGTTGCGATGAGACTTCTGTAGCTTTAGTTCTAAACGGTAGAGAAGTGCTTTCAAATGTTATAGCTTCTCAGATTGATGTCCACAAAGCTTTTGGTGGAGTAGTACCAGAAATAGCATCAAGACATCATTTAAATAATATAAATAATGTGGTTAGTCAGGCTCTAAAAGAGGCTGATTGCACACTAGATGAAATCGATTTTATAGGGGTTACATATGGACCAGGGCTTGTTGGAGCCCTTTTAATTGGTCTTGCTACAGCTAAAGCTTTTTCATTGGCCCTTGGAAAACCCCTTGTAGGAGTTCATCATATTCAAGGCCATATAAGTGCTAATTTTATTGAGCACAAAGAACTTGAACCACCGTTTATGGCTTTGGTAATTTCAGGTGGACATACAAATATTGTAGAGGTTGATGATTACAACTCATGTAGAGTTTTAGGTGGCACTCGTGATGATGCTGCGGGAGAAGCTTACGACAAGGTTGCAAGAGTTTTAGGTCTAGGATATCCAGGTGGACCTTTAATAGATAAAATCGCAAAAGAAGGAAATCCAGAAGCAGTTGCTTTTAAGCGTGTATTTTTAGAAAAAGACAGCTTGGATTTTAGCTTTAGCGGTATTAAAACAGGAGTGTTAAACTATATTAACAATGAAAAACAGGCAGGACGTGAAATAAATGTACCAGACATTGCTGCAAGTTTCCAGCAAGCTGTTTTAGATGTTATAGTTGCAAAAGCAGTATCAGCAGCTTGTGATATGGGCAAGGACAAACTTGTTCTTGCAGGTGGCGTAGCGGCAAATAGCAAACTGCGTCAAATGTTAGATGAAAAATGTAAAGAGAAAGGAATAGAGCTATATTATCCATCTCCTATTTTATGTACTGACAATGCAGCTATGATAGGTTGCGCAGCATATTATAAGTACATGGCTGGAGAGATAGATGATTTAAATTTAGATGCTCAAGCTAATTTACCATTATGATAATATTAAGTGCAAAAGATATATGTAAAAGCTATGGCGTAGATGTCATATTGGAAAATGTTTCGTTTCATATAAACGAAGGGGATAGAGTTGGTGTAGTAGGTCCTAACGGCGCTGGTAAATCAACTCTTTTGAAAATCCTTACTGGAGAGATGAGTTATGACAGTGGAGATTTTTTCGTTTCAAACGATACAACTATTGGATATTTAAGACAGGTAGATAATTTTCATTCGGATAAAACTGTAATAGAAGAAGTAAATAATATATTTGCTTTTTTAGAAGAAATGGAAACAAAGATGCTTAAAATGTCCGAAGAAATAGCTTCAACTGACCACGAAGATTCTAAAATGGAGCAACTATTAGCATCTTATGATAGACTTCAAGAAGAGTACAGGACTAAAGGTGGATACAGCTACAAAAGCGAGATAAAGGGCATTCTTAACAGTATGGCTTTTACAGAAGAATACTACAACAAAAAAATAGATATGCTAAGTGGAGGAGAAAGAACAAGACTTTCACTTGCTTGTCTACTGTTAAAAAAACCAAACTTACTATTTTTAGACGAACCGACTAACCATCTAGATATAGGAACATTGAAATGGCTGGAACAATACTTAAAAAGTTACAGTGGTACACTTGTAATTGTTTCCCACGATAGATATTTCCTAGATCAGACGGTTAACCGTATTTTCGAAGTGGATCATCATAGACTTGATGTATACGAAGGAAATTATTCGGCTTATGCGGAGAAGAAAAAGTTTAAAAGGGAAGATGAACTGCGCAGATATAATTCACAGCAAAAAGAAATAGCAAGACAAGAGGAAATGATACGTAGATTTAAGCAGCGAGGCACTGAAAAGTTGGCGAAGCGTGCTCAATCTAGGGAAAAACAGCTTCAAAGAATGGAAGTTTTGGAGCGTCCAGAGTCTGAAAAAGGTCGTATGAAGATTCATTTCAAAGAAAACTTTAAAAGCGGCAAAGATGTTATTTACGCTGAAAATCTGGGAAAAAGTTTCGGTTATGGAGCAAATAAGACAGAGTTATTTTCAAATGTAAATATGGATATTAAGAGAGGAGAAAAAATCTGTATCTTAGGTCCAAATGGAGTTGGAAAAACAACTCTTTTAAAAATATTGATGAATGAACTAGAGCCAAACGAAGGTTATCTAAAACTAGGTACAAATGTTGAAATCGCATATTACGATCAGACTCAAAGCATGCTAAATGAAGATTTGACAGTTATGGAAGAAGTTCATCAGTCTTACAGGCTTTACACAGAGTCTGAAATAAGAGGTGTACTTGGCAGATTTATGTTTAAAGACGAGATGGTATTTTTACCTGTTAGAGCTTTAAGCGGTGGAGAGAAAGCTAGATTAGCTCTTTTAAAACTGATGATGTCAGGGGCAAATGTACTAGTATTAGACGAACCTACAAACCATTTGGATATTGAGTCAAAAGAAGTATTTGAAGACGCTTTGATGGAATTTCCAGGTACTGCGGTAATAGTCAGTCACGATAGATATTTCTTATCAAAAGTGCCAGATAGGATTATGGAACTAACTCAAAAGGGTATAAATGTTTACTTAGGTAAGTACGATTACTATCAAGAAAAAAGAGCTGAGATATTTTCAGGTAAAAAATATTTAGAGGAAATGGGCGAAAGTGCGAAAATACGCAAAGAAGCTCAAAAAGAAAATAAAACCATTTCATCTAGCGAAGAGCGCAGGCTAAAAAAAGAAGCAGAAACAAAGCGCAGAAGACTTGAAAGAGAAAAGAAAAAGCTTGAAGAGGAAATAGAAGAAATGGAACAAAAGAGTGCACAACTTGAAGAAGATATGTGCAAGGATGAGGTTATTTGTGACCACCAAAAGCTGGTTTCTTTAAGCAATGAGCTAAATGAACTTAAAGAAGAGCTACAAAAAAAATACGAAAAGTGGTTGCAATACGATGAAGTGTAAATTATAATTCTTTATGATAATAAAATAGGAGGAGAAAAATATGTTTTTTGATAAAATTAAAGAAATTATAGTAGAACAGTTAAATGTAGACGAAAGCACAGTAACAATGGATACTAATCTAATGAAGGATCTAGAAGCAGATTCTCTAGATGCTGTAGAAATTATTATGGCTATTGAAGAAGAGTATGATATTGAAATTCCAGATGAAGAAGCTGAAAAATTCCATACAGTTGCAGATCTTGTAAACTACGTTGAGGAGAATAAATAACAAAATGGCTAATACTAGCAAAGAACCGACAAGGATTTCAAATGCGGTTATTAAAAGACTTCCAAGATATAGAAGATATTTAAAGGAACTTCAAAAAAAAGGTGTAGAAAAAATTTCATCCAATGAGCTAAGCAGGCTCATTGGTTATACTGCATCACAAATTAGACAAGATTTAAACAACTTTGGAGGTTTCGGACAGCAAGGATATGGTTACAATGTAAACGATCTTTACAGCGAAATAAGTAGTATCCTTGGTCTGGATAGAAATTATAAAATGGTTATTGTAGGTGCTGGTAACTTAGGTCAGGCTATTGCTAATTACACTTATTATTACAAAGCTGGCTTTTTAGTTGACGGTATCTTTGAAGTAAATCCTAGATTGATAGGTCTTAAAATCAATGATATCAATGTTATGGACTATGAAAACATGGTTGACTATGTAGAGGAACATAATATCGATATCGGTATAATATGTACTTCTAAAGAAAATGCACAGGAAGTAGCAGATAAATTATGTTTTGCCGGAGTAAAAGGTATCTGGAATTTTGCACCGGTTGATATTGAGGTGCCTGGACATGTTTCAATTGAAAATGTTCATTTGAGCGATAGCTTGCACTCTCTTGCATATCATATGTCAAAAAGATAAAATGAACATAAAAAAATAACCGTTTCTAAATTTTAGAAACGGTTATTAATTATACCGAATAGAAATTATTCAGCCTGTGGTGCGTCAACAGGGCAAGCTCCAGCGCAAGCTCCGCAGTCGATGCATTTTTCAGGATCGATAACGTGTTTTCCATCGCCTTCTGAAATTGCTTCTACTGGGCATTCGCCAGCACATACTCCACAGTTGATGCAAGCATCTGTAATTTTGTAAGCCATTTTTTTTTCCTCCTTTTAAGATATATCTCAACAAAGAAATTATAACATCATAAATTGGAGATGTAAAGATGAAAGTATACGCATTAGTAGGAAAAAGTGGAACTGGTAAAAGCTACCAGGCTATAAACCTTTGCAAAGACAAGGGTATAGAGAGTATTATAGACGATGGACTTTTTATTTTTAAGGGCAAAGCGATGGCAGGAAAATCTGCAAAAAGAGAGGCGACTAAGATTGGAGCCGTTAAAACTGCATTGTTCAATGATGAAGATCATAAAATAGAAGTCACAGAAAAAATCAAAGAAGTAAATCCCGAATCAATTTTGATTATTGGAACTTCAGACGGTATGGTTGAAAAAATTTCAAAGCGAATTGAAGTCGGCCAAATAGATGAAAAAATATATATTGAGGATATTACTACAGAAAATGAGAGAAAGATTGCGGACAAACAGCGAAATGGGCAAGGAAAACATGTCATTCCTGTATCTTCTATGCAGCTAAAACATCAATTTTCTGGCTATTTTATAAGTCCGTTGCGCATTTTTAAGGGCATAGGCGCTGGCAAGGGAAGTTTCACCGAAAAGTCAGTAGTTAGACCCACATACAGCTATATGGGCGAGTTTATTATTTCTGACAGAGTTATTAGCGATATTGTAAAATGCACAGCTCAGGGCATCAAGGGCATTGAAAATGTTTTAAAAGTAACAGCAAATCAAAATATCGAAGCTCTTGAGATAGATGTTTATTTAGTGGTGAAAAAAGGCACAAATATTATAGAAATAGCGAAGGAATTACAGCGTAAAAGCGCAAATATGATCGAGGAAATGACTGCCTTTAATATTGAAAATCTAAATATTGATGTGAGAGGTGTATCATGAGCAAGTTTGTAGTTGAAAATGTAAAAGATTTTGACTTGGATCAGATTTTTGATTGTGGTCAGTGTTTTAGATGGCAAAAGGAAGATGACGGTAGTTACACAGGTGTTGCTAGCGGAATGGCTGCAAATATGGCTTTGGAAGGTAGCAATCTAGTTATAGATAATTGCGATTCAGAAAATTTTGAAAATTTTTGGAGAAACTATTTGGACTTTGATACAGATTATGCTAAAATAAAGAACAACCTAAAATCAAAAGATGAAGTTATAGGTCGCGCCATTAAAAGAGGCGAGGGCATAAGATTGTTAAATCAAGATGTCTGGGAAACTATAATTTCATTTATCATATCGGCAAATAACAATATACCTCGCATCAAGGGCTGTATCGAAAGTCTTTGCGAAAACTTTGGGCAGGAGATTGGACAGTACAGAGGTAAAGTTAGATATGCTTTTCCAGATGCGAAAACTTTGGCAGATATGACTGTTGAAGATTTGGCACCTTGTAGACTTGGGTATAGGGCCAAGTATATTATAGCAAGTGCAAAGATGTTTGAGGCGGATAGGCAAACTTACGAAGGTCTAAAGGAAGCGGAGGTTTCAAGCGCCGAGGCTTTTAAGACTATTTCAACTTTAAACGGTGTAGGGCCAAAAGTTGCAAATTGTATTATGTTATTTGCTCTAAAAAAGAGAGATGCATTTCCTATAGATGTATGGATGAAAAAAGTTATGAACTTTTTATATGGCTTTGAAGAAAATGACGTTAAAGGTATGGAGGCTTTTGCCAAAGAAAAATTTGGTGAATACGCCGGTATAGCTCAGCAATATCTATTTTATTATATGAGAAATGAAGGGTATTGTGAGCAAATTAGAAAATAAAGGGGATTATAATGTTACAAATTTTAGGAACGGTAGACATAGCTATTATATGGATTGGTATTGCGATTATTTTAGCTATAGTAGAAGCGGCAACTATGGGGCTTACAACTATTTGGTTTGCAGCGGGAGCTTTAGCTGGAGCATTTACATCTATGTTTACAAATTCTTTAATAATACAAGTAGTAGTTTTTATAGCTGTTTCAGTAGTGCTTTTGGTATTTACAAGACCTATATTAAATAAGCACTTTACGAGAAAAACTATTAAAACAAATGCAGATGCTCTTGTAGGCATGACTGGTGTAGTTATGGAGGATATTGAGCCTCTTAGACCAGGTCAAGTTAAGGTAAACGGTCAAATGTGGACAGCAGTTGCTGGAGACGAGACTATTTATAAAGGACAAGAAATCCTTGTCAAAGAAATTTCTAGCGTGAAATTAGTTGTAACTAAAAAAGTAGATTAGACGGAAAAAGGTTGAGTTAACCGGTTAATCGTTTAATTACGTTACGAAAGGGAGAGTACAAAATGGGTATTTTAGGAGATATCGGGGGCACATTATTTGGAATAATTATAATTGCTTTAATCATTTGGCTTATTGTTACAAATATTCGTATAGTTCCACAGGCAAACGCATTTGTAATCGAAAGACTTGGCGCATATAATTGCACATGGGAAGTAGGTATACATTTTAAAATTCCTTTGATTGACAAAGTAGCAAAAAAAGTGTCATTAAAGGAAAATGTAATAGACTTTTTACCACAGCCTGTAATTACAAAAGACAATGTAACTATGGAAATTGATACAGTAGTTTATTTCCAAATTACAGAGCCTAAGCTATACACTTATGGAGTTGACAACCCAATGTCAGCAGTTGAAAACTTAACTGCAACAACTCTTAGAAATATTATTGGTGAGCTTGACTTAGATGCAACTCTAACAGGTAGAGATTATATCAATTCAAATATTAGATCAGTATTAGATGAAGCAACAGATCCATGGGGCATTAAGATAAATCGTGTGGAAGTAAAAAATATAACTCCACCAAGAGAAATCCAGGATGCTATGGAAAAACAGATGAAGGCTGAGCGTGAAAAAAGAGAAGCTATCTTAAGAGCCGAAGGTGAAAAGAAGTCTTCAGTTCTAGTAGCAGAAGGAAACAAAGAAGTTGCCATTCTTAAGGCAGAAGCAGACAAGCAGGCTGCAATACTAAATGCAGAAGCTGAAAAAATGGCTGCTATTAAAATAGCCGAAGGTAATGCAGAAGCTATAAGACTAGTTCAAGAAGCTACAGCAAAAGGTTTGGTTATGTTAAAAGAATCAGAACCTACAAATGAAGTTTTGGCTTTGAAGAGCTTTGAAGCTTTAGAAAAAGTAGCAGATGGACAGGCAACTAAGATAATAATTCCATCAGAACTTCAAAATTTGGCTGGATTTGCCACAACAGTTGCAGAAGTAGTAAAAAAATAAAAGGGAGTAGTTAGCACATAAGGTGTGTTAAATAGCCGTCATCACGTTAGAAATAACCGGTTTATTTATTAAAAAACAAGACTTTTATCTGTATTTAATATGGGTAAAAGTCTTTTGTTTTATAGGTATATGGAAATAAAAGTAAAAAGAAGAAAAAGAAGGAGAGAAATTTATGGACGTACCACAACAAATAATTTTGCAGTTAATACTAATATTTTTAAATGCATTTTTTGCATCTACTGAGATTGCTGTGCTTTCTCTTAGCAGTGCAAAACTTAGAAAACAGTCAGAGGAAGGGGATAAAACCGCAAAAAGGCTTGTAAAAATGCTAGATGAGCCTTCAGGATTTTTATCTACTATTCAGGTGGGGATAACCCTTGCAGGATTTTTAGGAAGTGCCTTTGCCGCAGATAATTTTTCTGGCTATATTGTAAATTGGGTACACGATGACTTAGGAATGACATCTGTTTCCCTTAAGACTTTGGAGGTTATTTCAGTAGTCGTTATCACTTTAGTACTTTCATATTTAACTTTGATTTTTGGAGAATTGGTGCCAAAGCGAATTGCTATGCAAAAGCCTTATGAAATAGCTAGATTTACTTCACCAGTAGTTTTAGCTATTGCAGTTATAATGAAACCAGTAGTAGTATTTCTATCATTTAGTACAAATTTAGTTTTAAAATTGCTTCGTATGAAAACTGAAACTGAAGAGGATAATGTAACAGAAGAAGAAATAAAAATGATGATAGAGCTAGGTGGTAAAATCGGAGCAATAGAAGCATTCGAAAGCGACTGGATAAAAAATGTGTTTGATTTTAACGATATAACTGTCGCTGAAGTTATGACACAACGTTCTGAAATGAAAACTGTAAATATAGATGATACAGAAGAAACTATACTTGAAACTATTAAATCAAGTGGTTGTTCTCGTATACCTGTGTACAATGAAGATGATGATATAGTAGGAGTCCTTTATTCAAAAGACTATTTGATGGCTGATGAAAATAGAAAATACGATATAAAGCCTTATGTTAGAAACGGATATTTTGTATCGGAAAATATGAAAGCATCTGAATTATTTAAGCGTATGCAGCTTGAGAAAAGACATATGGCTATAGTAATTGACGAATACGGATCAATCAATGGTCTTATAACTATGGAGGATTTACTAGAGGAGATATTTGGAAATATTTACGACGAGTACGATTTGCCAGAAGAAGAGGAAGTAAAAAAATTATCAGAAGGCAAATGGCTAGTTCAAGGAGATTGCACTATCAAAAAGTTTGAACACGAAACAGGTATCAAAATCGATAAAAAAGGTCATTATCATACTATGAGCGGAGTAGTGTTAGAGCACCTAGAAGCCATTCCTAATGAAAATGACAGAGTTTTAGTGGAAACCGACAATCTGAAAATAGAGGTCACTTCCATTGAAAACAGAAGAATTTTGGAAATGGTAGTAGAAAAACTTTAAATAAATTTGTGCAAGATATTGACAATAAGTAAATAAGTAGTAAAATATAGTTAGCACTCAATGAGGTTGAGTGCTAATAAAATGTAAAATGGAGGTAAGAAAGATGAGTTTTGGTATTAGACCACTTGGAGACAGATTAGTTATTAAAAGAAGCGAAGAGGTTAACACAACACCTAGCGGATTTGTTATTACAGGACAGGCAAAGGAAAAGCCACAGACAGCATCAGTAATTGCAGTTGGTCCTGGAACAGAAGAAGTTAAGATGGAAGTAAAAGTTGGTGAAACAGTTATTTTCTCACAGTATGCAGGTACTCCTGTTAAATACGATGGAGAAGAATACATAATCATCAGTCAAAAAGATATATTAGGAATAGTTGAATAATAAATGTGAAGGAGTGAAGAAAGATGGCTAAAGATTTATACTACGGAGAAGATGCCAGAAGAAAACTACAGAAAGGCGTTGACAAATTAGCAAACACAGTAAAAATTACACTTGGACCTAAAGGAAGAAATGTTCTACTTGAAAAGAAATTTGGTGCACCATTGATCACAAATGACGGTGTTACAATTGCAAGAGAAATCGAACTTGAAGATCCAGTTGAAAACATGGGAGCTGCTTTAGTTAGAGAAGTTGCAACTAAAACAAATGATGTTGCAGGTGATGGTACAACTACAGCTACTTTATTAGCTCAGATTATTATTAACGAAGGATTTAAAAATGTTGCAGCAGGTGCTAACCCAATGATTCTTAAAAAAGGTATCCAGGGTGCAGTAGATGTTGCAATTGAAGAAATCAAGAAAAATGCTAAAGATGTAGATACAAAAGATGCTATCGCAAATATCGCATCAGTTTCATCAGCAGATGAAAACATCGGTCAGCTAATCGCTGAAGCAATGGAAAGAGTAGGAAAAGATGGTGTTATTACTGTTGAAGAAGGCAGATCAGTAGGAACAAACCTAGAAGTAGTTGAAGGTATGCAGTTTGACAGAGGATACCTATCAGCATACATGGCTACAGATCCTGAAAAAATGGAAGCAGTAATTGAAAATCCATTAATCCTATTAACTGATAAAAAAATCAACAACATTCAGGAAATCCTACCTCTACTAGAACAGGTTATCCAGGCTGGAAGAAAACTTGTTATCATAGCAGACGATGTAGATGGCGAAGCATTGGCAACTCTAGTAGTAAATAAATTAAAGGGAACATTTGACTGCGTTGCAGTAAAAGCTCCAGGATTTGGTGACAGAAGAAAAGCAATGATGGAAGATATCGCTACTCTAACTGGCGGTACTGTAATTGCTGAAGAATTAGGATATGACCTAAAAGAAGCAACTATCGATATGCTAGGTACTGCTGCAACTGTTAAAGTTGACAAAGACAACACAGTTATCGTAGGCGGAGCTGGAGACAAAGACGAAATAAATGCAAGAGTTGCATTTATCAGAAACCAGATCGCTGAAATAACTTCTGATTTCGATAAGGAAAAACTACAGGAAAGACTAGCAAAACTAACAGGTGGTGTTGCAGTTATCCAGGTAGGTGCAGCTACAGAAACAGAACTAAAAGAAAGAAAACTAAGAATCGAAGATGCTCTTAACGCTACAGTTGCTGGTGTTGAAGAAGGTATCGTACCAGGTGGTGGAGTTGCTCTTGCAAATGCTATTCCTGCAGTTGCTAAATACGTTAAGACTCTATCAGGCGACGAAAAGACAGGTGCAACAATTATTATGAGAGCCCTAGAAGAACCAGTTAGACAGATTGCTGAAAATGCTGGATTTGAAGGTAGCGTAGTAGTTGAAAAAGTTAAGACTAGCAAGGTTGGAACAGGATTTAACGCTTACAGCGAAGAATATCAGGATATGATTGAAGCTGGTATCGTTGACCCAGCTAAGGTAACAAAATCTGCTTTAGCAAATGCTGCTTCTGCTTCAGCTATGCTTCTAACTACTGAAGCTGGTGTAGTAGACGTTGTTAAAGAAAACGATATGCCTCCAATGCCACCACAGGGCATGGGCGGTATGCCAGGCATGATGTAAGCTCTGATGTAAGCTCATCTAAATAATATAAATGTAAACTCAAATGAAGTAGTCATTTAACATCTAATGGATAAGTGGCTACTTCTTTTTTTGCTATTTTTGTCAGGTTAACCTTTTACCCTTGTATACTTTACCGAAAATGTGATATACTATTAATCCGTGAGTGTAAAGCGTTATAATTTAGGGAAGGAGAAAAAATTGAATATTATAGGAGACTATATCTCGGACTTAAAAAAAGAATTTACCGGATATAATAGTAAAAAGTTAGCAAAAGACATAATGGCAGGTATAACAGTAGCGGCCGTAGCATTGCCACTTGCATTGGCATTTGGTGTCAGCTCAGGAGCAACAGCGGCAGCAGGACTTATTACAGCCATAATAGGCGGTATAGTTATAGGAGTTTTTTCTGGAGCGTCATTCCAGATGTCAGGGCCTACAGGAGCAATGACAGCAATCCTAGTTACCCTAGCAGCAAAATACGGGATGCAAGGTATATTTATCGCAAGTTTCTTTGCAGGTATAATACTAATTGTTGCCGGGATTTTTAAATTGGGCCGAATCATATATTTTATCCCATCATCAGTAATAACTGGATTTACATCAGGTATTGCGGTGATTATAGCGCTAGGACAGCTAGATAATTTCTTTGGGGTAACATCAAAAGGCGATCTTGCAATTATGAAACTGGTATCATATTTTACAGATGGCTTTAACCCAGATATACCAACTATGTGTATAGGCCTTGCAGTAGTTATATTTATGTTTATATGGCCACAAAAGTTAAATGCAAAAATACCTTCATCACTAGTAGCAATAATTTTGGTATTAATAGTAAATCACTTTGCTAAGTTTGATGTAGCAGTAGTCGGCGATATACCTAAAACAATATTTTTAGACGAAAGACTTTCAATTACAAGCGTAAGCATTAAACAATTTTGGGATTTGGTAATACCAGCACTTTCAATTGCCGCATTGGCTATGATAGAAAGCTTGCTATGTGTGGCTTCTGCCAGCAAGTTGAAAAAAGAGGACTACAATGCGGATAGAGAGCTAATAGCTCAAGGTATCGGCAATGTGCTTATACCATTTTTCGGTGGAGTGCCTGCTACAGCAGCGATAGCGCGTACAAGTGTTGCAATTAAGGCAGGTTGTGAAACAAGAATGGCAGGTGTGGTTCATGCACTTATACTTCTTTTGTCCATGTTCGTTCTCGCCCCAGTAATGTCAGCAATACCTCTATCAGCTTTGGCTGGAGTGCTTATTGTAACAGCTTGGCGTATGAATGACTGGGAAAACATTAAGTTTATCTTTAACAATCACTTTAAAACTGGTATGGCTAAGTTCTTTATAACAATGGGTGCAACTATTGTATTAGACTTAACACAGGCAATTATTATCGGTGTATCTTTTGCGGCTATACTAATAGTTGTAAGAATGACAGATATTGAAATTAATACAGCTGATATAGATGATAAAAAATTAAAACAGATGGGTATAGACCATACTGACTCATTTAATAAAATTAAAGTTGTATATTTAACAGGAACAATTTTCTTTGCTGTAACAGAGAAAATTAAAAACAAATTGACTGATATAGATGGTGCAAAGATTATAATACTATCTATGAGAGGTGTTCCAGTTATTGACCTTTCGGGGATACAGGCTATGTTAGAACTTGTTGAAGAGCTTGAGGCAGAAGGTATAAAAGTTATGCTTACAAGTGTACAGCCAAAAGTTGAATCAAAGCTAAGACAAGGTGGTCTAATGGATATTATAGGTGAAAAATATGTATTCCAAAGTGCAGAGTTTGCCATATTAGAAGCAGGAGAATTATTAGAAGAAGCAAGAAAAAATGCATAACTTATAACATAATCAAACATATAAAAAGAAGGCGTCTTTATCAAAATTGATATTGACGCCTTTTTCGTGTTAAGTTAAGCAACTGTAATTGGAGCAAGGGCAAATCTAATGATTTTATATAGATCATCTAAAGAAGTTTCAACTTGATATCCTACTTTGCCTCCGCTGTAAATAATAGTATCGAAGTTTTGTGCGCTGCTATCTATAAAAGTTGTAAATGTTTTTTTCATACCTATAGGTGAGCAGCCACCGTGAATATATCCAGTTAAAGGTAACAGTTCTTTAGATTTAACCATTTCAATAGATTTTTCACCAGATGCTTTAGCTGCTTTTTTCAAGTCTAATTCCTTGTCACAAGGCACGACAAAAACATAGTTATTTCCAGTTTTGCCTCTTGTTACAAGAGTTTTAAAAACTTGTGAAGGATTTTGGTTTAGAGTTGTAGCAACTTCCACACCGCTAATAGCTCCACTATCAACATAATTGTAATGGTTATACTTGATTTTCTTTTGTTCTAATATACGCATAACATTAGTTTTATCGTCTTTTTTCTTTGGCATAATTAATAATTCCTTTCTCATTCATTATCTATATTATAACAAACTTTGCGGAAATATAAAAGGCTAAGTATAAATATACAAAATATTTTGATAAAAATTTATAAATTTTTTTTAAAAAAGTACTTGCATTTATTTTAGATAGGTAGTATACTAAGCACAAGTTAGTTAACACTAACCACCTAGAAAAACGTTTTTGACTCATAACGCAAGCGGATGCTAAAGCGGCATCCGCTATATAAATCAAAGTGAGTTAGTTAAAACTAACTCAAAAAAACAAAGTAAACAATTTTCTAGAACAAGTAAAAGTTTAAAAGAAAGGAAGTAACAAAGATGCTTGAAAAGTATTTAATTGAACATTGCTCACCGACTTTAGCTTCTCTAAAAACAGCCAACTTATTTAGCATGGACACATCCAAATGCAAAGATTTACAAAGACATATTTATAATTGGAACCAAAAGTTAAATAGTAAAGGCATAGAAATGATTTTACTTAAACAAGATGGTTTCAGGGCATTGATTTACGTATGCCGTAAAAAACAGCTTGCAAGAGATTTAAGTCAGCCAGGCGCAGCTTCATTTATGAAAAAATATGGATACGAAAGCATCGATGCTGATTATGCAATAGAAATTTTAAAAAACAAACTTGCAAAACAATCTGACTTCCCACATGAAATTGGTATGTTTTTAGGATATCCTCTAGGAGATGTTATTGGATTTATAGATAACGCTGGCAAAAACAGTAAATGCGTAGGATGCTGGAAAGTATATTGCAATGAATGCCAAGCTTTAAAAACATTTGCCAAATTTGAAAAATGCCGAAATGTTTACAGAAATCTGTGGCAAAATGGCAGAGAAGTAATGCAGCTAACAGTTGCAGCATAAGTGAAAAATGTGAATAAAAAGGAAAGAAAAGGAGATTAATATGAGTAAAGTAGCAGTAGTATATTGGAGTGGAACTGGAAACACAGAAATGATGGCACTACAAGTTGAAAAAGGTATTAAAGAAGCAGGCGGTGAAGCTGTAACATTTACAGCAGATCAGTTCACAGCTGATGACGTTGATAGCTTTGATGCAATCGCTTTTGGATGTCCATCAATGGGCTCAGAAGTTTTAGAAGAAGGAGAATTCGAGCCAATGTTCACTTCATGTGAACCAAAGTTAAAAGATAAAAAAATCGCACTATTTGGTTCATACGGCTGGGGAGATGGTCAGTGGATGAGAGATTGGGAAGCAAGATGTATCGAAGATGGAGCAAAACTTGCTTGTGAATTTGTTATCTGCAATGAAACTCCAGATGCCGATGGAGAAGCTACATGCCAGCAGTTAGGTAAAAAACTAGTATAAAAATCAAAATATAATTGTCCGAAATAAAAAATATATATAAATGTCTAACACAACCTCTAAATTTTAATAAATAATTGCCTAAAAGGGAGAACTTAGCCAAAGTTCTCCCTTATTATTTTGTGGTTTTATGGGATAATTTGATACAAAATTAATTTTGATAAATTTAAAAATGCGAACAAATGTTTGTTGAATTGTAATTAAATATCATGTTATAATATCCCGGTAGGAAAATTCAGCCCATTTTGATACAATAAAACAGATGATTGTTTTAATTGAAAAGCTGATGAATGATAATAATATTGGTGGTAAAGAATAATGGAATTAAAATTTGATTATGATGTGAAAAATCCTAAAAGTATTGAAAAATATGCTCAAAAATTAATAGGTCATACTTTTAATGAAGTTAAGGAATGGAATGTACCAAATGCTATAAAAGAAGGTGTTAATACTTATTCAAATAAATCACGAAAAGGTGGTCTTGGAAATTTTATAGAAGAACAATTTTTTGGGTATAGAGCAAATAGTGACTCTTCAGCAGACTTTGCAGAAGCAGGAGTTGAATTAAAAGTAACACCGTATGAAATAAAAAAGAGTGGTAAACTAAGTGCTGGTGAAAGACTTGTGCTTACAATGATTAGTTATGAGCATGAAATAGAGCCGGAATTTTTCAATTCACATTTATGGGAAAAATGCAAATTGATTTTATTGATATATTACTTGAGAGATAAAACCCTACCAAGTAATATGGACTATAGGATAGATTATGCTCAACTTTTTACACCACCTGATACAGATTTGAAAATAATTATTGACGATTATAATACAATTATTAATAAAGTTGCATCTGGAAAAGCAAATGAACTATCTGAATCAGACACTATGTATCTAGGAGCATGTACAAAAGTATCTAATGCTCAAAAGAGTACTGTGCCCCAAGCATATTATGCTCCAGATATTAAAGCTAGGAAAAGAGCTTTTTGTTTTAAAAATTCATATATGACATATGTATTAAACAATTATATTGTTCCTAAGAAAAATACATATATAGAAAATGAACATGAAGATGAAAATTGTGAACCTATTATTAAGTCTGTAGAAGATTTGAATAATACTACATTTCAAGACTACATTATAAAACAAATAGAACAATATAATGGGAAAACAGATAAAGAATTATGTTCGTTATTTTCTAGAGAGTTTAATAATAACAAAAGCCAATGGATTGAACTAGCATATAGAATGTTAGGTATCAAATCAAATAAAGCTGAAGAATTTCAAAAAGCAAATATTGTAGTAAAAGCAATTCGATTAAAAGAAGATGGAAAAATGGTTGAAAGTAGTCCTTTGCCAAATTGGAAAGCAAAAGAAATTGTAAATCAACAATGGGAAGATTCTGATTTATACAAGTATTTTTCTGAAACAAAATTTTTATTTGTAGTTTTTAAAAAGAATCAAGAAAAATATTATCTTAAAGGTGCACAACTTTGGAACATGCCGGCAGAAGATATTGATACTAAGGTACGTAGTGGCTGGGAAGAAGTGAAGAAAATTATACAAGATGGACTTATTTTAACAAAAAAAGAAACAAAAAGAGGTGTAATAGTAAATAATAACTTCCCTGATAAAAAAGCTAATGAAGTTATACATGTGAGACCACACACATCAAAACGTCTTTATGTATTTGAAGATGGCTCTACTTTAGGTAATGGAACAATTACACATACAGACGAATTGCCAGATGGAAGAAGAATACCAAGACAAAGTTTTTGGATTAATAATACATATATTCTTTCACAATTAAAACCAGAATTAAAATAAAATATATGAAATGAGGAGAAAATTATATGCAAAAAACTGTTTGCGAACTGTTTGCAGGTGTTGGTGGATTTAGGCTTGGATTGGAAAGAGCATCTAAAGATTGGGAAACTGTATGGTTTTCCCAATGGGAACCTAGCACTAAAGCTCAATGGGCTCATGATTGTTATGTATCCCACTGGGGAGATATAGATAATAATACTGGTATAGATATAGCAGAAGTTAATAAAAAGGATATTCCAGATCATAATTTGCTTGTTGGCGGATTTCCGTGCCAAGATTATTCAGTTGCACAATCTCTTTCAAGTTCAAAAGGAATAGAAGGAAAAAAAGGTGTATTATGGTGGCAAATACGCGATATTTTAGAAGAAAAAAATGCACCATTTGGTTTATTTGAAAATGTAGATAGATTGTTAAAGTCTCCGGCTTCTCAAAGAGGAAGAGATTTTGGCGTTATGTTAGCATGTCTTGCTGAATTAAATTATTCTGTAGAGTGGAGAATAATAAATGCAGCAGAATATGGTGCAGCTCAAAGAAGAAGAAGAATTTTTATATTTATTTATAAAAATGATACTGATTATAGCAATAAAATGAAAAATATTTCACCTGAGGATATTATTCAAAGCAAAGGTTTTTTTGCCACAGTTTTTCCTATTGAGAAAGTTAAAAATTTGAAAAGTACAGATTTGAATTATAAAGATATAAAATTAGTATCAGATCAGTTTAATTTTCCATTTGAAAATGCAGGATATATGTCTCATGGAAAAATATATACAACAAAAGTGAATGCTATAGTAGAAAAGCCTGTTTTGCTAGGTGAAATTTTAGAGTCTAATGTTGAAGAAAAGTATTTTTTGACATCTGAAAAGTTGGATAAATGGAAATACTTAAAAGGCTCAAAAAAAATAAATAGAATTAGTAAAACTGGTCATGAATATGTTTTCAGTGAGGGTGCAATAGCTTTCCCAGATCCATTAGATAAACCTGCACGTACAATGCTTACATCAGAATCAACAACAAATAGAAGTAGTCATGTTGTTAATGATCCTGATTGTAATAGGATGAGAATTATAACGCCAATAGAAGCTGAAAGGATACAGGGATTTGATGATGATTGGACAAAAATAATGCCTAACAGAAATAGGTATTTTTGTATGGGAAATGCACTAGTAGTACCAATGGTAACAAGAATGGGTAAGTATTTAGGCAAGATATTTGAAGAGGAAAAATAATAATATATAGTTAAAATCCTATAACCAAAACTTAAATATTTGCAATTATCTGCAAATTTTGTTATCATAAAACATATAACAAGAGAAATTTCTTCTAGAATGAGTCATTTACTCTACTGGCGGTATAGCCCGCGAGCGCAAGCTAATTCGTTTAAATCACGAAGCCAACAGTGAAGTCTGGATGAGAGAAGGAAGTCTATATATCATTTATTTAGGTGCTTTCTTTTTTCATGTAAATATTTATTGAATTTTAAGGAACATCTAAAGAACGTCTAAAGATGTTTCTTTTTTTATTAGGAGGTCTTGTCATGGATAATTCTAAAAAACAAATTGGCGGACTTGGTATCGCCGCTATTATGCTTATGAGCAGCTTAACTGTTATGGTAGGTAACGCAATTACTCCTGCATTGCCTGAAATAGGACAGGTTTACGGATTAGGAAACTTCGCTTCGTGGCTAGTAACTGCACCTGCTCTTGGCGTTGTAGTAACAGCTATATTTTTCGGTAAACTTATAGACAAAACTGGCCCGTATAAAATCGCTCTCGGTGGACTGTTGTTTTATGGGGCTTTTGGTGTGGCTGGCGCATTTATGCCATCTACGATTTTGCTATTTATCGATAGATTTTTGCTAGGTGCTGCAACTGCGGCAATTATGAGTGCAAGTGTAACACTTATCGCTAGTTTCTTTGAAGGGGAAAAACAACTTAAGATTATAGCTATGCAAGGAATGTCAATGGAGTTTGGCGGTGTTATTTTTCTAGGCGTAAGTGGTTTTTTGGCAAACATCTCATGGAAGAGTCCATTCTTTATATACGGGATGGGATTTCTTGCATTGATTATGATGATTGCATTTATTCCTAAGGTTGGACCTGTGAAGCAGTCTAATGAAGAAGAGGCTGAGGCAAGTGAAGTTAAAAAAGGAGTGCCGCTACCATTAGTACTTTTAACTGCATTTTTAGGAATGCTTATGTTTTTCACTGCAATGGTTTCACTGCCATTGTATTTGCAAAATGATTTAGGATATACTCCTGCATTTACTGGATATTATCTTGCAGCTCTTGATTTAATAGCTGTATTAGCAGCGGGATTTATGCCTAAGATAGTTGCTAAAATAGAAGCTAAAGGATGTTTAACTATTGCATTTTCATGTTATGCTATTGCATATTTGTTGTACTTTAGTTCTTCAACTCCTGTAGTACTAGGGATAGCTATAGTATTTATGGGACTTGGCTTTGGATTATCTACTCCGTTATTTAACAGTCTTGTAGTTAACAAGAGTACTCCAGAGCGTAAAGGTTTAAATGTAAGTTTCTGCACAATGGCTATGTTTGGCGGTCAATTTTTATCTGCTATGTTAGTTTCTCTACTAGCTGGCACTACATTATTTATAACTGCCGCTATAATTGCTATCGTTATAGGTATTTGCATTTTACCTATTGTAAATCATTACAGCAAAGTTTAGATTTGTAAGGCGTTTATTTTTTCCATATAATTTTATTCACAAAATAACCCTGTATGAGTTTTTCATACATGGTTATTTTTATGTAAGCTGCTATTTTAGTTTTTTAAAGTTTTTGTCGCAATGAACGTTAAATATTTTATACAATATAACGGCGATAATTGCTGTAGTGATTTCGGCCATTGGATTTGTCATCCATACTCCAGCGATATCAAATATTTGTGGTAGTGTAAATAGGTAAGCTACAACAAATATCAATGAACGACAAAATGATACTATTGCTGATAATCCACCATTGCCTATAGCTGTAAAATATCCAGAGATAAATATGTTTACACCGCATAGTAAAAATGCTATGCAAAATATTTTAAATCCAGGTATTGCAATTGATGTAACAGCAGGATCTATAGAAAAAATCATTACTAACGGTTTAGCGAAAATAAATGATAGTCCAACTATAGCGATAGATGTCCATGCCAAAGTAATATATGAATGCTTTACAATCTCTTTCATTTTTCTTTGATTTCTAGCACCTAGGTTATATGAAATAACAGGTTGTGCGGCAACTGTTACACCGAAGTACACAGCTGTGAAGAAATAGTAAAAATAAGTGATGATTGACATAGCAGCAACGCCATTCTCACCTGCAAATTTTAAAAAAGTTAAGTTAAACAACAAAGTAGTTACACCAGTTGATAATTCGGTCATCATTTCTGAGATACCGTTGTAGCAGGCAGAGAAAAATTGTTTGATTTCGATTTTAGGTTTTACAAATTTTAGGTTGCTACGACCTGATAAAAAGTGACCAACACCTATGGCCGCGGAAATGTACATGGATAAACCTGTTGCCATTCCTGCACCTGAGATACCCCATCCAAGTATTGCAACAAATAGCCAGTCTAAAATAACATTTGCTATAAGGCCTGAAACTGACATGGCAAGGGCTACTTTTGGGTGACCATCAGTACGTGAGTAGTATTCGAAAAACAATTTTAGCATCATAGCTGGTATCATCATAACTGTCCAAAATCCGTATGGACGAGTGTATGGCATAAGAGCATCAGTTGAACCGCTTATGCGTAAAATTGGATCTAAAAATACTAAAAATACTACGGTTAAAATAGCTATAATTATTAAGAGGCAGATTACTACAAAAGTGTAAAATTGATTTGCCTCATGGTGTCTGCCTTCCCCTTGGCGGATGCTTACTATAGCACCTGAACCGGTTGCCAGCATAACGGAAAGTCCAAAAAATACACATGTTAGTGGGACGATTATATTGATTGCAGCCAGTGCTTCGGCGCCTACATATCTTGAAACGAAAAAGCCGTCAATAGTTGTATAAAATGATAAAAATACCATTGAAATAACTGACGGTGCTAAGTATTTCAAGTATTCTTTGTAATTTTGTTGATTGGTAAATGCTATATTCATAGTTAATTCTCCTTTACTTTTAAGATTATAAAGTATATAGTAACTATATTGTCAACAGTAAAAAAGGAGAATGGCTTATGGGTAGGTATTTCACGGTTGGTGAATTTGCAAAGTTACATGATTTGTCAAAGCAAACGCTGATTTTTTACGATAAAATCGATCTTTTGAAACCTGCATATATTGATGAAAATAACGGATACAGGTATTACAGCGCAAGTCAGCTTGAGGTTTTAGATACGATTTTTATGCTAAAGGAAATAGGCGTCCCTTTGTCTGAAATGAAAGAGTACTTGGAAAACAGGGGAAATGACAGGGCGATTAGGGTGTTAAAAGAAAAGAAAATTCAACTTGAAAACAAGATAAAACAGCAAGTGCGTATAAAGGAAAGACTGGAAGCTAAGTTGGTGCAACTAGAAGAAGTTGAAACTTTAGATAATATTGATGAAATAAAATATGAGATAAGGAAAAAAAGATATTTGTATTATGAAGATGTAAAAGAACCTTGCGATGCTTTTAATGTGGATTTGGCAATTAAGGAAATGTTTAAAAATGCAGGGGCAGAAAAAATAAGTCACAATTATCAAATAGGCACTATAGTTTCTCAGGAAAATCTAAAAAGTGGAAATTTTTTAAATCAATATAAATGTTATACGATTTTAGATAAAAAGATTAAGAGCAAAAAATGTATGGAGTTTGAAGAAAATCTATATGCTACTTTTTTCCACAAAGGGCCATATAACTTGGCTGGAGAAACGTATAAAAAGGCTTTAGCAAAAATATACAAAGATGGATATGAGATAATTGGAGATAGTTACGAAGAATGTATAATCGACAATTTAACTGCTTCTCACGAGGCAGATTATTTAACTAAGTTTAGTATTCCTATTAAAAAAATGTAATAAAAATGATATAATAAATAGCTATGATGAATTTTAAAACACTAGATTATAAAGATGGGCAGTTGATTTTGTTAGATCAAACACTGTTGCCAAATGAAGAAAAGTATATAAAAGTAGATACTGCCGAAGATTTATGGCAATGCATTTATCACCTTCGTGTACGTGGGGCTCCAGCAATAGGAGTTGCAGCAGCATACGGAGTATGTGCAGTTATGCATAGATTTTTAAGAGGTTTAAAAGAAGCATATAATTTTGAAAAAACAGACTGTGTAGGCCAAGCTATTTCAAAGGAAAAGGAAGTTTTAATAAAACAGAGCTTTGAGAAAAAACTTATGGAGGTTACTAAATATATAAGAACATCAAGACCTACAGCAGTTAATTTGTTTTATGCAATGGACAAAATAGATGATGCTTTTTTAGGTGTACAAAAAACTGCAAAAAATACAGATGAAATTTTACAAGTTATAGAAGCAAAGGCTAAGGAATTAGATCTTGAGGATAAAGAGTTTTGTAAAGCTATGGGCCAGCATGGTCTATCTCTTTTAAAACCTAATATGTCTATACTGACTCATTGTAATGCTGGAGCTCTTGCTACTGCTGGTATTGGCACATGTTTAGCACCAATTTATTTGGGAGAAGAAAAGGGATATAACTTTAAAGTTTACTCTGATGAGACTAGACCACTATTGCAGGGAGCTAGGTTGACTTCTTGGGAGCTTAAAAAAAGAGGTGTTGATGTTACCCTTATTTGTGACAATATGGCTGCAAGTCTTATGGCTAAAGGTAAAATCGATGCTGTAGTAGTTGGATGTGACCGCATGGCGGCTAACGGAGATGGTGCAAATAAAATAGGTACGCTAGGAGTAGCAGTAATGGCAAACCACTTTGGCATTCCTTTTTATATGTTTGTACCTTCATCAACAATAGATATGAGCATTAGTTGTGGAGACGAAATTGAAATTGAAATGCGTCCAGGTGAAGAAGTTAGCAACAAGTGGTACAAAGAAAAAATGGCACCAGCAGGTGTTGCAGATTACAATCCAGCTTTTGATGTAACTCCGGGAGATTTAATAACAGCTGTAGTTACTGAAAAAGGTGTAGTTAGACCACCTTACAGGGAAAACTTAAAGAAGATTTTAAACAAATAGGAGAAGTTTACAGTAGATGGGATACAAAGTTAAAATAAAAGCTTTTGAGGGACCTTTTGATTTGCTCGTATATTTAATTGAAAGTGCAAAAATGGATATTTACGATATAAAGGTGTCGGAGATAACAGAGCAGTATCTTGACTATATCGGTATGATGCAAGAGCTTGAAGTGCAGCTTGCTTCGGAGTTTATGGTGCTTGCAGCTCAGCTTATAGAAATAAAATCAAAGATGTTACTTCCTCGTATTTCGCCAGAGGGTGAGGAGATAAAAGCTGAGGATCCAAGGACTGATTTGGTCGAAAGGTTGCTTGAGTACAAGAGATTTAAAAAGGCTTCTGATTTGTTTGCCCAGCTTGAAGAGGCAGGAAGCAGAGTTTATGAAAAACCTCAAGATGATTTGTCTATGTATGCAAATGAGCCTGAGGAAATTTTAAATTTCGATGCTAAGCAGTTTATGAATGCATTTGAAAATTTTTTAGATAAAAAGAAAAAGGTATCTGAAATTAAGAAAAACTATGAAAATGTTAGAAGAAAAAAGATAACTGCAGAGGCTAGGGTAGAGTTTATTAGACATCTCTTTGAAGTGGATCCAAACAAGACTTACACTTTTTCTAAAACAGTTTCCGATGTAAATGATAAATACGATGTAGCTCTTTCATTTACTTCTGTTATGGAAATGGTAAAGCAAAGACAAATCAATGCGGAACAAAAAACATTGTTTGGTGAAATCTTTGTTTCAAAAGGTGATAATTTTGATAAAGAAAATGAATAGGCAGAGAGGAAATAAATATAGATATGACAAGTAAAAAAACTATAAAATCAGCTATCGAATCTATGATGTTTGCATGGGGCGAGCCTCTTGATGCAAAAGTTGCAGCAGAGGTGTTCAATGTAGATTGGAAGGAAGTTTACGACTATTTTATCGAGCTTCAAGAAGAGTACAAACAGGAAAACAGAGGTATTGAAATAAGACGTATCGATAGAAGTTTTCAGTTTGTAACTAATCAAGATAATTTTGAGTACATTGAAAAATTGTGTACTCCTGTTAAGCGTAAAAGACTGACGCAATCTGCTTTGGAAGTCCTTGCAATAGTTGCATACAAACAGCCTGTAACTAGAGGAGAGGTTGAATCCATAAGAGGGATTAAGTGCGATAGGGTTATAGATGGTTTAGTTAAAAGAGAGCTAATTAAGGAAGTTGGCAGAAGCAATGGATTAGGTAGACCTATACTTTACGGCACTACCGACGAATTTTTAAAATATATGGATATTGAGTCTATTGATGATTTACCTGAACTAGAAGAGCTTGACGATAACGATGAGTTTGAACAGGAAGAAGAATTTGATATCAATCAAATTTCAATGGATAATATGAATAAATAATATGAACAAATAAAAATGACACCATTATCTAGGTTAAATATTAGATAGTGGTGTCTTTATATTTTCATTGGATATTTGTATAAACTTTGGACAATTAGTTCCAAGTGATTTTTTTGATCAGGGCTGTGAAAATCCTTACAAAAGAACCGGAAACTAAAATTGCAAGAGCAATAGCACCAGCAACGAAAAATGTTTCATTGGCAGTTGAAGCTCCCTGCTCATAATTGGCATTGATAATTTCTGTCATCGTATAATATAACCCAGCGCCAGGTACTAGGGGCAATATGCCGGGAATTATATATACCGTAGCAGCTTCTTTAAGTTTTCGTGAACAAAATTCACTTACCAAAGTTACTACGCAAGCGCCCCAAAAAGCTGCAAGGGCTTTGGAAGAACCTCCATTCATAAGTATTTCATAAGTTAGCCAGCCTAGTCCACCAATTGCCGAAGCAACGAAAATGCTTCTTCTATGAATATTAATAAGCAGGCAAAAGCCGATACAAGATGCCATTCCGAAAATAAAAGTCGTAATAGAACTACCTATAGTCATTAGAACACACCTCCAAAAGAATGCCATAGCTTTAGAACTAAACCTGCTCCTACGGCTAGGGATATTGCAACAGCTAATGCTTCCGTAAGTCTGGACACGCCTGATAACATATCGCCTCGCAAAATATCACGCAGTGCGTTTGTAAAGGCAGCACCTGGTACAAATAGCATAAGGGTACCGATGATTATAAAGTCGTGCTCATTTGCAAGTCCTATGGATTCGAGCATCAGGGCTAAAAAGGTGGCTATGCCGCAGCAACAAAAGTCCACGATAAAATAACTGATTTTGTAACGCCCTAAAAAATCTGAAACATAGTATGTAAACATACCTACAAAGACAGTTATAAGTCCATCTGTATATGTTCCTCCAAAGAGTATACAAAAAAGTGAACTTGCAAGGGCAGCGCCTAGTAGTCGAAGAGGCATAGAATAAAGAGGAGTTGTTTCTATTATTTTTATTTGTTTTAAAGCATCTTCAACATCGATTTCGCCGTTTACAAATTTTCTAGATAAGTTATTTACATCGGAAATCTTTTGCAAATCGGTAGTTCTAGAGGAAATGGATTTGATATATGATTTTACATCACCATCCTCACCACCTGAACCTATGGAAGCAAAAATACCCGTAGGTGTTGCAAAGACTTCTACATGAGCAATCTCACACGCATGACAAATACGAGTGATACATTCTTCTACTCTATAAATTTCACCGCCATTTTTCATCATAATCTCACCGGCTTTCATGGCGAGTATAAAGCCGCGTTGTTGTTTCTTCGTAATCATGTAGCTAGTATAACACAAGTTCTTAAAAATTACTAAAAATACTTATGGTGATTTAAAATAAAGTTAGAATTGCAGTACTATTTTATTTATGGTAAAATATTGAAAGTTATAGGTATTTAAAGGAGAAAGGAATAAATTTACATATGAGACTTAATAAATACATAGCTCAAAGTGGCGTTGCAAGTAGACGAAAAGCCGATGAGCTAACATTAAATGGAAATGTAAAAATCAATGGTCAGGTTGTAAAAGAGCCAGGTGTGCAGGTGCAACCAGACGATAGAGTAGAAGTTAATGGTGTAGTAATTGAGCCATCAAATAAAAAAATATATATTGCACTTAACAAACCTGTAGGCGTAGTTACAACTATGAATGACCAGTTTGGCAGACCATCAGTTGCTGATCTAATTACAGACATCCCAGAGCGTATGTTCCCTGTAGGCAGACTTGACTACAACACTTCAGGGCTTTTGATTATGACAAATGATGGAGATATGGCCTACAAGCTAACTCATCCAAAACATGAAGTTACTAAAACATACATTGCTACAGTTTCAGGATATGTTTCAGATACAGCCCTTAGCAAACTTAGAAAAGGAGTTGATATCGGTGGATTTGTCACTTCAAAAGCTAGGGCGCAAGTTATAAAACAAAAGGAAAGATCAACAGTAGTAGAGCTAGAAATCCACGAAGGTAAAAACAGACAAGTTAGAAAAATGTTCAAAGCTGTAGGATATCCAGTTCAGACTCTTGAAAGAGTTGCTATTGGCAATATCAAGCTAGGCCGCATGAGACCTGGACATTATAGAAAACTTACAAAAGAAGAAATCGAATATCTTACTAAGTAGGAGGAAAAGGAAATGAGTAAAGGGAAGAAAGCTTTTTATACTATTATGTCTCTTTTGGGACTTGTAGTGTTCTTTTGGTGCGCATTGCCATTTGGCATAGGTATTATCCATGTAGGAATGGTTGTACCGATGATTTTAGGCATTTCGCTAACTTTGTATTGCTTGCTTAGCATTAAGTTTCCAATGGAAGATATACCTTGGAAAAACGAGCAGGACGCAAAATACAAAATGGAAATGGAAATGGCAAGATGTCATGCTCAAAACGAAAAACCAAAGATGAGAAAAACTATAATCTTTGGTTTAAAAAATGTAAATCTAGATGAGTATGATGAAAACTACGATATGACTAATAAAGCCGGCATGGTTTTTAGCAGAGAAACTAGAGTTAAAATAGACAGAGTAGTTTGGATTGTAGTAGCTATTTGCATCGCCTTATTAATAGCCATATCAGCTATTATGTGGACAGGATACGATAAGTACAACGGACAATACAAAGATCAAACAGTAGTAACTTTAGGTTGTAAAGTTACAGCTACAGGACCATCAAGACAGCTTCGTCAAAGACTGGATACAACAGTGAAATTTTTAAAGGAAAATCCAACTGCAAAATGTATTGTAACAGGCGGACAAGGTGCAAATGAAATAATGACAGAAGCAGATGCCATGGAAAAATACCTTGTCGAAAAAGGCATAGATAAAAATCGTATAGTAAAAGAAGAAAAATCTACAAATACAAAGGAAAATCTTAAATTTGCTAAAGAGACTGCCAAGGAAAATAATTTAAGTGATAAATTTATAATTATTACAGAAAGCTATCACGAATACAGGGCAAATAAATATGCAAAAGAGCTAGGCATAGAATCAGAAGCATATTCAGCACCAACAGAAAAATGGCTATGGCTATCATATTGGTTTAGAGAATCCTTTGCATTTGTAAGAGATATTTTCGTATAGTCAATAATAAGTCAATCAAAATAAAGAGTTGTTAGTTATTAATTGAAAGAGAGAGGAGAAAACTTTGGAAAAAAAGGAAAAAAGAATTATCCAAGTAAATGAAAGAGTACCTTTAAGCAGAGGTATTCCACTAAGTATACAGCATACATTTGCTATGTTTAGTGCATCAGTTTTAGTACCGTGGCTATTTGGCATTAGTCCATCAATAGTACTTCTTATGAATGGTATAGGTACACTTATTTTTATCTTTATGACTAAAGGTAAAGCACCGGCGTATTTAGGCTCAAGTTTTGCATTTTTATCACCTACATTTTTGATATTAGCAAATCCAAAGATGGGATATCAATACGCCTTAGGTGGATTTGTTGTAACAGGTCTAATACTTATCGCAGTAGCTGTGCTTATTAAATTCGTTGGAACTAAATGGATCGATATCGTTTTACCACCTGCTGCAATGGGCCCAATTATCGCCCTTATAGGTCTTGAACTTGCAGGAACAGCAGCAGAAAACGGAGGACTAAAATTAACTGAAACTTACACAGAAATCAATCCTAAATTTGTTATTGTATTTATTGTAACTCTTGCAGTAGCAGTATTTGGCCAAGTTCTATTTAGAGGTTTTGCAGCAGCAATTGCAATCTTAATTTCAATTATAGTTGGATACGTAGTTGCATTGTGCCTTGGTATTGTTGATTTTTCAGCGGTTGGTCAGGCTTCACTATTTGAAGTTCCAAACTTCTTAACACCTAAATTTAGCCTTGATGCAATTTTGATTATCGTGCCAGCTTCACTAGTTGTAATATCAGAGCACATCGGTCATCAGGTAGTTACAAGTGAAATCGTAGGTAAAGATTTGCTAAAAGATCCAGGTCTACATAGATCACTAGCAGCTGACGGTATTTCAACAACTCTATCAGGTTTTTGCGGTGCTGTACCTACAACAACTTATGGAGAAAATATCGGTGTAATGGCTGTTACTAAAGTTTACAGCGTGTGGATTATCGGTGGAGCAGCTGTTTTCTCAATGATTTTAGCATGGGTAGGCAAGGCTTCAGCCCTTATTCAGACAATCCCAGCACCAGTTATGGGTGGAGTAAGTTTCTTACTATACGGTATGATTGCCGCTTCTGGTTTAAGACTACTTGTAGATGAAAAAGTTGATTACGGTAGACCTAGAAATCTTGCCCTAACTTCAGTAGTATTTGTAACTGGTTTATCAGGTGCATTTATAAAAATCGGTAGCGTACAATTAACAGGTATGGCTTTGGCAACTGTAGTAGGAATGGCTTTAGGTCTTATCTTCTTCATTATTGATAAGCTAGGCATTGCTAACGATGCAGAGGAACAGTAAATTATCGGATTGTAAATTGACGATGTAATAGTAATGGGGCTACTTTTCTAACGGTTTTACGTTAGGAAGCAAGCCCCATTTTTCTATATTTATTATCTACTATAATCTATTATTAGCGTAAGTGCTTTTCTATAAGGTCTATAAAAATATTCATATTATCTTGGCTAGGGAAGATTGCACGAGCATTGTTTTTATTGCCTCCACCCTTGCCTTGATAAATTGAAGCATTTTCTTTAACTAGTTTTCCACAGTCGATATTGCCATTTGAAAATAGAAGTAAAGTATTTGAATTATCATCGGCGATTAAAAGTAGTTTGTTTATCTTATCTATTAGTGGTCGTACAATATTCAACAAGTCATCAATAAGCATATCATCGTATCTGTAAAGTAAAACTTCTTCATCGCTTTGGCCGTTTTCAAGAGTTGCAATTATATCGCATTGTCTAATTGCGATAATAGAGTTTCTAAGTCTTGTATGAGTTTGTTTTAGCTCTTTATATCTATCTTCTTGAGCATCTAGTTTTTTTAGTAGGTCTTCAGTTCCCGCTGAATACTTGTTTCCAATAGTTGTGATAATATCGTGCTTTGCATCGAAATCCGCCATAGCTCGCTTACCAGCTTCAAAGTAAATCCTATACATTCCTTTATTTTTTTCAACTTTATATATTTTTAACAGACCTACTTGGCCAGAAGTGCTTGGATGAGTGCCGCAGCAAGCTACACAATCTGAAGGATTGTTAATATCTCCAACCGCTACAATAGTAATATCTTCTTTAAGAGTTAGGGCTTTTCGTAGTGGCAAATCTTTTGCTTCTTTTTGTGTGTCGAAATGACGAGTAATGACAGGTAGGTTTTGCCAAATCGCTTCATTTGTGCAATCTTCAATATGTTGAGCCATTTCCCATGTTACTTCTTTGTATTTTGGATCTTCTTCTAAGCTAATATCCACAGTCATATAGTTGTCGCCCATGTGAAAACCTCTGTTAACTCCGCCGTATTCTCTGTACCATATGCCTGACATAATGTGTTCTCCACAGTGTCTTTGCATGTTATCAAAACGGTGAGGCCAGTTTATTTCACAGTTTACCTTGTCTCCTTCTTTAAAGTTATGCCCAGGAACCTTGTGGATAACTTGTTGATAACTTTCTTGGACATCTGTAACTTCCATGTTGTTTATTGTACCTAAGTCACAACTCTGTCCACCACCTTCTGGAAAAAACACAGTTTGGTCTAAAATTACATTTTCTCCATCGATTTTTTTGACTGTACTTTCACATTTGCATAAATATACATCTTCTTTGTATAATTTTTTAGTATTCATACATCTTTACTCCTTATACATAATTTTACAATTTACTAAAATCGTTGAAAAATTACGAATTAGTAACAAGTATCATAGAAAAATTCAGATAATTGTTTGCAATTTAACAATTAAAACAAGTTGTGCACAAAGCGAACAAAACTGTGGATAACTCTTTGTAAATAATTTCCAAAAACTTTAAATATTGTTGAAATAAAGGGAATGGCGGTTTTAGCACTTTTCCACAATCCAAGTGGTACAAAATTGTATACAATTTAAGAAATTTTGTGGAAAAACCGCCGAACCATTAAAATTATAGGAATTGTTGTCTGTGGAATTATTTTTATTGCAAACGAACACAGGTTAACATAAAACAAAATGAATAATATGCTGTATTTTATACACAGATTTATTCATATATTTTAATAAAAGATTCAAAATCGTCAAATGGTCCATCTATGTAGTCGTAAAGTATTTGATTTTGAAATTCGTACATACCTGCTAACTCCATGTATTGACGCATACTGCTTTGTTCAAAAATTGCCTGCAGTCTAATAGCGTATGATTTTGTCGGTGCAGATATAATAAATTGTCCCATCGTGTTAATAAAGTATGCGCCGTAAATATCGTTTTTTAACCAAAATACTTCGCTGTCCACATGTCTATTGTTGTTTTTGTACATTAAAAATAAATCCCCGTTTAGATGTTCGTGACAAGTGGAGTTTACTGGTATTTCAAAGTTCATACTTTCTATATCCTGATAGTTGGGACTTAGTTTGTAAAAACTTATGTATTCTTTTGTTGATAAAATCATAGCAGCTTCTTGATCGCTAATTGGAAAACAATCAATAGGATCTAAGTCTGTTACCTTTCGATCTTCAACAGTTATATTTGTTCTACATATATAATATTGGTTTTTTACACTTACAATTGATTGACACAAGTAATACCATTCGCTTTGAGAAATAGTATTTTTGTGAAAGGTTCCCATTCCTAATTGAGGATATATATCTAGATCTTCTAGGCTAAGCTTTGGGCTAGACACGTATGAAGCGCCCATAAAATCTTTGCCGATTATACGCATAAGACAATAGTTTATAGCTTCGTAGTTTGAATTAATAGTTGTGCAAAACTTTGTTTGAAGATTTTTTAAATCCACAACGTCAAATGTATTTTCTCTGTCCAATATAAACTGGTACAGATGATGATCTTTTGGCAAAGGTAATTTATGATTTAAATTGTAATTGTGAAAATGCTTGACCATGTATAATACTTCATGTTCTTTTAGAGGAACTTTTTTGCCACCTAAAGGGCCAACTTGAGTGTTTTCGATTGAGGCAATTAGCTCCTTGTCATATCCCCAAATATTTTCGAAACCTTCAAGTCCAAATTCTTCTGTATCGAATATAAAAAATTGTACAAGCTCGTCGCATTCTTTGCAGTTAAGGATTTCCCATCTAACGAACAAGGCCATAACGCCCATAAGGCGAGTGTCTGTTATATAAGATGAAAGAAATACTTTTTCACATTGTTCTTTTGGCTTGATGCCACCTTCTATTATTTTAAACTTACTCATAAACAACATTATATAGTAATAAGTATTTTACATAAAGGATAAAATGAATTTTAGTGGAGGCAATGTGACAAAAAAGAAGTAAAAAAATATATTGACCATGTATAAAAATTGCTATATAATTAATAATTATTAAATCACCTTATTGAGAGAGGCGGAGGGAATAGGCCCGATGAAGCCCGGCAACCTGCTAAAAGCAACGGTGCTAAATCCTACGGAGCATTAGTTCTGAAAGATGAGGTAATAATTGATATTTTAACCTCTTCTTTTAGGAGAGGTTTTTATTGTTATAGGGGTGATTGAAAAGATATTTTTAAAGAACTATTTTTACGGAGGGAGACCAAATGAAAAAATTATTCACTTCTGAGTCTGTTACTGAAGGACATCCAGATAAAATCTGTGACCAAATTTCAGACGCAATTCTTGATGCAATTTTGGCACAGGACAAAAACGGTAGAGTAGCTGCAGAAACAACAGCTAACACTGGTTATGCAATGGTTATGGGAGAAATTACAACTGATTGCTATATCGATATTCAGAAAATCGCAAGAGAAGTTATCTGTGATATTGGATACATAAAGAGCGAATATGGATACGATGGAAACACATGTGCTATTTTAACTGCTATCGACGAACAGTCACACGATATTTCTATTGGTGTAGACAAAGATAGCTTTGAAGAAGATATGGATGCAATCGGTGCAGGAGACCAAGGTCTTATGTTTGGATTTGCTTGCAATGAAACACCAGAGCTTATGCCTCTTCCAATTTCATTAGCACACAAATTAGCAAGAAAACTTACAGAAGTTAGAAAAAATGGAACAATTGCATACTTAAGACCTGATGGAAAAACACAGGTTACAGTTGAGTATGATGATGATAAAGTTAAGAGAATTGACACAGTGCTTATTTCAACACAGCACGATCCAGAAGCTACTAACGAACAGATTAGAGAAGACCTAATCAAATATGTAATCAATGAAGTAGTTCCTGCAGATTTAATGGATGAAGAAACAAAGATTTTCATCAACCCAACTGGTAGATTTGTAATCGGTGGACCACACGGAGACTCAGGTCTAACTGGTAGAAAAATCATCGTAGATACTTACGGTGGATATTCAAGACATGGCGGCGGAGCATTTTCTGGAAAAGACCCTACAAAAGTAGACAGATCAGCAGCTTATGCAGCAAGATACGTTGCTAAAAACCTAGTTGCAGCAGGACTTGCAGACAAATGCGAACTACAGCTTGCTTATGCTATCGGTATTTCAAAACCAGTTTCAATTATGGTTGACAGCTTTGGAACAGGTAAATTATCTGATGAAAAACTAGCTGAAATAGTTGAAAAACACTTTGACTTAAGACCAGCAGCTATTATCAGAGACTTAGACTTACTAAGACCTATTTACAGACAGGTTGCAGCATATGGACATATGGGTAGAACAGATATCGATGTGCCATGGGAAAAACTAGACAAAGTTGAAGAACTTAAAAAAGAACTTCAATAAGGTATATTAATGTAGAATTAGAATATTTGAGAAAAGGAGAAAATTATGGGAATTAAAGTAACAAAATTTGGTGGTTCATCTGTTGCAGATGCTATCCAGATTGGTAAAATCAGAGAAATCATCGAGTCAGATGCAGATAGAAAATATGTTATCGTATCTGCACCCGGGAAAAGATTTGACCAGGACAGTAAAATCACGGACCTACTTTATTCCTGTATGATGCACAAGGAACACAACCTACCTTTTGACCAGTTGTTTCAGGTAATTTGCGATAGATTCAAGGTAGCCGAAATAAACCTTAACGTTGATGCAGGACTAAGCGAAGAATGTGACATAATTAAAAAGACAATCGAGGAAGGCACAACCAAGGATTATATCGCAAGTAGAGGTGAATACCTAAACGCAAAACTTATTGCAAAATATTTAGGCATGGATTTTGTCGACGCTGCAGGCCTAGTTCAGTTTGATGAAAAAGGCAGATTTTTAGAAGAAGCTACAAATGAAGCGTTAGCAGCAGAACTAGCTAAACACGAAAAAGCTGTACTACCAGGATTTTATGGTACAAAACCAGATGGATCTATTAAAACATTTAGCAGAGGTGGATCAGATATCACTGGAGCTATCGTTGCAAGAGCAGTTGGAGCAGACGTATACGAAAACTGGACTGACGTATCAGGATTTTTAGTTGCAGACCCTCGTATAGTAGAAAATCCAGAACCAATTGAAACAATTTCATATAAGGAACTAAGAGAGCTTTCTTACATGGGTGCATCAGTTCTTCACGAAGATGCGATTTATCCTGCAAGAATTGCTAATATCCCTATTAACATTAGAAATACTAATGAACCAGAAGACCAGGGAACTATGATTTTAGCAGAACCTGAAAATGTAGAACAAAGAGTAATTACAGGTATTGCAGGTAGCAAGGACTTTACAGTAATCGCTTTGTACAAAAACAGACTTTCATCAGAAAGAGGATTTATTAGAAGACTTGCTGGTATCCTAGAAGATATGGATATTACATTGGAACATATGCCTAGTGGTATCGACACAATTTCAGTAATCGTTTCAAACGAATCAGTTGATGGACGTATTGACGAGTTAGTAGAAGAGTTTGAACGCCAGCTAAAGCCAGACAACCTAGAGGTATTTGACAATATGGCACTTATTGCTACAGTAGGTTGCGGAATGGCATACAAGACAGGCGTATCTGCTAATCTATTTAAAGCGCTTGCCGATGCAGGAGTTAATATACGTATGATCGACCAGGGTTCAAGCGAAATGAATATTATAGTTGGAGTTGAAAACAAAGACTTCGAAAAATCTATCAAAGCAATTTACAACGCATTTATAGAAAAATAGTTTAAACAATATACACCTAACCTGATCAAAAAGGTTAGGTGTTTTTCAATTGTCTTCGATTTCCTATAGATTTCCTATAGATAGCTTTGGATAACCTTGATTAGCTTTGATGCTGGATACAAAAGCCTAATATTTATGCATAACTAATGCATATATGCAGAGAACATGTATAAAGGGCTGGTAAATGTATAATTGTATAAATATACATAAAATATGCAAAAATATCACAATAAATACTATTATAATGCATAAAAACAAAATAAAACTGAAAAAAATTACAAAAAGGGGTTGCATTTTTATTTAAAAAGGTGTATAACTATTACTGTAGTCAAAGACAAGACAAAAATTCAATTAATATTTATGAAGATAGTTAAATATAGTAGGAGGAAGAAAAATGAAAATTAAAAATTGGATTAAAAAAGCATCAGTTATCAGTATGGCACTAATTATGGTTGTAGGTTTAGCATCATGTGGAAGCAGCGACAGCGGCAGCAAATCAAGTGATGCAACAGAAACATATACAGCAGGTCTAGAAGCAACATTCGCTCCGTTTGATACAACAGATGAAGATGGAAACATCGTTGGTTTCGACGTTGACCTACTAAATGCAATCGGCGAAGATCAGGGCTTTAAAGTAGAATGGAAAAGCTTAGGATTCGATGGACTTATCCCAGCACTTAAATCAGATAATATCGATATCGTAGCTTCAGGTATGTGGGCAAACGATGAACGTAAAAAAGAAGTAGACTTCTCAGATACTTACTACAACTCAGGTCTTGTACTTGCAGTAAAAGAAGACAGCGAAGTTACAGATGTAAATTCATTACCTAAAGATGCAGTTGTAGCAGCACAGATTGGAACAAGTGGCGCTGACTACGTAAAACAGCTAAAAGAAGATGGTAAAATCAAAGAAGCAAAAATTTATGACAAAGTTACAGATGCCATTATGGATCTACAAAATGGAACAGTAGATGGACTAATCAACGACAAACCAGTAACTCAGGAATACATTAGCAAAAACGAAGGCAAAATCAAAATCGTAGGCGAAAACCTAACAGACGAAGGATTTGGTATTGCAGTTAAAAAAGGAAACACAGAACTACTTGACAAAATCAATGCAGGTCTAAAAAATGTTAAAGAAGACGGAACTTATGACGAACTATTAGAAAAATGGGGTCTAAAATAATTATAAAAAATCAAGGAGAGAAATAACCGATGAGTGATTACATAACAGGTATAACGGTTGCATTCAGAGGCGTTGGCACTACACTAGAAATTACTAGTGTAGCTGTCATTATAGGGGTTGTACTTGGACTTCTAGTTGCCCTTTGCAAAATATCAAAATTTAAAATTTTAAAAGCTATTGCATCAATATACATTGACGTTTTAAGAGGAACACCTCTAATGGTACAAGTCCTTTTAGTATACTTCGGTTTGCCATACTTTATACAGCAAACTATAGGTATTGCAGGATTTAAATGGAGTTCAGCAGTAGTGGTAGGCATGGTAGTTTGCGGTATTAACTCATCAGCTTACGTTGCTGAGATAATTCGTGCAGGACTTCAAGCTATTGATAAGGGACAGACTGAAGCAGCAAGATCTTTAGGAATGACATATTGGCAGACCATGAGATTTGTTGTGGTGCCACAGGCATTTCGAGTTATAATCCCAGCTTTAGGAAACGAATTTATCACACTTATAAAGGAAACAGCTATTTTATCTGTTATTACTATTACCGATATTACAAGATCAAGTATGCTATGGGCATCATCAACATTTATTTACTTCCCAGCATACATCGGAACAGCTATAGTATATATGATACTTACAATTCCGCTATCAAAGGTTATGAATTTACTTGAAAGGAAGTTAGCAAACGATGTTAAAAGTTAAAAATCTAAAAAAGAGCTTTGGACACAATGAAGTCCTAAAAGGCATTGATGAAGAAATAAAAAAAGGCGAAGTAGTTTGTGTAATCGGACCTTCTGGTTCAGGTAAAAGTACATTTTTAAGATGCTTAAACTTACTTGAAGAACCAACATCTGGAGATGTTTATCTAGATGATGAAAAAATAAACGATCCTAAAGTGGATATAAATAAAGTTAGACAAAAGTTAGGCATGGTATTTCAAAACTTCAACTTATTTCCACATAAAACAGTGCTTGAAAACATTATTATGGCACCAGTACAGGTAGCAGGTATGGATCAGGAAGAAGCAAAGAAAAATGCTATGAAACTACTAGAAATGGTTGGACTTGCAGAAAAAGCAGATGCATATCCAAAGTCATTATCAGGTGGACAGCAACAGCGTGTAGCTATTGTAAGAGCATTAGCTATGAACCCAGAAGCAATGCTTTTTGATGAACCTACTTCTGCTCTTGACCCTGAAATGGTAGGCGATGTACTTGAAGTTATGAAAAAACTTGCAGATGAAGGTATGACCATGGTTATTGTGACACATGAAATGGGGTTTGCTAGAGAAGTAGCTGACCGCGTAGTATTTATGGATGGAGGATATTTAGTTGAGGAAGGTACTCCAGAAGAAATATTTGAACATCCAAAAGAAGATCGTGTCAAAGATTTTTTAAGTAAAGTTCTTTAAATATTTAATCACTATAAAGGAAACAGCTTAATGTTTAAATACATAAAAGCTGTTTCTTTTTATTAACCCTTTTTATTTTATATAGCTTTGTGGTATAATTTAGTAGTATAAATTTAAACATTTGAATAAGAAGGAGGGAATGTCCAATTATGGATACCTATTTATCGTCTGTTGTTGCTATTATTGCACTTGTTATTTTATCAGCATATTTTTCAGCAACAGAGACAGCATTTACATCGTTAAATCGTATTAAAGTTAAAAACTTAGCTAACGATGGAGATGAGAGAGCGAAGAGAGTTTTAGAACTATCAGAAAACTATGACAAGCTACTAACAACCATTCTTATAGGAAACAACATTGTAAACATTGCAATGACAGCGGTTTCTACAGTACTGTTCATAGAGCTTTACGGTGATTACGGTGCAACGATTTCAACAATTGTAATAACTGTAGTTGTTCTTATCTTTGGAGAAATTTCACCTAAGAGTTTATCTAAGGAAGCACCTGAGAGTTTTGCTATGTTCTCTGCACCAATAGTAAAAGCGATTATGATCGTCTTAACACCTATTAATTTTATTTTCTCAAAATGGAAGCAGCTTATCACTAAGATTTTCAATATCGGCGATGAGGCTACTATTACAGGAGATGAAATTAGAACGATTGTTGAAGAGGCTGAAGTCGTTGGAGGTATTGAAGCTGAGCAAAGTGAGCTTATCCAAAATGCCATCGAGTTTAATGACTTAAGGGCTGAGGATGTACTTACACCTCGTGTGGATATGCAGGCTATCGACATACAGATGACTGAAGAAGAAGTCGCTGAAATTTTTAGGCAGACAGGTTTTTCAAGATTGCCAGTTTACGAGGATGATCTTGATAAAATTTTAGGTGTGCTAAATCAAAAAGATTTCCACAATTATATCGTAGGTACAAATAAGACTATATCCGACTTTGTTAAGCCGGTTGCTTTTGTTGCAGGTTCTATGAAGATAGCTACACTTCTAAAAAAACTGCAAGCTATGAAAGCCCATATTGCCATTATTGTAGATGAATACGGCGGCACAGAAGGTCTTGTAACTATGGAGGATATTATCGAAGAGTTGGTTGGAGATATTTACGACGAACACGATGCTATTATGTCACAGGAAGTTACTTTGCTTCAGAATGGCAGCTATCGCGTTATGTGCAATGCTAACATAGCTAAGATTTTTGATTTCTTCGACATAGATAAGGAATTCGATATAAATACTGTAAATGGCTGGGTTGTTTTAGAACTTGATAAACTACCTGAAAAAGGTGATACTTTTGAAGCCACATATGGAAATAAACATGTAAAAGTAAGGGTAACCAAAGCAAATCCAAGAAGGGCTTTGGAAATCAATTTAGTTATAAACGAGATAGAAGAAGATAAAAGTGAAAGAAAGGTAAATTAAATGGGATTTATGGAAAAAATCTTTGGCGATAGCAATGCCAGAGAAGTTAAAAAAATTGGTAAAATCGTAGATAAAATTGAAGCTTTAGACGAAAGCATGCAAGCTTTAACAGATGAAGAACTTCAGGCTAAAACTCCAGAGTTTAAAGAAAGATTGAAAAATGGAGAAACTTTGGACGATATTTTGCCAGAAGCTTTTGCTGTATGTAGAGAAGCAGCATCAAGAACATTAGGAATGAAACACTTTAGAGTTCAGCTTATCGGTGGTGTTGCATTGCATCAGGGCCGTATCGCTGAAATGAAAACAGGTGAAGGTAAAACTTTAGTTGCTACACTACCTGTATATCTAAACGCACTTGAAGGTAAAGGTGTACATGTTATTACAGTAAATGATTACCTAGCTAAACGTGACTGCGAATGGATGAGCAAATGCTATACATTTTTAGGTTTAACAGTTGGTTGCGTTATTCATGGCATCGATGAAGAAGAACGTAAAGCAGCTTATCAGGCTGATATCACTTACGGTACAAATAACGAATACGGTTTTGACTATCTAAGAGACAACATGGTTCGTTACAAAGAAGATATGATGCAAAGAGAATTAAACTTTGCTATTGTGGACGAAGTTGACTCTATCTTAATTGACGAAGCTAGAACACCTTTGATTATTTCAGGTCAGGGAGACGAATCAACAGGACTATACAAGAGAGCTGATTCATTTGTTAGAACATTGAGCAAAGAAGCTGACTTCACAGTTGATGAAAAAGACAAGCAGGTTTCATTGACAGAAGCAGGTATTTCAAAGTGCGAAGAATATTTTGATATTACAAACTTTGCAGATCCAGAAAACATGGAAATCAACCATCATGTTATGCAGGCTTTAAAAGCTCATAATATTATGAAGAGAGATGTTGACTATATTATAAAAGACAAAGAAGTAGTAATTGTAGACGAATTTACAGGACGTCTTATGTTCGGTAGAAGATACAGCGATGGACTTCATCAGGCTATTGAATCAAAAGAACATGTAAAAGTAAGAGCCGAATCAAAGACACTTGCAACTATTACATTACAGAACTACTTCCGTATGTACAACAAACTTGCAGGTATGACTGGTACAGCTAAAACAGAAGAAAGTGAATTTATAGATATTTACAATATGGACGTTGTTGTTATACCTACAAACAAACCGATTGCCAGAATTGACAACCAGGATTCTGTTTATCCAACAGAACAAGGTAAATACAATGCCATAGCCGAAAGAGTAGTAGAGGCACATAAAAAAGGACAGCCAGTACTTATCGGTACAATTTCAATTGAAAATTCTGAGTTAATCGCAGATATGCTTAGAAAAAGAGGAGTTAAAAACTTCAATATTTTGAATGCTAAAAATCATGAAAAAGAAGCTGAAATCGTAGCTGAAGCAGGTCGTGAAGGTGCGATTACAATTGCAACTAACATGGCAGGTAGAGGTACAGATATTATCCTTGGTGGTAACCCAGAGTTTGAAGCTAAAAAAGAAATGGCAAAAGCAGGTTATCCATCAGATGTTATAGCTTACGCATCAACTTTAATTCCAACAGACAACGAAGAAATTTTAGCAGCTAGAGAAGAATACAATAAACTTCTAGAAAAATATACTGAAGAAAGAAAAGATGAACAAAATAGAGTAAGAGAGTTAGGCGGTCTATGTATTATCGGTACAGAAAGACACGAATCAAGACGTATTGATAACCAGTTAAGAGGACGTTCTGGTCGTCAAGGAGACCCTGGTGAAACTGTATTTTGCATCTCTATGGAAGACGAACTACTTAGACTTTTCGGTGGAGAACGTATGCAGGCTCTAGTTAAAAAAATGGGACTAGAAGATGACGAAGCTATAGAAGCTAAGATGATTACTAAGCAAATCGAAAACGCTCAGAAAAAAGTTGAAGGTAAAAACTTCGGCATAAGAAAATATGTATTGCAGTACGACAATGTAATGAACAAACAGAGAGAAATTATATACGGCGAAAGAAAAAAAGTTCTATTTGGTGAAAATCTAAAATCATATATAGAAAATATGACAGCCGAATTAATTGAAAACTGCTTACTTCCAATTACAGCTGACAGCAAGTTCCCAGAAGAATGGGATTTTGATACTTTAACAAAAAATCTAAAGAGAATCTGTTACAGATACGAAGGTGTTGATACAAGTGAAGATGCACTTATGAAAATGACACACGACAGTTTACTTGAAGATATTAAAGCTGAATTTGCAAGACTTTACGAAGAAAAAGAAGCTGAAATCGGCGTTGAACGTATGCGTGAACTAGAAAGAATGATCCTACTTAGAGTTGTAGACAACAAGTGGATGGATCATATCGATGCAATGGATCAGCTAAAGAGTGGTATCGGTTTAAGAGGATATGGACAGCAGGATCCAGCAGCAGCATATGCTCAAGAAGGTTTCGATATGTTCAATGAAATGATTGGCTCAATTAAAGAAGATACAGTTAAATACTGCTTCAACGTAACAATTGAAACAAGAACTGAAAGAAAAGAAGTAATCAGCAAAGGTCAAGAAAAGAAAGAAGACGTATCTGAAATTGAAAGAGAATACATGGCAGAACAAATGGGAGGAGCACCAGAAGAAGCAGAAATCCCAGAAAGAGAAAAGAAGCAGGAAACAGTGAGAAGAGATCAACCTAAAGTAGGTAGAAACGATCCTTGTCCATGTGGAAGCGGCAAAAAATATAAACACTGCTGTGGAAAAAACTAATGAAAGCGAAGTGAAAAATACATGATTATGATAGATGACATCAAAAATCAGCTGCCAGAAATGGAAGCAAATCTAAAAGAGGTAGGTGAGTCTCTTTGACCCAGCTAGTTTAAGGGCAAAGATAGAAGACTACACAAATCAAAGTACAAAAGAAGGTTTTTGGGATGATCAAGGATCAGCCCAAAACCTTTTAAAAAACAAAAAAGTATTAGAAGATAAATTAGAAGAATACGAAAATCTAGAAACAGCACTTGAAGATATTAAAGTTATGATAGAACTTGCTACAGAAGAAGATGATGAGACTTTAGTTAGTGAAATAGAAGAACTAAAAGATAATTTTCAAGCTGAACTAGAAAAAATAAAAATAAAAACATTGCTAACAGGAGAGTACGACGAAAATAATGCCATACTCTCTATTCATGCGGGCTCAGGTGGAACAGATGCACAGGACTGGGCGGAAATTTTACTTCGTATGTATATAAGATACGGTGAGAAAAAAGGATATAAAGTTAAGACTTTGTACTTACAAGAAGATACAGAAGGTGGCATAAAAGCAGCGACTTTGCTAATCGAAGGTACAAACGCTTACGGATATTTGAAAAACGAAAAGGGAGTACATAGACTAGTTCGTATTTCGCCTTTTGACTCTTCAGGTAGGAGACATACATCATTTGCATCTGTAGATGTTATGCCAGAAATCGATGAGGATATTTCAGTAGAAATCGATCCAGATGATTTGCGTATAGATACATTTAGATCTAGCGGTGCAGGTGGACAACACGTAAACAAGACAGACTCTGCAATACGCATAACACACATTCCTACTAACATAGTTGTATCTTGTCAAAATGAACGTTCCCAGCATCAAAACAAAGACATGGCTATGAAAATGCTTATGTCAAAATTGATAGAACTAAAGGAGCAAGAACACAAGGAAAACTTAAAGGAACTAAAAGGTGACTACTCTCAAATAACATGGGGAAGCCAAATTCGTTCTTATGTTTTCCATCCATATACAATGGTAAAAGACCATAGAACAGGCGCTGAAGTAGGCAATGTTGATAAAGTGCTAGATGGAGATTTGGACTACTTTATCAATGAAAAATTAAAGCAAAAGGATTAAATATTTATGAACATTTTAGAGAAAATTGCAAAAGAATTTAATATAGGACTTAAACAGGTGGAAGCTACAGTTGAGCTAATCGACAGCGGAAACACAATTCCTTTTATCGCTCGTTACCGTAAGGAAGTTACTGGAGGTTTAAGCGATGAAATCCTTCGTGATTTAGATGAAAGACTTACATATCTAAGAGGTCTAGAAGAAAGAAAAGAAGAAGTTATAAGATTAATTGAGGAACAGGGTAAATTAACTGAAGAATTAAAATCAGATATTTTAGCAGCAGAAGTTCTTCAAAGAGTAGAAGATCTATATAAACCATTTAAGCAGAAAAAAGCGACAAGAGCTTCAAAGGCAAAAGAAAAAGGTCTTGAACCTCTTGCAATGGTTATGCTAGAACAAAAATTAGAATCAGGTGATTTAGACCAAATAGCAAGTCAGTATGTAAATGTTGAAAAAGAAGTAAATACTCCAGCAGATGCTCTAAAAGGAGCGATGGATATTATAGCTGAAATTATTTCAGATGATCCAGAGTTGACAGCTGTATTGAGAGAAAAGACTGAAAACGTTGGAGTTATAAAAACTGAAGCTGTAGACAAGGAAGAGAAATCTGTTTATGAAATGTATTACGATGCAAGTGAGGGTATAAGCACAATCCCTAATCACAGAGTTTTAGCTATAAACAGAGGAGAAAAAGAAAAGTTTATAAAAGTTAAAGTTGTAACTATAGCTGAAGAAATGGAAGCTATAATTGCAAAAAAAGTTATAACTAACAGTAAATCCATATTTACTGACTGTTTAACTGAAACTATCCAAGATACATATAAAAGACTTATCGCTCCTTCAATTGAAAGAGAAATGAGAAATATACTTACTGAGAGAGCAGAAGCAGAAGCTGTAAAAATATTTGCAAAAAATACAGAAAAACTATTGATGGTACCACCGGTAAAAGGTGCTCGTATTATATCAATAGACCCAGGATACAGAACAGGATGTAAAGTTGCAGTTATAAATGAAACTGGTAAATTATTGGCATATACTACTATTTATCCAACTAAACCAAAAGAAGATATTGCTGGAACAGAAAAAACTTTAGATAAACTAGTAGATAAATTTAAAATCAATACAATAGTTATCGGTAATGGTACAGCTAGTAGAGAAACTGAAGAGGTTGTTGCAAACTACATTAAGAAAAGTGGCAGAGACTTGCAATATACAATAGTTAACGAAGCAGGAGCATCAGTTTATTCGGCTTCTAAACTTGCAACAGAAGAATATCCAGATTTGGATGTAACAACTAGAGGTGCTATGTCTCTTGGTAGAAGACTGCAAGATCCTTTAGCTGAGCTAGTAAAAATACCTACAAAGAGCATAGGTGTAGGACAGTACCAACATGACATTAATCAAAAAAATCTTGAAAAAGCACTAGATGCAGTAGTAGAAGATTGTGTAAATAGAGTAGGAGTAGACTTAAATACTGCTTCACCATCACTTTTATCACATATTGCAGGTATAAATAATACAATAGCAAAAAACATAGTTGCCTACAGAGAAGAAAACGGCGTATTTACAGATAGAAAAGAGCTAAAAAAAGTTGCTAAATTAGGGCCAAAAGCCTTTGAACAGTGCGCAGGATTTTTACGTATTTCAGATGGAAAAAATCCACTGGATGGAACTTCAGTTCATCCCGAATCATACAAGTCAGCAGAAGCTATACTTCAAAAGTTAGGCATTGACAAGGAAGAATTAGCAAAAGGTGGAGCAGCAAATATTGAAGAAGCTATTTGTAAAATCTACGCTCCTAAAAAAGAAAAGAAACCAACTAAGAGAATTAAAGATTTTAGCGCTTTAAAAGAGCTACAAGCAAAACCGGAAAATCCTTTGGAAAACCTAGGCAAAGCTGAAAAAGCAATGGCAGCAGACTTAGGTATAGGCGAATTTACATTAAAAGATATCGTAGATGAAATTAAAAAACCAGGCAGAGACCCTCGTGAAGATGCGCCAGCAGTAATCTTTAGAAATGATGTAAGAGATTTTGACGATCTTGAGCCAGGTATGGAACTTACAGGTACTGTAAGAAATGTAGTTGACTTTGGTGCTTTTGTCGATATCGGTGTAAAAAACGACGGACTTGTACACATTTCCCAGCTAAGCGACAAATTTGTAAAACACCCAATGGATGTTGTTTCAGTAGGAGATACAGTAAAAGTAAAAATATTAGAAATAGATAAAGAAAAACAAAAAGTAGCACTAACGATGAAGGAAAAATAAATGATAAATACAGTATTATTAGACTTTGATGGAACAATGATGAATACAAGAGATGGCATTATCAACTCTTGGAAACATTTGTTTCAAGTTTTAAAAGGGGAAAATCCTAGCGAAGAAATATTGAAAAACACTTTTGGAGAACCGTTAAAAGTATCTTTAGCAAAGCTTTTCCCTGAACACTCAATCGATAAATGTCTAGAAATTTATAGAGAATATCAAAAGGATCACCATGGAGAAATGATGGTGCCCTTTGATGGAGTAGTAGAAACAGTTTTAGCTTTAAAAGCAAAAGGTTGTAAAATTGGACTTGTTACTTCAAGACTTGATATATCTGCGGAAAAAGGTCTTGAAGAAGCAGGTATGCTTCAATGTTTTGATAGCCTAATAACTGCAAACAAAGTAGAAAAACACAAGCCTCATCCAGAACCGATACTAAAAGCAATGAGCCAGCTAGATTCAACAAAAGAAGAAACTCTAATGGTGGGGGATACATTGTTCGACTTGGAAGCCGCAAAAAACGCAGGAGTAAAATCAGTTTTAGTTGGCTGGAGCGAAGATGTTACAACACTTGAAGAAGCCGGACCTTACAAACCGGATTTCGTAATAGAAAAAGCAAGCGATTTACTAGATATAGTTGAGGTATAAAATATGTTAAATATTTATTACGGCAGAGAAAATTTAAATAAAAGTAAATTTATATTTGACAACTTAGAAGGCAAAGCCCTATTGATCGTGCCCGATCAGTATACTTTGGAGGCAGAAAGGGATGCCTTCTTTTATTTACAAAAAAAAGCTCTAATAGATATAGATATTATGAGTTTTTCAAGATTTGGCGAAATTGTCGTAAAACGAGCAGGAGCAAAACCAAATGTTTTAGGTCGTGAAGGCAGACAGATGATTTTGACTAAAATTATAAGAGATAAGTCAAAGGAACTTGAAATCTTCCAAGGTAGTGCGGGCAAAACCGACTTTGTGGAAATGGTAAATGACTTTGTATCTGACCTAAAGCAACACAATACATCTGTTGAAGACCTAGATGAAGCGATAACAAATGTTAAAGACGACACTATTTTAAAGAAAAAATTGCAGGAAATTAAAATAATTTACCAAAGTTACGAGGAATATATTCAAGGTAAATACATAGATAGCGAAGACTACATTTCCTACTACGTTTCAAAAATTGGTGAAACAGGGGTTTTAGACCATACAACTGTTTGGATTTACGGCTTTGACTCATTTACAGATAGAAATAAAATGGTAGTCAAAGAAATGGAAAAATGGGCTGACAGGGTAAATTTGGTTATTACTTATGATGAGTCGGAGTCTGAAAAAGAGCTGTTTGCCATAGGTAAAAGTATGATTGAGAGCCTAGAAAAAGTCATTCCTGCTACAGTAGTTACACCTATAGGAATGACATATGGGTTATCCACAAATGATGATATCGCAGCCATAGAGCAGTCGCTTTACGCAATCTCTTTTGATGCCAAGAAACCAGCTGGCAACGTGCTTTTGCAAAAGACAACAAACCTTTACAATGAAGCGGTAAATGCGGCGATTTACGTACTTGGACTTGTTAGAGACCATGGCTACAAATACAGCGATATAGCCATAATTTCCAATGATTTGGAAAATACAGGAGAACTTTACAAACGAGTTTTTGCAGAGTATGGCATGGATTTATTTATAGATAAAAAGCGAAATATTATGCATCATCCAGCGGTAAACTACATATTGGCTCTCCTAGATGTAATCGGATACAACTATCGAAAAGAAGATGTTATCCGCATGGCAAAAACTGGATTTGCGTGTTCAGATGAAGACAGAGTTGAAGCCCTTGAAATTTACGCAAATATTTTTAATATTAGAGGGGCACAGTGGAAAAAGGATTTTACAAAAGGCGTATCTAGATTTGAACCTGAAGAAATCCAAGAGTTCAATGAGACGAGAAAAGAAATAACAGGAGATTTAGAAGAATTTAATCGCAGCTTTACAGATGGAAAAACCGTTAGAGAAAAAGCTGAAGCTTTTGAAAACTTTTTAATTGATGTAATAGATATAGAAGCTAAAATCGAAAGTCTTGAAGAAAAACAAGAAGAAGAATACCGTTTTGAAATAGCTCAGGAGAGCAGTCAAATTTGGGATGCTATCACCAATGTTTTAGATCAGATGGTGGAAGGTTTAGGGGATGAAAAAATTAGCAAAAAAGAATTTGTTGAAATCCTTAAATCTGGATTTGAGTTGGCTGAAATAGGTCTTTTACCGCCTACAGTTGACGGCTTGATTATGGGTACTATGCAAAGAACAAGACGTAACCATATAAAAGCTACAGTTATTGTAAATGCAATAGAAGGAGTTTTGCCAGCTCAACAGGTGGATACAGGTATACTAAACGAAGATGAAAGAACATTTTTAGATCACAACAATATAAGGATTTGCAAGCTTTCTCAGTTAAAAACTATGGAAGAGTCCATGGCTATTTACAAAAATATATCTAAGACAGAGGAAAAATTATATATGAGTTATGCTGTGTCAGATAACGAAGGAAAATCCATGACACCTTCGTCTATATTTACAAAGATGACAGAGATTTTTCCTTCTCTTGAGATAGTTAGAGATAGATTTGAAGGTAGTGAATTTTCATATTTAATAGGCGGCATAGATGCGACTCGAAACAATATGATAAACTCTCTAGTTGAGATGATCCAAACTGGTGAAATAGATCCAAACTGGACTAAAATCTTTAGATATTTCCAGAAAAATGAAGATGTAGATAAGCTAGTTGATATGCTTGCAAAGACTTTTGGTGAAGATAATTTAAGTATGATAACAGCATCTCAGCTTTATAAAAATTCTGTAGACGACGATTTTCGTTTAAGCCCTTCACGTCTAGAAAAGTTTGGAAGATGTCCATTTGCACATTTTGTAAATTACGGCTTAAAACTGGAGGAAAATCGTGAGTATACAATTGGGGCACCTGAAGCTGGAACTATATATCACGAATGTTTGATGCGCATTTCAAACGAATTAAATAAAGCTATGACAGCTAACCAAAAGGTGACAAGTTCTGATTCACCTTGGATGAAAATAACTAGGGAAGAGTCTGATAGCAAAGTTAAAAAAATATTGACAGAAATTAGCAAGGACTACATGGAAGGCATAATGTCCCAAAGTAAATACGAAGAATACAAAGCAAAGCGTATTGAACGAGTTTGCTGTGACAGCGTTTGGATGGCAATTGAACATATAAAAGTCGGTGCAATAGAGGAAATGCAATTTGAAGTAGGCTTTGGAAAAGGGAAAAAACTGCCGCCAATCGATATAGATGTTGAAAATGGAACAGCCCTTATCGAAGGACAAATCGACAGATGGGATGTTTTGACGGATAACTTTAGTAAAGTTATAGACTACAAATCAGGAAATGATAAGTATGATGAAAAAGAAGCTAGAGCAGGTGTAAAACTACAGCTATTTATATATCTAATGGCTACTTTAAACAGCAAAAGAATAAAAGATTTACAGCCAGCTGGCGCCTTTTATTTCCACATAGACGAGGCAGCAGCAAAAGATGCAAAGGATCCAGAGGATATATCTAAAGAAATGGAAAAACAGTATAAACTTAGCGGTTTCTTGCTAGACGATGACAGAGTTAAATCAGCATTGGATGGTGTTTCCACAGGTCGAAGTAGCAAGGTTTATACCAACGGAAAAAACGTTATGGGACAAGCACAGTTTGACAAGTTGTTAAGCGATATCGAAACTAAGGTTAAAGATATGGCCAATGAACTTACAAAAGGTAACATTCAAATAAGTCCTAAAAAGAATAAAAACACTACAAGTTGTACATATTGTCCATACAAAGGCATTTGTAAATTTGATATAACCGTTGAAGATTGTAGGTTTGATATGATATAATACAATGATTAGATTATTACAATGCTTAAGGAGATTAGAACATGAATATAGAAGAAAGAGTAAAAATTGCTGAAGAAAGCAGGAAAAGGGGTTACAACTGTTGCCAGGCAGTTTTATGCGCATTTAGTGATAAGTACGATGATTTTACAGAATCACAAATGCTAAAAGTAGCTGAAGGCTTTGGCGGCGGTATGGGATTGCTATCTGTATGCGGTGCAGTAACTGGTATGGTAATGGTAGCAGGACTTGAAAATGCAGATGGCAATACTGAAAAAAATACTACAAAAGGTGCTACAAGAAAAATTGCAGTAGACTTCCAAAACAAATTTAAAGAAAAAAATCAGTCACTTATTTGTAGTGAACTAAAGGGAGTTGAAACAAAAAAAGTACTTAGATCTTGTGAAGGTTGTATCGAAGATGCAATCAGAATTGTGGGAGAATACTTAGGAGAAAAATAATTATGAATAGCAAGAAGTATAAAGACGTTCTCTATGAGATGCGCCCAATATCAAATTTAAAAGACTTATTGACAACTAGTTGCGAAATGTTTAATACAAAAGATGCATTTCTTGTAAAAGATAAACCAGGCGGCACATATCAGCCAATTTCATACGGCCAGTTTTACATGGATGTTAACGGCCTTGGAACTAGTTTTATAAACTTGGGCTTAAAAGGGAAAAAAATTGCTGTTATCGGAGAAAATAGTTATCCTTGGGTTGTTACTTATTTTGCAACAGTCAATGGTACAGGTGTAATCGTACCTATTGATAGAGAATTAAAAACTATGGAAATCAAAGCATTGCTACAGAGAGCTGGAGTAAGTGCAGTAGTTTATTCTAAAAAGGTAAAAAGAGTTATCGACGAAATCCTTTTAGACGAGGAAATGAGAGAGCAAATCAAATATGCTATTCGCATGAATTTTGAAGATGAAGAGGCAGATAGACTTTCTTTTGATGACTTAATTGAAGCAGGTAAGCAAAGTATGGAAGAAGGCAACAAAGAGTTTGTAAATAGTCAGATAGACAATGAAGCACTTGCGGCACTTCTTTTTACATCAGGTACAACAGGTATGGCAAAAGGAGTTATGTTAAGTCACAAAAATATAACTGCAAATGTTTACAATATGTCTAAGTATGTAAAAATTATGGAAAACGGTATAGGTCTTTCTGTACTTCCAATGCATCATACTTACGAGATGACTTGTCATATAATGACAGCTATTTATCAGGGAATGACCATAGCTATTTGCGAAGGTTTGAAGCATATCCAGAAAAATCTTCAGGAAATCCCAGCAAATGTTATGTTAGCAGTTCCATTGATATTCGAAACTATGCATAAAAAAGTTTGGAAAAAAGCAGCTGCATCAGGAAGCGATAAAAAAATGCGTAGAGCAATGGACTTGTCAAATAAATTCAAACTATACAATCATCCTAAAATCGTTAAAAAGATGTTTGGTACAGTACACGAAGCTTTAGGTGGAGGAGTACATCTTTTCATCGCTGGTGGAGCAGCTATAAATCCAAAAGTAATCGAAGATTATCAGGCAATGGGCATACCTATGATACAGGGTTATGGTATGACTGAAAACGCTCCGATAATCGCTGTAAATAAAGATTGCTACAGTAAACCAGATTCAGTTGGATTACCTATGCCAGGCACAGAAGTTAAAATTATAGACCAAGATGAAAATGGCGTTGGGGAAATCATATGTAAAGGACCATCAGTAATGATAGGATACTACGAAAACCCAGAAGCAACAGCAGAAGCCATTCATGATGGATGGTTACATACAGGTGACTATGGATATATGGACGACGAAGGATTTTTATATGTTTCAGGACGCAAAAAAAGCGTAATCGTAACTAAAAATGGTAAAAATATATTCCCAGAAGAAATTGAATACGTTTTGGGAGAATATCCATACATCGAAGAAGTTTTAGTTCACGGCGTAGATGGTATGAGAAATGACGATGTTATCGTAAAAGCGGAAGTTTATCCAAACTATCCTTTGATTAAAGAAGAAAAAGGGGATTTAGATGAAGAGCAGCTAAAGGCTTTGATAAACGATATAATCGAAGAAGTAAACAGCCAGATGCCAAACTACAAACGCATTAAGAGATTTAATATCAGAAAAACAGAATTTGAAAAAACAACAACACGAAAGATAAAAAGACATTTAGAATCAAACCTAAATGGAAAATAGTTTAATAGATAAGGGAGGGTAAAATTCCAATATGCTAAAAGAAGAATATTTAGCAGTAAAATCGAAAGAGCTTGAATATGCAAAACAAGTTGCTGCCAATATAGAAGCAGATCCAAGACCGGCAGTTAAATATAAAGACTCTAGACCTATTACAGATATCAAACACATGATTGAAACAAGTGTAGAGCTTTATGGTGACAATGTTGCCTTTTACGAAAAAATGAAAAAGGGCCAGCCTTATGAGTCAATAACATACAAAGAAATGTTAGAAATGATGAATGGCATGGGTACTGGGCTAATAGATTTAGGTTTAAAGGACAAGCGTATCGCTGTAATCGGTGCAAATTCACACAAATGGGCTATCTCATATTTAGGTATAGTTTGCGGTACTGGTACAGTAGTGCCATTTGATAAAGAACTACCAGCTACAACATTGGAAGATTTGGTAGAACAATCAGAAGTTTCCGCAGTTATATTTGACAAAAAATATGAAAATGTATTTGCAGAAATCAAGAAAAATCCAAATAACAATCTTGATGTTCTAATAAATATGCAAGCTGAAGAAGATAGCGAGACATCACTATCTTGGGATAAATTACTTGAAAAAGGTAAAGAACTAGTTGCACAGGGAGATAAGAGATTTACAGAGGCTCAGATAATCAGAGATGTTATGAGCATACTTTTATTTACTTCAGGTACAACAGGAGTTTCAAAGGGAGTTATGCTATCCCACGGTAATATTGCCGAAGACCTAATGGCAGCTCCAACAATTTTAAAAGTTAATCCATCAGATATATTCTTTTCAGTATTGCCAGTGCATCACACATACGAATGCACATGTGGATTTTTGATGCCACTATACAAAGGTGCATCAATTGCATACTGCGAAGGATTAAAATATATTACTAAAAACCTAGCTGAAATCAAGCCAACTATGTTTTTAGGAGTTCCTGCAATTTTCGAATTGCTATATAAAAAGATATGGCAAAATGTTAGAAAACAGGGCAAAGAAAAATTGCTTAAAAAGGTTATTAAAATAAATAATAAAACTAAGAAAATAGGCATTGATTTAGGAAAAATATTTTTCAAAGATATTTTGGCAGTATTCGGTGGAAATATGCGTATGATGATTTGCGGCGGTGCGGCAATAAACCCAGAAGTACTTGATGGCATTAGAGCATTTGGCATAAATGCAGTACAGGGATACGGTTTAACAGAGTGCGCTCCACTAGCAGCTCTTAACCCGGACACAGCTCCAAATCCAGCATCAATCGGTATTGAATTTCCTGGTATCGAAGTAAAAATAGATCAAAAAGATGAAGATGGCATAGGCGAAATCTGCGTTAAAGGACCAAACGTTATGTTAGGTTACTACAATATGCCAGAACTAACTGACGAAACAATTGTAAACGGTTGGTTCCGCACAGGTGATATGGGATACAAAGACAAAGACGGCTACGTATTTATCACAGGCCGTAAGAAAAATGTTATCATCACTAAAAACGGTGAAAACGTATACCCAGAAGAAGTTGAATACTTGATCAACCTATCACCGATAGTGCTAGAATCAATGGTATTTGAAGAGCCTTCAGAAAACAAGAATGACAATCGTATTGCTGCCAGCGTTGTTCTAGATATGGAAGCTGTTGAAGAGTTTTACGGTGACGACTTAAGCGAAAGAGAACTTGAAAAACTTGTAGAAGGTGTAATTGATAAATACAACGAAGAAAATCCGATTTATAAACGTATTGGACGTATTTCAGTGAGAAAAGAACCATTGAAAAAGAATACATCTAATAAGATTACTAGATTTGCGGAGGAAAATAAATGAGCATATATCCTAAGCTAAATGTGGATTTGCCAAAATTAAGAAGCAATTTAAAAAACATTAAAGCTTTATGTGACGAAAGGAATATTGCTGTTTCAGGAGTTATAAAAGGCTGTAATGGCATTTTGGAATGCAGTCGAGTATTTGCACAATCAGGTATCGACTCTATTTCTTCATCTAGATTGTCTCATTTAAAAAGGGCAGCACAAGATGGTATAGAAATTGATAAATTACTTATACGTATACCTATGTTGTCTGAAATTGAAGAAGTCGTAAAATATACAACTTCAAGTTTAAATAGCGATATTGAAACTATTAGACTTTTAAATGAAGAAGCAAAGAAACAAAATAAAATCCATAAAGTCATACTTATGGATGATATAGGCGATTTGCGAGAAGGCTTTTGGGAAATTTCAGATTTAGTTGAAGCTGCAAAAGAAGTTGAATTTAAGCTAGAAAATATAGAACTACAAGGTATAGGTACCAACTTAGGTTGTTATGGAGCTCTTGAAAATACTAGAGAAAAAATGGAAGAGCTAGTTAGAGATGCAGAAATAGTTGAAGAGGCTATAGGTAGAAAATTGCAATATATCAGCGGTGGTGGCACATTGGCTATGCCTAGATTATTCGATGAGACTATGCCTAAAAGGGTTAATCATCTTCGCATAGGCGAAGCGATTTTACTTGCCAGAGATTTAATGGACATATGGCCATCTAAATATGGTAAAATGTACCAAGATGTATTTACTCTTGATATGCAAGTTGTGGAAAACAGAGATAAACCGACTTATCCAGTAGGTAAAATATCTAGAGATGGATTTGGTTTAGAAAAACAATTTGTAGATGAAGGCATCAAGAGGAGAGTGATACTTGCTGGAGGCAAAATAGACTATGGATTCCCCGAAATGCTCATTCCTAAAATAGCTAATATAAAAGTTTGGGGAGCATCAAGCGACCATACATTAGTCGATTGTGAAGCAATTAAAGATAAAATAAAAATAGGTGATGTTTTATCTTTTGAATTAAGTTATGCAAATTTAGTTTATACTACGGAGAGTACCGAGATAAACATTGATATTATTGAGTAAATTGACAATCGTTTTGAAAATTAATATAATGATTCAATACGACCGAGAGTGAAAGGAGAAGGACTAACATGAATGAAGAAGTACTATTAACCAGAGAAGGGTTTGAGAAAATACAAGAAGAACATGAACATGCCGTATCTGTTAGAAGAGCGGAAGTAGCAGAAAGACTAAAAGAAGCAAGAAGTTTTGGTGACCTTTCTGAAAATGCTGAATACGATGCAGCTAAAGAAGAACAGGCAGAACTAGAAGATAGAATCAACAAACTTGAACAGATGATTAGAAATGCTAAAATCATCGATGACGTTGAAGATGGTGCAGATGGCCCAACAAAGGTAAATGTTGGATATACAGTAGTTCTAAAAGAACAGGGTAGTGACGAAACAGTTCAGTATCAGATTGTAGGTTCAACTGAAACAGATCCATTTGCAGGACGTATTTCAAACGAATCAGCAGTAGGTAAAGCTCTAATTGGAGCAGGCGTAGGCGAAGTTGTTGAAGTAGAAATCCCAGATGGTAAGATTTTTTACGAAGTAGTAGAAATTAATAAGTAAGTATAGAGAGGTGTAACGATGAGCGAAGAAAACAGAACAGTAAATCCTGAAGTTGAAGAAATTTCAGAAGAAGAGCTAAATGAGCAAAGACAAATTAGAAGAGAAAAGCTAAAGAAACTTCAGGAAGCAGGTAGAAATCCATTTTTAGTAGAAAAATGGGATGTAACTAACCACAGCCAGTCAATTAAAGATGATTTCGATAACATGGAAGGAAAAGAAGTATCAATTGCTGGAAGAATTATGGCAAAAAGAGATATGGGTAAAGCTTCATTTATCGATATTCAGGATAAAGAAGGACGTATCCAGGTATATGTACGTCGTGATATGATTACTCAAGAAGAATACGATTGGTTTAAGACTTATGATATCGGCGATATCTTAGGAGTAGTTGGTGAAGTATTTAAAACTAGACATGGTGAAATCTCAGTAAAAGCATCAAAAGTAGTACTAATGACTAAGTCACTACAGGTATTACCAAACAAATGGCAGGGCCTAAAAGATACAGATCTAAGATACAGACAGAGATATGTAGACTTAGTTATGAATGAAGAGGTTAGAGAAACATTCTACAAGAGAGCTATAATTATTAAAGAAATCAAGAGAGTTCTTGAAGAAGACTTTGGATACCTAGAAGTAGATACACCAATCTTAACAACAATTGCAGGTGGTGCAAATGCAAGACCTTTTAACACTCATCACAACACTCTACACATGGATATGAAACTAAGAATATCTAACGAATTATTCTTAAAGAGACTTATCGTTGGTGGTCTAGATAGAGTATATGAAATGGGTAAAATGTTCAGAAATGAAGGTATGGATAGAAACCATAACCCTGAATTTACTTCAATGGAATGCTACATGGCTTACGGCGATATGGAAGACACAATGAGAGTGTTAGAACAGATAGTTTCAAAAGCTGCAATCAAATTAAATGGCACACCAATTATCGAATACCAAGGCAAAAAGTTTGACTTAACACCTCCATGGAACAGAATCGATATGGCAGAAGCTGTTAAAAAGATTACAGGTGTTGATTTTGCTACAATCGATACTGATGAAGAAGCAAGAGCAGCAGCTATTGAATACGGTATGGACAAAGAAGAAGTTAAGGACTGGACTCGTGGTAAGCTAATCGCTGAAATGTTTGAAGAATACTGCGAAGAAGCTCCAGGATTTTTAGATGGCCCTATTTTCGTTACAGGACATCCAGTTGAAATCTCTCCACTATCAAAGAGAGATCCAGAAGATCCAAGAATTACAAGAAGATTTGAAGCTTATATAAACGGATGGGAAATCGCTAACGCATTCTCAGAGTTAAATGATCCAATTGACCAGTACGAAAGATTTAAGGATCAGCAGGCACAGCTAGATACTGGTGTAGACGATGAAGCACATCCAATGGATGAAGATTTCGTAAATGCACTTGAAGTTGGTCTACCTCCAACAGGCGGATTAGGTATGGGTATTGACAGAATAATTATGCTTCTAACTGATGCTCCATCAATTAGAGACGTAATGCTATTCCCAACAATGAAGAGCATGGGAGCCGCAAAGAATGAAGCTAACAATGCTGCACAGTCT